>NC_005090.1:1503451-1806903 GCF_000196135.1 Wolinella succinogenes DSM 1740 | reverse complement strand
TTTCTCTCACTCCAAATAGGGGAGTTGGCTCCTTTTGATCTCGCGCTCTCCAATCCCCCCTTTTACCATCGCAATGTTTTAAAGAGTCAAAACCCCTCCATTTTGGCGGCACGATATGAGGAGAATCTCCCCCTTAAAGAGTGCCTTTTGCAGTTGAAGCGCTTCTTAAAACCAAGGGGAAGTTTCATCTTCTGTTTTGACGCCAAGCAGAGTGATCGTGTCTTTTTTGAGCTCAAAGAGAAGGGTTTTAATCCTGAAACGGTGCGCTTTGTTCACCCTAGAATCACTAAGGAGGCGACGCTTATTATGGTGCAAGCCAGACTCTCCTCCAAAAGTCCGCTCAAAGTTCTCCCACCCCTAGTGGTCTATGAGGGCGAGGATTATTCTAGCGAGGCAAAATCGATCTTCAAAGCGGCAAGGACGCACAGTATCAAATGTCAACTCTAATCATCCAAGAGGGATTTCTTTTTGCTTTTGCCCCTGAGGCTTGTCAAAAATGTGGCGGCTTTTGCTGCTGTGGCGAGAGTGGCTATATCTTTCTAACCCCTCAAGAGATGGAGGGAATCGCCGCCTTTTTGGGAATGGAGCTAGAGCGTTTTGGCGCTTTATATCTCAAAAAAGTGGGCACTCGCTACTCGCTTATTGAGAAGAGAGAGAAGGGGGGCAAGGGGTATGCCTGTATCTTTTTTGATGAAGAGGCAAAAGAGTGTATGATATACGAACATAGACCTAAACAGTGCCGCGATTTTCCCTTTTGGGAATCCAACCGAGGCCAAAATCTTGATGAGGTGATCCAGCAATGCCCTTTTTTAGAACCTTTATAATTCTTGTTTTGACCCTCTTTTGGGGGTGTGCGGGCGTGGCGCTGGAGAGCAACCCCAAAACTCCCGTGGCGATCCAAACCTTTGAAGAGGATGGCTATATTCTTCTCGCTTTTGATGCGCTTGATCGTAACGACCCAAGACGCGCGGTGGAGATTTTTGAGATGCTCTACAAGAGATTAGGAAGCCTAGAGTATCTCAAGGAGGCCATCGCACTTAATGTGGCGATTGGGGATTATCTCAAAGCGCGCGAAGACGCTCTAATCTATTTGGAGGTGGAGCCTAAAGACATGGAGGTGAGGCGAGCACTCATCGGGGTTTTTGCCTCGCTCAATCGGCTTCCTGAGGCTTTGGCGGAGGCAAGGAGATTGCTTGGCGTGGAGAAGAGCGAAGAGAACTATGAGCTTATGGCCTCACTCTACTTTGTGAAGCAGGATTATGTGGAGGCAGAAAAATATTTGGAGAGCGCCTATTCACTCCACCAAGACGAGGCGATTTTAGATCGGCTCACCTCCACTCAGGTGCTCTTTTTGAAAAATCGAGACAAAGCCATCGCCTATCTCGAATCTCACTCTCGAATCAAAGGCTGCAGCGAGATGGTCTGCGAAAAACTCGCGAGTCTCTATCGTGAAAAGCAGGACTTGGCACGACTAGAGGAGACCTACAAGAAGCTCTATGAAGAGTTTGGCGAAGAGCGCTACGCCAAAGCACTTTTAGAGGTTCTCCTCTATCGCAAAGAGTATGATAAGGCGATTTTGTTCTTAGAGAGGAGTGGGGTGGAGCCAGAGGTTCTCCTAGACCTCTATCGCTTCACAGGCTCCCTCCAAAAAGCCCAAAAACAAGCCGAGCATCTCTACGCCATCAAGCATGATGTCACTTTTTTGGGGTTGGAGGCGATGCTTCAGTATGAAAACGCCAAGAATCAAAATGATCCCAAGCTCCTTGAAGCGATTGAATCAAAGCTCCGAATCTACCTGCAGGAGCGCCAAGATCATGTCTATCTCAACTTCCTTGGCTACCTTCTCATCGATCACAATGTGAAGGTGGAAGAGGGCATTAAACTCGTAGAAGAGGCGCTAGAGCAACTTCCCGATTCTCCTCATTATCGAGATTCTTTGGCTTGGGGCTACTATCGTCTAGGAGAGTGCAAGCGTGCGCTAAGCGAGATGGAGAAGATTCCTTTGAGTGAGATTGAGGCCGAAGAGGAGATGTTAGAGCACTACCGATTGATTCAAAAATGCGCCAAGAAAAGTTCCAAATAGAGAGGCATGAATGATATTAGATGAGATTGTTCAAAAGACCAGAGAAGAGCTAGAAAATCGCAAAAAAGAGTATCCTCTGGAGTGGCTGGGGCGCTCGCTCGCCTATAACCCCTATATGCCCCGCGATGTGAAAAAAGCGCTCCAAAGCACGCCAGAGCGCCCCTATAGAATCATCGCTGAGGTCAAAAAAGCAAGCCCCAGCAAGGGAATCATCCGTGAAGATTTTGAGCCCGTGAGTATTGCCAAGGCCTATGAGCTAGGAGGGGCGGACGCTCTCTCAATTCTCACAGAGCCTCATTACTTCAAAGGGAATCTAGAATACATCACGCAGGTGCGACGCTATGTTCCTATGCCTCTTTTGCGCAAGGATTTCATCATCGATTCCTATCAGATTCTTGAAGCTTTGGTTTATGGGGCGGATTTCATCCTCCTCATCGCTGCCGCGCTCAAAGCTAGTGAGCTCAAGGAGTTGCTCGAATACGCCCGACACTTGGGGCTTGAGGTGTTGGTAGAGGTTCACAACAAAGAGGATCTCACCAAGGCGATCTGGGCTGGAGCGGATATTGTTGGCATCAACCATAGAGACCTCCAAACCTTTGAGATGCATATGAATCTCTGCCATGAGCTCATCCCGCTCATCCCTCAAGGCAAGATCATTGTCGCTGAGAGTGGACTCTCCTCCCCCAAGACCCTAGAAGAGCTTCATGGGATTGGAGTGGATGCCTTTTTGATCGGGGAGCACTTCATGCGTCAAAAAGATGTGACGCAGGCGCTTTTAGATATCTATCCTTTAAATAAAAAATAAGAATTTTTTGGCTAAAAGATGGCTTTTGAAATTTTGCGTAAAGGGCGAATATGTCGTTGATGATTACCGAAGAGTGCATCGCCTGTGATGCGTGTCGGGAAGAGTGCCCCAATGAGGCGATTGATGAGGGTGATCCTACCTATATGATCGACCCTGATCGATGCACGGAGTGTGTGGGATACTATGATGAGCCCTCTTGTGTGGGGGCTTGTCCTGTGGATGCGATCATCCCTGATCCCGACAATGTCGAGAGTGTTGAAGAGCTGAAGTATAAGTTTGAGCAGTTGCAAAACGAAGAGTGATGGCTAAGATCACCGCCGTTATCGACATAGGCTCTAACTCCGCGAGGATGGCCATTTTCCAGCGCACGAGTCGCTTTGGATTCCATCTAGTGGAGGAGATTAAGAGTCGCGTGAGAATCTCCGAAGAGAGCTATGAGAGCGGGGGAATGCTCCAAGGCGCTCCGATGGATCGCGCCATTAAAGCGCTTAAGGAGTTTATGGCCATCGCGCGTCTGCGAGGGGCGAGGAAGATCTTTTGTGTGGCCACCAGCGCACTCAGAGATGCGCCCAATGCGGGGGAGTTTCTAGCACGCGCTAGAGCTGAGGCGGGGGTCTCCATCAAGGTGATTGAGGGGGAGAAAGAGGCCTTTTATGGGGCCATTGCTACGCTCAACCTCCTGCCCTATAGAGAGGGGATCACCATCGATATCGGCGGAGGCTCCACGGAGTGTGCGGTGATTAAAGGGGGGAAGATCAAAGAGCTCATCTCCCTAGACATTGGCACGATTCGCCTCAAAGAGCTCTTTTTTGACAAAAAAGGTTCACTCAAAGAGGCGGTCGCTTTTGTCAAAAAGGAGCTAGAGAAGATTCCTGAGAACTTCCGAAGCGAGAGGGTTTTTGGTATTGGGGGCACGATTAGGGCGCTCTCTAAGGCGATCATGAAGAGCACTAGCTATCCCATTGATACGATTCATGGATTTGAATACCCTACCTTGTCCCATCTGGAGACCTTCACCAAGATCTACTCCTCAGAGGTGCTTAAACTTAAACAGTTTGGCATCAAAGAGGATCGATTCGATACGATTCGCGGAGGAGCGCTCATCTTCACCGCTCTTTTGAAGCTTTTTGGCGCCAAAGAGGTGGTCACTAGTGGCGTGGGCGTGCGCGAGGGGGTTTTTTTAAGCGACCTGTTGCGGGGGCATAACTTCATCTTTCCCGTCAATTTTAATCCCAGCGTGCGAAGCCTGATTGATCGATTCTGTCTTAATGAGAATCGTGGAAAGCGTATCAAGAAAAACGCCCTAGAGCTTTTTGACGCCCTTTTGGAGCGCCACCGAATCGATGAGGGCTACAAATATCATCTAGGAATCGCGGCGCGCTTGGCCGATATTGGCACAGCACTTAGCTACTACGATCATCACCATCACGGCAGCTACTTTTTGCTCCACAGCCTCACCTATGGATTCTCCCACAAAGATCGCGCCATCATCGCGTTACTGGTTGAATATCACAACAAGAAAATTCCTAAAGATTCAGCCATTGCCCATGTGCAGACGCTCATGCCCTCTTTGCTCACGCTTCAGTGGCTTAGTTTTATTCTTGGGTTGGCGGAATGCTTGAGCTTGGGGAATGACGCAGAGGGGTTTGCATTTGGCTACAAAAATGGGGTGCTCACGGTCTCTTCGCCTCATGACCTCTATCTTGCCAAAGAAGAGGCAAAGAAGCTCGCCAAACCAGCCCCCATCGCTGTGATTTTCGAGAAGTCCTAATCCCGTGAAAATTGCAATCGTCAAACTTTCCGCGATGGGTGATCTCATCCATCTAGGGGTTTTTCTCCCGCTTTTAAAAGAGCTTCTGCCCGAGCTCTCTATCACTTGGGTGGTGGATGAGGCTTTTGCCCCCTTGCTTGAGAATTCTCCTTGGATTGATACGCTCTATCCGCTCCCCCTGAAGCGGGCATGGAAGAGCCGAGATGTTCGCTCGCTCCTTGAGATGGCTAGAGCTCTAGGGCGCTTGGAGCGCTTTGATAGAGTGATCGATGCGCAAGGGCTGCTCAAATCCGCCTTGATTGCCTCACTTATTCCAGCCAAAGAGCGATGGGGATTTGATCGCGCTTCGGCCAAAGAGGGCTTGGGGGCGCTCTTTTATCACCATGGAGTGAACATCTCCTACAAGGAGCACATCCTAAAGCGCAACGCCAAACTACTGGGCGAATCTTTGGGCATTTCTATCTCCAAGCCTCTGCGCCTCAAAGAGGCTTTTGGATACTCTAAAGAGGCGTTAGAGCGTGTGCGTGTGCTATTAAAGGTGAGCCCAAAAAAGAAGATTCTTTTGGTCTTGGAGGCCTCTAAGAGCAACAAAATCTACCCCAAAGAGCGATTCTTGGAGCTTGCAAGGCTATGCCCTGAGGAGGTCTATCTTTTGTGGCATAATGACCCTTTGAGTGCGGAGTTTATCGCCTGCAATCACTCTGATGCGATCTTGTTGCCTAAGCTTAATTTGGATGAGGTGAAGGCACTGGTGAGCCTTATGGATGGAGTGGTGGGAGGCGATACGGGGGTCACTCATCTGGCTTGGGCGATGGAGAGAGCCTCGGTGACGCTCTTTGGCAACACTCCCTTGGAGCGATTCGCCCTAGAGGGGGAGCGGAATCGAGCCCTTCGAGCCGAGGGGGCGAGCGATTATGACAAGGGAGACTTCTCCATCGCGAAGATATCCCCTTTAGAGGTGAGAGAGAGAATCGAGGAGGTTTTATGAGGGATTGGATGTTAAAGAGGCTTTTCTTCCTCGCCTCACGCCTCTTTCACCTTCTCCCGCCAAAGGTGCTTTTGGGGTTGGCCAAAGCCATAGGCGCGCTCTTGGCGAGGCTGGACAACAAGCGCGGCAAGGATGCCATGGCCAATCTCAATTTTGCTTATGGAGAGAGCCTAAGTCAAGAGGAGAAGGAGCGAATCATCAAGCGCTGCTATGTGAGCCTCGTCTATAATGTTTTTGATTTTCTGCGCCTAGGAGTGATGAGCCAAGAGGAGCTTCTCTCTAGCCTTGAAGTGGAGAGTGAAGAGCCGATTCAAAGAGTGCTCCAAGAGGGGCGACCCGTGATTATTGTCACGGCTCATTATGGGAGCTGGGAGCTCGCTTCACTTTTTATTGGTCTGCGCTATCTCCCACTTGCAATCGTGGGGAGACTCTTTGATGATGCGGTGATTGATGAGATGATCTTTAAGACTAGAGAGCGCTTTGGAATCACGCTGGTGAATAAAAATGGCGCCATGAGGGAGCTGGTGCGTGCGCTCAAAGCAGGGAAGAATCTAGGAATCGTAGTCGATCAAAATACGAGCGATCAAGAGGGAATCTTGGTTGATTTCTTTGGCAAGCGCGTGCGCCACACCCCTTCGGCCTCAATTTTGGCGCGGCGATTTGGGGCGTATATCTTGCCAGCGTTTGTGAAGAGCAGCGGAGATTACACGCGTCACACCATCTGTTTTGACGAGCCCTTTTTAGTGGAGAGGAGCGAGGATATGGAGCGAGATATTCTAGAGGCCACCCAACGCCAAGCTCAGGCTACTGAGAAAATTATCCGCGAGAAGCCTGATGATTGGTTCTGGTTTCATCGGCGCTTCAAGAATCAATATGAGGAGATCTATCGCCATGAATAAGATTTCGGCCGTGATTCTTGTCAAAGATTCGGAGCGACTTTTAGAAAGCGTGCTTAAAGCGCTAGAGCGACTGGATGAGGTGGTGGTGCTGGATAATGGCTCGGTGGATAGGACGCTAGAGATCGCCCGCTCTTTTTCTAATGTTTCGCTCCATTTCCATCCTTTTATAGGCTTTGGTCCGATGAAAAGACTGGGGGCTAAGCTAGCGAGAAATGATTGGATTCTCTCCATTGATAGTGATGAAATCGCCTCTAAAGAGCTTGTCGATGAGCTTTTGAGCACGCCTTTGGATCCGCAAAAAGGCTACTCCTATGATGTGCACAACCACTATCAGGGGAGGCGAATTCGTGGATGTGGATGGGGAGAGGATCGATTCCTTGGGGTTTATCACAAAAGGGTGGCCGACTTTGATGAAAGCGAGGTGCACGAGAAGGTGGTGAAGCTAGAGGGGGGGAGGTTAGAAGAGGTGAAGCTTCATGGCCACATCTCTCACCATCCTTTTGCGGGGGCGCGAGACTTTCTCCAAAAGATTCAATCCTACTCTGACCTCTATGCCAAACAGCACAAAGCTCGCCAATCCTCCTCGCCTCTCAAGGCACTAGGACATTCGCTTTGGAGTTTTACGAGGAGCTATCTTTTAAAGAGGGGATTCCTTGATGGGTATGCAGGGTTTCTCATCTCTGCTTACAATGCGCAGAGCGTCTTTTGGAAATATATCAAACTCTATGAGGCTAATCGCGTATGAGAATCTTGCTCACCAAGCTTCGTCATATCGGAGATGTCCTGCTTATCACGCCGCTTTTTGAGAATCTCAAGGCGCACTATGGAGAGGATTGTGAGATTGGAGTGCTGATCAACCAAGGATGCGAGGGAATCATCCAAGACCATCCTCTCCTCTCTTTTTATCATCTCTACCCAAGAGCGGCTCTTGCCTCTCTTGGTTTGTGGGGGAGGATTCGGGCGGAGGTGGCTTTGGTTCGAGAGATCAGGGCGCATCGATATGATATAGTCATCTCTTTGACAGAGGGGGAGCGGAGTGCTTTTTTGGCCCTTTTAAGTGGAGCGAAGAGAAGGGTTGGCTTTGAACCCAAAAAGGGCTGGGTGAAGCGAATCTATCATGACTACATCCCCAAGCAAGGGATGAAGCACACGGTCGATTCCAATTTGGAGGCGCTTAGGGTGCTAGGGGTGGAGATTAAAAGCAAGAGGGTGAGCCTAGGAGCCCTTCAAGAGGAGGGATTGCCAGAGCTTCCGAGTGAGTTTGTCCATATCCACCCCGTGAGTCGCTGGCTTTTTAAATGCTTGGATGACTCTTTGGTGGCGCAGATCATCGATCGGCTTTGGAACGAGCGGGGATTGAGATCGGTGATCACCTGTAGCGATGATGAGGAGGAGAAGAGGCGATGTGAAAGAATTGCCTCATTCGCCCATAGCGAGCCTTTGCTTATTCTTGGAGGACTCTCTCTGCCCAAGATCGCTGCCCTCAACCAAAAGGCTCGATTCTTTATTGGAGTGGATACGGCCATCATGCACTTAAGCGCGGCCAATGGGACGCCCACCCTTGCCTTTTTTGGCCCTAGCGGGGCGTTTCATTGGGGGCCCTGGGATAATGAGTGCCTAGAGAGCGGGTATCAGCGCCGCTCTGGGATACAAACCATGGGAAAACATCGAGTCTATCAAGATTCTAGAGAGTGTGTTCCTTGCGGTCAAGATGGCTGTGGGGGGAGCAAGCGGAGTGAGTGTCTTTTAGAGATTCCTCTAGAGAGTGCTTGGAGTGTCGTTAGTGATTTTATCCACTCCTCAAAGCCCAACAATCGGGCTTTAGAGGGGTTATGCAAAGGATTAGTGTGAGAAGTGTGCCAGTGATTATGTATCATCATGTGTTGCCAGAGGGTGGTTTTATCACCTCTAGCACGAAAGAGTTTGAGGCACAGATGGCCTATCTTGCCAAGAAGGGCTACAAAACGCTCACCTCAGAAGAGTTTCTGGCTTTCAAGCGGGGGAATTATGAACCGCCCAAGCGCTCAGTCTTGATCACGTTTGATGATGGATGGCGGGATAACTATGTCTATGCCTATGCGATTTTGAAGAAGTATGGATTGCGCGCCACCCTTTTTGTGGTCACGGAGTGGGTGGAGGAGGCGAGCCGCGTGGAGGCGGAGTTCGCTGCTCTTTCTCACAATGAGTGCAAAGAGGCTATCTCAACCAATCCTAGAGGGGTGATGCTCAACTGGGAGGAGCTCAAACAGATGAGTGATGTTTTTGATATTCACTCCCACACACACACGCATCGCGACAACTACTTTCCTGACGTGGAGTGGCATGAGGATTTTGAAATTTCCAAGAATCTCCTCAAAGAGCGGCTTGGAATAGAGAGCCACCATCTCTGCTGGCCTAGGGGTAAATACACCCAAGGGCTCATTCGTACCGCCAAAGCGATGGGTTATGAGATCCTCTACACCACGGAGCGCGGGGTGAATCTCCCTGATAACAAGACGGATGCGATCAAGCGAATCGCCGCGAAGAAGGGGGCATTTTGGCTAGCGAAGAATCTCTTTTTCTTCTCAAGGCCTCTTCTTGGCGCGTGGTACGCCAAGAAAAAGCACTCTTAAAAGAGCCCTCAAGAGAATCTAGCGAAGTAGGCTTTGGGCGCGAGTGAGCGAGCCTTGGATGAAATTGGCCTCGCTCATTTCAAGGAGCTGGCCTTTGAATATCGTCTCATTGAGGAGATTATAGGCGGAGAGCTCTTTGCTTGAGGAGAAGCTTCGATCAAGCGAGAGCCAAAGCTCAGCTAGTTGTAGTGAAAAAATCTCCTTCTCTTCCTCTTCTGTGTTTACGCTTTGCCCAAGAGGAATGGAGTGGGCGTAGGTGGAGAGATTATGATTTTTGAGGGCTTGATTTTGGTTGGCTTGGGTGGCGCTTAGCTTGGCAAAGTCGATATGGTGAATCTCGCCCTCTGTGCCATCTAGCCGCTCAAATCCAGCACTTTTTCGCTGGATACCAAGGATATTGCCAGAACTTCCTTGCATCAATTTTTTGCTCTCTTTAGCGTTTAGATAGATCGCGCCAATCCCTGCTTCTCCCAGACCCATTAGCCTGGAGGTGCCATCCTCTTTGGGTGTCCAGATACGAAGGCTGGCGTAGATGGGGTCGTTTTTGTCGATCTTGCCATCTCCATTGAGGTCATAAAGCGCCAAATCGGCGAATCCATCACCACTTTGAGTGCCAAAGAGCTCGTTGCCATCGTTGATCACTCCATCGTTGTTCTTATCCAAGGCCAAGAATCCCGAACCTCGCTTGAGCGTGGAGATCTGATCAGGAGTGCCATCCGAATCAAGATCAAAAGAGAAACTCTTGTCTGAGAGCTCCGTGCCCACTCCAAGATAGTCAATCACCAAAGGATCAATCATCTTGACCTTCTCTGAGGGGGCTACTCCGATGGAATCGGGTCGGGTGGAGGTGTTTTGGTTGAGTTGCAGGGTTTGGATGAAGCTCTCCTGGAGGGTCACCTCGATATTCACCGAGACCTCTTTGTTGCCATCTTTGAGGACGCCTGAGAGCGAAAAGGAGAGGGAGCGATTCTCTATGGAGGCTAAAGAGAGGGTGGCGCCATCCTCGCCTTGGGTGAGGGAGAGACCTCGGTAAGAGCTCTGTGAAGTGCTTAGGGTTGCCTCAAAAGAGGAGCTTTGCGAGGTGCCTTGAGTGGGGGCTTTAAAGAGAGAATCAAACTCTTTTAAAATCTCATCTCTCACCTGAGAGATTCGACCCAAAACGGCGCTAAGAATCGTCTTTTCGACATTGAGGGTGCCTCCCTGCTCGACTTTAGAGGTGCTGGTGGCGCTCTGGGTGGCTTTGGGTGAAGGGGCGGGTGACTCGGGGCTAGTAGGGGTGCGTCCTTGCACGGGCTTTTGCAGCATCGCTTGGAGGGTAGACCAAGCGGAGGTCTGCACTGCGTTCAAACTCTCCATAGTTTTTCCTTATTTTTGTGGTGGTTAAACGAAACTACTATCGGCGGATTTAAAGGAGGGTTTAGGACAAAAGAGACAAAACCCTAAGAAGCCCCCAAAGGCCCCCAAGTTTTCGCTTTTATCCCAAAATCAGGGGTTTTTAGGGAGATCTTGGGCAATTCCTAAGATGAATCTCTGTGCCTCGGACTTGGAGGGGAAGGGGCGGAGGGTGAGCCTCTCTTTTCCGATCATCACCTCATACTCTTGGTTAGGCTCATGTTTCCCATAAGCGAGCGTGAGCGACCCCGCTAGCGCTCTATCAGGGAGGCTGGCCTCTTTGTCCAGAAGCGCGATGGGCCCCACCCAATCTTTGGGATGGATGAAATCCATGAGGGGATGGGGGCGTTCTAGCTTGCGATTCTCCTCTTGGTTTCGTGAGATCACCAGTCTGGCTCCCTCGGGCAGGATGAGATAGCGCCCATTTTTGACTAAAGCAATATCCTCCATCACGGGTTTTCGTCTTTGGGTGATATCTTTGAGTTTGAGGGCGACATGGCTATCGGTGAGCAGGCATCCACCTCCGGGCTTCTCAAAATAGACCCACCCGTAGCTTTTGGCCATCGCTAGCTGGCGATCCCTGCCTCGCCCGTGAATATCAAGGAGTTTTTCGCGATCCACCCATCCCCTCTCCTCTGCAAGGGTGGGTGGAAGAAGCTTGGCGGAGAGGGGACGGAGGATGAGCCCTTTGGTTTGAGTGAGATTTTCCACTTGGTGGAGAGCCTCGCGGCGCTGGCTTTTGGGGCGCTGGCCAATCACCTCGCCGCTGATAATAAAGCTCGCCCCCTCGCCCTCCAGGAGTCTTAGGGCATGGCGAAACATATTGGCGTGACAGTCGATACAGGGATTGAAGTATTTGCCATAACCATGCACGGGATTAAAAAGCACTTCATTGAAGAACTGCTCTTGGATGTCCAGCACTCTAAGCTCTACGCCAATCTGTGCAGTGGCGTTTTGGAGGTATTCGAGCTTGTCGCGATTGGCGCCAAAGCCGATGTTGAAGTGGAGTGCCACCACCTCAATTCCCATCTCTTGGATGAGCTTCATGCTCAAAAGACTATCCAAACCGCCGCTAAAGAGCGCCAAAGCTTTCATAAGGGACCAACCCTCCTTTTTCGAGTTTTTCTAAGTGGACGCGGATTTTGCCAAGCCAAAAGGCGCGAATCTTGAAATCAAGGCTCTTGTTGGCGGCGATCTCTTTGAGTTTTTTGCTATAGAAGTGGCGCAACATGAGGCGCAATTGCTCCTTGAGCACCGATTCTTCTAAGGGGTGGATTCGCTCTTGAAGGAGGATTCGAAGGAGTTTGGGGTGTTCAAACTCTCCCAGCTTTAAAAGCTCAAACTCCGCCTGATGGACGCCAAAGACCTCGCTATCAAGATATTCCAAGACAAACTCCAAAAGCCTTGGCTGCTCCAAAATGGTCTTAATAAGGCTCGCCTCTGCCAGCTCGCTGCCTCCTGCGCCGATTCCCTCTTTGGGGGGTGCGAGGGGGTGGCGAGGAGATTTGACCGTGCGAATGAGCGAAGCAGGAATCTTAAGCAACGAAGCAAGAAGGGGCTTATACTCCTCTTGGAGGAGGGGGGAGAGGGTGCGCAAAAACCCTCCGCACTCCTTGAGCGCAGCCTCTTTTTGGAGGGGTGAGCTGAGGTCATACGATTCAACACTCTTTTGGAGCACGAATTCGACAAAAGGAGTGGGGCGTAAAAAGAGGCGATTGAGCTCCTCGATTCTCTTTTGGGCGACCATATCCGCTGGATCAAGCCCCCCGCTAAAGAGCACCACTCCCCCCTCTTTCCCGTGGTTTGCGAGCAGGCGAGAGGCTTTGAGCGCAGCGGCGATTCCTGCTTTGTCGCCATCATAGGAGAGGAGAATCTTGGGTTCGCCCTTGGAGAGGAGGGGGAGATGATCAAGCGTGAGAGCCGTGCCAAGGGTTGCCACCGCATAGGAGAATCCCGCCTGATGGAGCAAAATCACATCTAGATAGCCTTCAGTGACGATGATTTTGCCCTCTTTGAGAATCGCCTCTTTGGCGAGGGGATAGCCATAGAGGAGCTTGGATTTGTTGAAGAGCTTGGTTTGGGGGGAGTTGATGTATTTGGCGGGATGATTTCCCATGGTTCGACCGCCAAAGCCCACCAATTTGCGGTTAGGAGCATAGATGGGAAAAGTGAGTCGATCGATGAATCGGGCATAGAGCCGACCATTCTCCTCGGCGAGCGCCCCCAGCTCTAGAGCTTCGTTTTGAGAGAAGAATCCCCCTTCTAAGAATCGCAAGGTCTCCGACGAGGCGGGAGCGTAGCCAATTTCGAATCTCTCGATCATGTTGGTGTGTACGCTTCGGCTTTTCAGATACTCTAGAGCGTTTGGTTCGCTCTCTAGGCGTTTTTGATAGAAGCTAGAGAGCTTCTCTAGGAGGGAGCTTTTAGGGGCATTGGAGGCGACATCGGTGTAGGAGAGGGAGACATTGTAGAGTCCAGCGATCTTCTCAATGGCTTCGGGGTAGGTGAGCTTCTCATACTCCATGACAAACTTGATCGCATCACCGCTGGCTCCACATCCAAAACAGTGGTAGAATCCCTTCTGCGGATGGATGATGAGACTAGGGGTTTTTTCGCCATGAAAAGGGCATAGAGCCTTGAAGCTTGCGCCGCTTTTGGTGAGCTCTAGATAGGAGCCGACCACATCAGCGATGTCGATCATCTGCTTGAGTCGTTCAATGGATTCTTCGGTAATCATGGGGAGGATTCTACTCTATCCTCTCTATTACCCAGCTTTTATCATCCTCTTGCTATAATTCCTCGAAAACCCAAGAAGAAGCAAACCTATGGGCGAACTATTCATCGAACATCGTGACCCCCTCTTTGGCATCATCATCCTCATACTGCTCATCGCCGTGATCTTTTTGGTGACCTACTTTTGGAATCTTCGTGCCCAAAGAAGAAGAGAACAGTCCCTCAAAAAATTCTCCCAACTTTTTGACCATTCTAGTGTGGATAAGGATGCTAAGGCGCTCTTTGAGAGAGGGGCAGACTTTGGTGCTACGCTTGGATTTCTAGCCGAGACCTATAGCAAGGCAGGCGAGTATGACAAGGCGATTAAAATCTACCTCGCGATGCTAGAGCAGACCCAAGAAAGCGGCGAGAAGCTGCTTCTTTTGGAATCGCTGGGGGAGACCTACTTTAAGGCGGGATTCTTGGAGCGCGCCAAGAAGATATTCCTTGAGGTGCTCAAAAACGCCCCCCGAAATCCCAAGGCGCTTTTTTGGCTCATGCAGGCCTGCGAGAATCTAGGGCAATTTGATGAGGCACTAGAGGCACTAGATTGCCTCTTGGAGCTAGGAGAGAAGAGTGAGCGCGTGAAATTCAATCACGCCTATTTGAGCGCTAAAAGAGTGCTGGCTGACCCTTTTCTTCCTCTGGAGAGCAAGCGCGAAGAGCTGCTTGAGCTTCTCCAAAATGAGCCTCGTCTCTTTCGTGTGGTGCTTGGGCATCTAAAGAGTTTTGAGTTGCCGCTCTTTTGGAAGAAGATTGTGGGGAGCGACTACTCTTTGGAGGTGATGGATTGGCTCTGGAATATCCCTTGGGAGAGCATCCCTTTTGATATAATTTCAAAGGACAAGAATCTCATGGATATCTATCGTGCCAAGGGCTATGTAAAGGACGCGGAGGCGTGTGAGAAGTTTGAGTTGGAGGTGTTAAGGGTGATGAATCTTCACTCCTCCAAGAAGGCCGATCTTAGCTTTGAGTATCGCTGCCACGCCTGCAAGAGTCTTTTCCCTGTGGAGTTTGAGCGTTGCCCCTCTTGTGGTGAGCTTTTGAGCGGGAGCCTTATCCTTAAAATTCGCAAGAGTCGAAATGAAACGAATCTCTCTTTTCTGTGATGGTTCCTCATTGGGGAATCCAGGACCAGGCGGCTATTGCGGAATCCTTCGCTATGGAGAGAAGGAGAGAATCATCAAAGGAGGGGAGAGGGAGACCACCAACAATCGCATGGAATTAAAAGCAGTCATTGAATCGCTTAAGGTACTCAAGGAGCCTTGTGTGGTGGAGTTGGTGAGCGATTCTTCTTATGTGGTAAGGGGGATTAATGAGTGGCTCTTGGGCTGGGTGAAAAAGGAGTTTGCCAAGGTGAAAAATCCTGACCTTTGGCGCGAATATCTGGAGGTCTCCAAGCCTCACCAGGTCAAAGCGATTTGGGTGCGCGGGCACAATGGACACGAAGAGAACGAGAGGTGCGATGAGATCGCTAAGAGTGAAGCCCAAAAGCAACGATAAGGACATCCGTGGAGAGTATTGAAGAGTTTGAGAAGAGATTGGGATATCGTTTCCAAAACAAAAATCTGCTCATTGAAGCCCTGACCCACAAAAGCTATAAAAAACCCTACAACAACGAACGCCTAGAGTTCTTGGGGGATGCGGTCTTGGATTTGGTGATTGGCGAGTTTTTGTTTTTGAAATTTCCCAAAGCCGATGAGGGAGAGCTCTCCAAAATGCGCGCCTCGCTGGTGAATGAGAAGGGCTTTGCTAAGCTTGCAGAGCGAGTCTCTTTGGGGCGTCATATCTTTATCTCCAACGCCGAAGAGAATAACAAGGGGCGTGAGAAGCCCTCTTTGCTCTCCAATGCCTTTGAGGCGACTATGGGGGCAATCTATCTTGAGACGGGACTCTCTGTGGTGCGCGAGGTCGTCCATCGCCTCTTGGATGAGGTTTATCCAAAAATTGATCTTGGTTCGCTTTTTAGGGATTACAAAACCGCCCTCCAAGAGCTCACTCAGGCCAAATTTGGCGAGACTCCAGAGTATGTGATTCTTGGCTCTAGCGGGCCTGATCACAAAAAAGAGTTTGAAGTGGCGGTCTGTGTGCTAGGGAGCGAATACGCCAGAGCATGCGGGAGCAGCAAAAAAGAGGCACAGCAAGAGGCGGCAAGAATTGCCTTAGAGATTTTCCATCGCAAAGAGAAAGAGGCCAAAGAGAGCGCCTTGAAAGGAAAGAGTGAATGAATCGGCTGGGCGAGCTTTGGGTGCTAACCACCTTTGGAGAGTCGCATGGTGCGGGGATTGGGTGCGTGCTAGATGGCGTGCCTGCGGGGCTTAGAGTGGATGAGGAGTTTTTGAACCTCGAACTCTCCCGCCGCCGACCCGGACAGAGTCTCTACTCCACGCCGAGAAAAGAATCCGATAGGGTGGAGATTCTAAGTGGAGTGATGGAGGGATTCACCACAGGAACGCCACTGGCGATGTTTATTCCTAATGAAAATCAAAAGAGCAGTGACTATGAATCGATTCGCTCGATCTTTCGCCCTGGGCATGCCGATTTTACCTATCACTACAAATATGGGCTGAGAGATCATCGCGGAGGCGGAAGAAGCAGTGCGCGAGAGACCGCCGCAAGAGTGGCGGGTGGAGCGGTGGCGAAGATGTTTTTGAAGGAGCTTGGAATCTCCATCTTTTCGGGGGTTTTTCAGGTAGGAGAGCACACAAGCGATGTGCGTGACTTTGCCCATGCGAGAAAGAGCGTAGTGAACGCCTTAGATCCCCTCATGGAGGAGCTTTTCAAAGAGGAGATAGAGAAGGCCAGAGGAGCGCATGATTCTATTGGCGGAGCGATTGAGGTGAGGGCCAAGGGGATGCCTATTGGTCTTGGGGAGCCGCTCTATCACAAGCTTGATGGGGCGCTTGGAGGCGCTTTGATGGGGCTTAATGCGGTCAAGGCGGTGGAGATTGGCGAGGGTTTGAGTGCAGCTAGGCTTAAGGGGAGCGAGAACAACGATCCTCTTCGTCTTGAAGGCTTTAAGAGCAATCACGCTGGAGGGATTTTGGGAGGAATCAGCAATGGATCAGAGCTGGTGGCACGAGTCTATTTCAAGCCTACCCCCTCGATCTTTTTGCCCCAAGAGACCCTCAATGAAGAGGGCGATGAGGTGATCTGTGCGCTCAAAGGGCGACATGATCCTTGCGTGGCGATTCGCGGAGGCGTGGTGTGCGAGGCGCTCGTGGCGCTTGTGTTGGCGGATATGGCTCTGCTTAGGCTGGGGAACCGCCTACAAGATGTGAAAGAATTTTATGGAAAGGGAAGATAGATGATAACACTCAAACAAGCGATGGAGCTAGCTCCTCAGGCACTTAGCGAAATCAAAACAGAGATTAGAAAAAAGGTGAGCGAAAGTAGCTTGAATGCCTATGTGGGTGAGATTCGAGATAGCCTAGAGGGCGGGATTCCCATCCTTGTGAAAGACAATATCAATGTCAAAGGGAGCGAGCTCACTTGCGGAAGCAAAATCTTAGAGGGTTATGTCGCCCCCTACAACGCCACGGTCATCGAGAAACTCCACGCCCAAGGGATGAGTGCCTTTGGTCGCTCCAATATGGACGAGTTTGCCATGGGGAGCACCACGGAGAGCAGTGCGCATGGCAAGACACTCAACCCCGTTGATTCCTCTAGGGTGCCTGGGGGTAGTAGCGGAGGGAGCGCGAGTGCGGTGGCAGGTGGATTGGCGATCGCTGCTTTGGGAAGTGATACGGGCGGCTCCATCCGCCAGCCAGCCGCTTTTTGTGGATGCGTGGGGCTCAAGCCCACCTATGGACGCGTGAGTCGATATGGCTTGGTGGCCTATGCCTCTAGCTTGGATCAGATTGGACCCATCACCCAAAATGTCGAAGATGCGGCGATTCTCTTTGATGCAATTTCAGGACATGATGGGCGTGATAGCACGAGTGCCTCCTTGGCACCCACCCAGACGCACAAGGCGCTAGACGCTAACAAAAAACAGACCATCGCCATCTTACCAGACCTTC
The DNA here is from genome assembly GCF_000196135.1 of Wolinella succinogenes DSM 1740. NCBI lineage: Bacteria > Pseudomonadati > Campylobacterota > Epsilonproteobacteria > Campylobacterales > Helicobacteraceae > Wolinella > Wolinella succinogenes. The sequence goes on along the minus strand of NC_005090.1, from coordinate 1,789,559 downwards.
TTAAAGAGGCCTCCAAGCCCATTCAAGAGGCCTATTTTGAGACGGTGAAGATTTTAGAGAGCGAGGGGCATAAAATCGTTGAAAAGAGTATGCTCAACACTGCCTATCACATCTCCGCCTATTATGTGCTATGCACCGCTGAGGCAAGCTCTAACTTGGCGCGTTTTGATGGGGTGCGCTATGGTCGGAGGGCTGAGGCACAAAACCTTAAAGAGCTCTACATCAAAAGCCGCACCGAGGGCTTTGGCGAAGAGGTGAAGCGGCGAATCCTGCTGGGAAGCTTTGTTCTTAGCAGTGGCTACTATGATGCCTACTATCTCAAAGCCCAAAAGGTGCGGCACCTCATCAAGAATCAATATGATGAGATTTTCAAAGATTGCGATCTTGTGCTAAGCCCTGTTGCCCCCACGGTTGCGCCAAAGTTTGGAAGCACAAGCACGCCTTTGGAGATGTATTTGGGCGACATCTACACTATTAGCATCAACCTCGCAGGTCTTCCCGCGCTCTCTTTGCCTGTGGGCAAGAGTGAGGAGGGGCTACCTGTAGGGATGCAACTCATTGGAAAGGCATTTGGTGAGCAGAGCGTGCTAGATGGAGCCCTCTCATTGGAGCGAGCCATCGGCTTTGCGCTGTAAAAGTATCAATTTAATTTAACCTTAAAGGAGGAACGCGGCGATGAAGATTAGAAAAAGAGCCCTAACATTTGAAGATGTACTGTTGATACCTAAGTATTCCGAAGTTTTACCCAAGGAGGTGAACCTCTCCTCCAAGCTCACCCGACATATTGACCTCAACGCTCCCATTATCTCCGCCGCGATGGACACAGTCACGGAGTATCGTGCCGCCATTGCCATGGCGCGTCTTGGGGGGATTGGTGTGATCCACAAAAATATGGATATTGAGGCTCAGGTGGAGCAGGTGAAAAAGGTTAAAAAGAGTGAGAGCGGAGTGATTATCGACCCTATCTATATCAGCCCTGAAAACACCCTCGCCCAAGCTAAAGCCCTCACGGATAACTACAAAATCTCAGGTGTTCCCGTGGTGGACAAGGAGGGGATACTGATTGGAATCCTCACCAATCGAGATGTTCGATTCGAGACGGACTTAAGCCGCTTGGTGGGCGAAGTGATGACCAAAGCTCCTCTGATTGTAGGCAAAGTGGGCACAAGCCTTGAAGAGGCACGAGAGATCATGCACCAGCATAAAATCGAAAAGCTTCCCATCGTGAATGAAAAGGGAATCCTCAAAGGACTTATCACAATTAAAGATATTCAAAAGAGGATCGAATACCCCAACTCCAATAAAGATGATTTTGGTCGTCTTCGTGTGGCCGCAGCGATTGGGGTGAATCAGCTTGATCGCGCCAAGGCGCTTGTGGATGCGGGTGTGGATGTGCTAGTGCTAGATAGTGCGCATGGACACTCCAAGGGAATCATCGAAACCGTGAAGAAGGTCAAGGAGCAGTTGGTCGTGGATATTATCGCGGGCAACATCGCTACAGCTGAGGCTGCAGAGGCGCTTATTGCGGCGGGTGCGGATGGCATCAAGGTAGGGATTGGGCCAGGAAGTATCTGCACCACGAGAATCGTTGCAGGCGTAGGTGTTCCTCAGGTGAGCGCGATTGATGAGGTGGCGCAGGTGGCCAAAAAACATGGCGTGCCCGTGTGCGCCGATGGGGGAATCAAATACTCCGGTGATGTGGCCAAGGCCTTGGCGGTGGGAGCGAGCTCGGTGATGATTGGGAGCTTGCTTGCAGGGACTGAAGAATCTCCTGGTGACATGGTGATCTTCCAAGGGCGACAGTACAAATCCTATCGAGGCATGGGAAGCATTGGCGCGATGAACAAAGGGAGCACGGATCGCTACTTCCAAGAGGGAACCGCGGCGGATAAGCTTGTGCCAGAGGGAATCGAGGGAAGAGTTCCTTATCGGGGCAAAATGGGAGATGTGATTCATCAGATGCTAGGGGGGCTTCGTGCCTCCATGGGCTACCTTGGAGCCAAAGATATTCCCACGCTTTGGGAGCAGGCAGAGTTTGTAGAGATCACCTCAGCAGGCCTTAGAGAATCGCACGTCCATGATGTGGTGATCACTCAAGAAGCCCCCAATTATCACGTTTAATCCATCACTGTAAGGAGGGAAGAGATGCATCCAAAGACGCTCGCGATTCAGGCGGGATATGAGAAGGGAAAAGGGGAGAAGAGCATCGCAGTGCCGATCTATCAAACCACCGCCTATAAGTTTGATGACACCGAGCATGGGGCGAATCTCTTTGACCTCAAAGAGCTTGGCAACATCTACACTCGCATCATGAATCCCACTACAGATGTTCTAGAGAAGCGCGTGGCGCTTCTTGAGGGCGGAGTGGCGGCTTTGGCAAGTGCGAGCGGGATGGCGTCGATCTTTTATGCAGTAGCGAATCTCGCCCAAAGCGGAGAGAATATCATCGCCACCACTCAGCTCTATGGCGGAACGCTCAATCAATTTACCCACACGCTCTCCCGCTTTGGAATCGAGGTGCGCTTCTTTGATGGGAATCACCCCCAAGAGGCGCGAGCGCTGATTGATTCAAAGAGCCGCGCCCTCTTTTTTGAATCGCTCACCAACCCAAGCATTGATGTGCCCGAGATTGACACTCTGGCAAAAATCGCGGATGAGTATGGAATCGTCTCAATTGTGGATAACACCGTGGCCACTCCCGCGATCTGCCGACCCATTGAGCATGGGGTGGATGTGGTGGTGCACTCCGCCTCTAAATATATGGGCGGGCAAGGGCTAGCCATCGGAGGAGTTTTGGTGGAGAGCGCCAGAGTCGCGGAGAAGCTACGAGGGAATCCTCGCTATCCGCACTTCAATACTCCCGATCCTAGCTATCATGGACTAGTTTATGCAAGCGCTCCTCTACCTCCTTTTGTGTTAAGGGCGAGGCTCGCACTTCTTCGAGATATTGGTGCGACGCTCTCTCCTTTTGATTCTTGGCTCTTCATCCAAGGAATCGAGACCTTGAGCGTGCGCATGAGAGAACACTCTTTGAGCGCCATGAAGATCGCACACTACCTCCAAAATCACCCCAAAGTTCAAGCGGTCTATTATCCCGGCCTAGAGAGCGACAAGAATCACGCCAATGCGGTGAAATATTTTGATGAGGGGATGTTTAGCGGATTGCTAAGCTTTGAAGTGGGAGATTTTGAACTCGCCCAAAAGATCGCTGATAGCGTGAAAATCTTCACGCTTGCCACCAATATCGGTGACACCAAATCGATCATCACCCACTCAGCCAGCACCACTCATCGCCAAGTCTCCGCGGAGGGACTTAAAAAAGCAGGCGTGACACCGGGGCTTGTGCGTCTTAGTATTGGACTAGAGGATTATCGAGATTTGATTGAGGATTTGGCACAGGCCATTGATGGATAGCCAAGGAGAGAGCAAAAAATAGTGGAAATCTCAACCCAAACCCAGCGCTTCACCAACCCTCTCTATCTGGAGAGTGGGCGAATCATTGAGCCTTATGAGCTCATTTATGAGACCTATGGGGAGCTTAATGAACAGAAGAGCAATGTGGTCGTCATCACCCATGCCCTCTCAGGCTCGCACCATGCGGCGGGGTTTTATGAGGGGGATAAGAAGCCTGGTTGGTGGGATAGTCTCATTGGCGAGGGTAAAAGCGTGGATACAAGCCGATACTTTGTCATCTGTGTCAATGTGATTGGGAGTTGTTTTGGCTCTACAGGCCCTATGTCTCCGATGTATCCAAGTCTTAATCCCTATCGATTCCGATTCCCCGTGGTGACGATTCGAGACATGGTTCGGGCGCAAAAGATTCTCTTTGGGATGCTAGGGATTGATCGTGTTAAGGCGATCATCGGGGGGAGTATGGGAGGAATGCAGGCGTTAGTCTTTGCCGTCGATTACCCCAACTTTGCGGAGCACATCATCCCCATGGCGACCACGCACGCCACTAGGCCTGCCGTGATTGCTGCGAACAAAATCATGTCAGAGGCGATTCGGAGCGACCCTGCTTTTAGAGAGGGTAATTATGATCCCCGAAAAATTCAAGAAGAGGGGTGCGCAGGGCTCTCGGTGGCTAGGATGCTTGGCTTCATGCACTACCTCTCCCCTAGGGCAATGGAGCAGAAGTTTGGGCGTAACTATGTCCAAAATGACGGTCTTTACGAGCTTTTTGGGCGTTTTGAAGTGGAGCGCTATTTGGAATATAATGGCTACAATTTTCCCAAATATTTTGACCCGTTGAGCTATCTTTATATCATTAAAGCCATCAGTATTTTTGATCTCTCTTTCGGGTTTGATTCCTTGGCAGAGGCGTTAGAGCGGGTCAAGAGCCATCTCCATCTCATCCCTTTTAGTGGAGATAGGATGTTTTTTTCCGAAGAGATGGGGGAGATTGAGCAGGCCATGAGAGAAGCGGGAAAAGGTCATTTGTGCTCCTTGTATGAGGTGGAGAGTGACTACGGGCATGACAGTTTTTTGGTTGAAGTGGAAAAGTATGGCGATTATGTTCGAGAAATCTTGAGCTAAAGGAGAGTGGATGGAGAAATTTGAGACCAAGATAGAAAAGGCCAAAGCCATCTTGGAGCGTCTCTTGGAGCCTGATGTGAGCCTAGAGGAGAGCTTGAAGCTCTACAAAGAGGGGGCGGGAAGCCTCAAGGAGGCGCAAAAGATGCTCGAAGAGGCGAAGCTTCTTTATGAGGAGATGCAAGAGAAGAACACCCAAGAGGAGCCCTCATGAAAGTCGCCGCGCTTCAGCTAGGCTCTATGGCCTTGGGAGATGCCAAACTTGACTATTATTGGAGAATATGCGCCTCCAAAGGAGTGAAGATTCTTCTTTTGGGCGAGTATGTGCTCAATCTTTTTTTCAAAGAGATTGAGAATCTCCCCTCTAATATGGTGGCAGAGCAGAGCGAGCGCCATCTAGAGAGCATCCGCGAGTTTTCTAAAATCTACTCCACGATTCTCATCGCACCTCTGGTGATTTTTAAAAAAGGCAAGCTTTATAAGAGCCTAGTGATCGCCTCTAAGGGGGAGGTGCAGTTTTATCATCAGCAACGACTGATTCCTTTTGATCACTGGAATGAGGCACGCTTTTTTGCCAATAGCCTGCCCAAAAGCCCGAAAAATCCTCCCGTTTTTGAGATCGATGGAATCAAGATTGCACCCCTTTTTGGCTATGAAGCTCACTTTGATGAGTTTTGGCTCAAATTCAAGCGCCTTGATGTTGATCTTGCCCTCATCCCCTCTGCCTCTACTTTTGATTCGCTCAATCGTTGGCGAGAGATGCTCAAAACACGCGCTTTTTTGAATAGTTGTTATATTTTGCGCGCCAATAGGGTGGGTGAGTATCAGATGGAGAGCTCCACTTGGAAATTCTACGGGGACACCCTTTGGGTGAAGCCCAATGGCGAAATTGAGGATAGCCTAGGAGAGAAAGAGGAGCTTTTGCTTGGAGAGCTGGATCAAGGCTATTTAGAGGAGATTCGGCGGAGCTGGGCTTTTCGATAACGACCATAAAAATAATTAAATATTAATAAAATCATGGGTATAATGCAACCCTTTTGATAGGCCTATGATCTTCATGAAAACCGATTGCTTTATCAATGAATATACCCATGCTTCTAGATAGGAGTTTTGCCGCATGTCCGCCAAAAATTTAACCCAAGAGCTTGAGAATCTGTTCAAGAAATCGGAAGCCAAATACGTTTCCTATGAAAAAATTGTCCAGACCTTCCCCAAGCCACCGACGGCCGCGCAAGCCAAGAAGGTGCATGAGCTCTCTGTCAAATATGACAAGATGCTCCTTAGTGCCTCAGAGGTCGCTAAGCTTCTCAATCGCGAAGAAGAGAAGAAAATTGAAGATGAGAAGAAACGGCTCCTAGATGAGGAGCTAGAGGATGAGTTTGACTTCATGAAGGAGCGCGAGCTTTTAGAGTGGAGTCGGAGTGATAGCCCTGTGCGGATGTATCTGCGCGAAATGGGACAAATCCCTCTTCTCACCAAGGATGAGGAGATTGAGCTCTCCAAGAATATTGAGCTGGGCGAAAACATCATCCTGGATGCGATCTGCTCTGTCCCCTACCTAATTGACTTTATTTTGGACTACAAAGAGGCGCTTATCAATCGTGAACGCCGCGTCAAAGAGCTCTTTAAGAGTTTTGAAGATGAAGAGGGCGGTGAAGAAGAGGAAGATGAAGAGGTCGAAGAAGAGGCTGATGAAGAGGGCGAGGAGAGCAAAAAGCCCATCAGCAAAAAAGATCAAAAGCGCGTGGAAAAAGTGCTCGTGAGTTTCAAGGCGCTAGAGAAGGCTAAAAAAGATTGGCTCAAAACCCTAGAAGGAGGGGCTGCGCAAGAGGAGGAGGGAGAGTTTGTAGAGCTCTTGCACCTGCTCACGCTCGCCTATAAAAAGCAGACTCTCAAAGAGCGACTCCTTGATCTTGGACCCACCAGCAAACTGATCAATGAGCTCGTCAAGGCGATGGAAAACACCCTTCGCAATGATGAGGGCTTTGATCGAGAGTTAAAGCGTCTTGAATACAAGCTCCCCCTCTTTAATGAGACCCTTTTAGAGAATCACCAAAAGATTCTAGAAAACATCACTGAAATGAGCAAAAATGACATTGCTAGCGCTGTGCCTGAAGCGACCATGGTCTCCACCTATATGGAGATCAAGAAGCTCTTTCAGACCAAGCAGGCAAGTGAAGAGAGCTTTGATTTAGAGCCTGAAAAGCTCAAAGAGATATTGGAACAGATCAAGCGAGGTAAGGATATTGCCGACAAAGCCAAGACCAAGATGGCCAAGTCCAACCTTCGTCTAGTGGTCTCCATTGCCAAGCGATACACCAACCGCGGCCTACCGTTTCTTGATCTTATTCAAGAGGGCAACATTGGCCTCATGAAGGCAGTCGATAAGTTCGAGTATAAAAAAGGCTATAAGTTCTCGACCTATGCAACTTGGTGGATTCGCCAAGCGATTTCACGAGCCATTGCCGATCAGGCGCGCACCATTCGGATTCCTATCCATATGATTGAGACGATCAACCGAATCAATAAAATCATCCGCAAATACCTCCAAGAGGAGGGCAAAGAGCCTGATGTGGAGACCATCTCCGAAGAGGTAGGTTTGCCTGTGGATAAGGTGAAGAATGTGATCAAAATCACCAAGGAACCCATCAGCCTTGAGGCACCCATCGGGAGTGATGAAGATGGGAAGTTTGGGGATTTTGTCGAGGACAAGAGCTCTGTTGGTCCCATGGATCATATTCTCAAAGAGGATCTTAAGACGCAGATTGATGAGGTGCTAGATCAGCTCAATGAGCGTGAGAAGGCAGTCATTCGGATGCGATTTGGATTGCTTGAAGATGAATCCGATCGCACTCTAGAAGAGATTGGCAAAGAGCTCAATGTCACTAGAGAGCGCGTCAGACAGATTGAGAGTAGCGCCATCAAAAAGCTCAAGCACCCCAAAGTGGGACGAAAGCTCAAGAACTACATCGAAGATTGATCGATGACCTTTTTAGAGCGCTGGATCGAGCACGACTACAACCCTTTCGTTCTCTTTGATAGCGCGGGTCATGTGAAGATGGCCAACCAAGAGGGGCAGAAGGTGATCACCAAGATCCCTCCTAAGGCGATCTTTGACCTAGCGGTTGACTATGCCTCTAAAACTCCTGGATTTTGCACCCATCTCATGGAGATCGACTTGGGGCGTTTTCGATTCTTTGGGATGAGCATCGGATATGAGAGCGATGAAGAGATTGGAATCAGGCTCTATCGCGAGGCTCATAAGAGCATTCCGCTTGCGCAAGGGGCACAAAAAAAGCTGGTGAATATCTATGTGCTCATTGACCTCATCCTCTCTTCTATCTCAGCTAAAACTAAAGCCAAATTTTCCCGTGAGTTTGATCCCAGCGTTCCCGATTTTTATGTGGATGTGGATGGATTCTTAAAGGTGGTTCGCAAGGGGTATGAGATGCTGCTCTTCTCCTCTCGCATCACCACTAAGGTCTCAGTGGCGGTGGGAGAGTTTGTGGTGGTGAATGAGGCACGATATCCCATCTTGCGCCTTGAGCTCAGCGGAGAGGATTTTCGACCCGACAAAGAGGCGTTGGAGTTTATCAAGCGAAGTGCCGTGGCGGGGATCGAAGTGCGAGAAAAGGGGTTGGTCTTTTCCCTTTCGATGGCCTTTAGCGGCTAGAGGGTTTAAAAAAGCTTCTTATCGCTCGCTCCCAAAAGAGCGCCCCCGACCAATCCCAAGGTGACACAAAAGACCCCAAGGGCAAGCGAGAAGGGGTTGAGGATCTCATGTCGAATCAAGAAAAAGATTCCCGCGACAAAGATCAAATAGGCTAAAAGGCGATAGAGCGAGAGCGAGAGCCGCGTTCCCATCCAAAACCCCTCCAAGGAGAATCGCCTCTTGGGGGGTGCCCACTCTTTGAGTTTCTCGCGGCTGATCTCTTCATTCTCTAGAGGGAGGGGCGATTCCTCCTCTTCAAAGAGATCATAAGGATCTTCACGCCTCTTTATTTTAGCCTCCTCTAAAGCCACTAGCTCCTCCTCTTTGGAAGCCTCCAAAACACGCCTATAGTGACTCAAAAAGGTGGCGACCATTACAAGGAGTGAGCCAAAGAATCCAATGCTAAAATTGAGCCATGGCGAGAGGTTAAACGCCCAAAGTGCCACGCCCAATCCAAAAAGATAGCTAGCGCTTAGGGAGAGGAGAAGAGGGGGGAGTTTCTCTCTCATGAGGGGGTGGAATCCTTGGGATTCTTGTAGCTATATTTGGGATCGTCTTTGAGCTTTTCCATCTCTCTAAATTGCTGTTTGTAGGCTTTGTAGATATTGAGTCCTCCCGCGCTCACCCCCCAAAAAACTCCAAGCCACAAGAGCCACTCATAGCCAAACCACTTCCTCAAAAGCAGGCCAACACCCACCCCAATGGCGATGGCGATAACCACGGAGAAGCCCAAGGCGAGCTGGCTAAAGCCCATCACCGCCTCTTTGTATTTGGGTTCGTGAGGTTTTTTCTCTTCAGCCACGCCCAATCTCCTCTAAGGCCTCATCGATTTTAGCGATCACCTCATCCACAAGGGATTCGTCCATGCTCGCGCAGATAAAGCCCGTCTCAAATTGGGAGCAAGCCAGATAGACGCCTCTCTCTAGCATCGCTTGATGAAACTTCGCAAAGAGTGCGGTGTCAGATTGGAGCGCCTCTTCAAAGTTGCTCACGGGAGCGTGATTGAAAAAGAAGCCAAACATACTCCCCCTCACGGTTGTTTGGAGGGGAATCTGATGTTTTTGGGCACACTTTTTAAAGCCCTCCATGAGGCGAAGCGCCAGACTCTCTAGTCGCGAAAAGAGCGCCTCTCCTCCTTGCTTGATCTTGCGAATCGAGGCGATTCCTGCTGCCATGGCAACAGGGTTTCCGCTTAGTGTTCCAGCTTGATAGACCGCTCCTTCGGGGCTTAGGCACGCCATGATGTCGCTTCGCCCTCCAAAAGCGCCCACGGGCATTCCTCCGCCGATCACTTTTCCAAAGGTCGCCATATCGGGAATCACGCCATAAAGAGCTTGAGCCCCTCCAAAAGAGGCGCGAAAGCCACTCATCACCTCATCAAAGATGAGCACGCTTCCCTGCTCATCACAAAGCTTGCGAAGGCCTTGGATGAACTCCTGGGTTGCAGGGACGAGCCCCATATTGCCCGCGATAGGCTCTAGGATCACACAAGCCACACCAGAGCTCTTTTTGAAGCACTCCCTTACGCTCTCTAGGTCGTTGTAACGGGCTAGGAGGGTGTGCTTGGTGAAGCTTTGAGGCACGCCCGGAGAGCTTGGATTCCCAAAAGTAGCCAGGCCACTTCCTGCCTGCACCAAAAGGGCATCACTATGACCGTGGTAGCACCCCTCAAACTTGATGATATCATCTCTCCCCGTGTAGCCTCTAGCCAGTCGAATGGCGCTCATGGTCGCCTCGGTGCCGCTGCTGGTGAAGCGAATCTTCTCGATTCCTTCATAAAGCGCGATGATCTCTTTGGCAAGGAGGGTCTCAGAGGTGGTGGGAGCACCGAAGCTAAGGCCTCGCTTTATGGCCTCCTCCACGGCCTTTTGGATATCCAAATCGGCGTGCCCAAAGAGGAGCGGGCCCCAGCTTTGGACAAAGTCGATGTAGCGATTCCCATCTTCATCCACAAGATAGGAGCCTTTGGCCTCTTTGATGAAGGGGGGAGTGCCTCCCACGGCTCTAAAGGCTCGCACGGGTGAATTGACTCCGCCGGGAATCACCTGCTTGGCCTCATTGAAATCGTTGATGCTATTGATTCTTTCCATCATTGGCTCCTTTAGTGTAGAAAGTGGCGAACGCCTGTGAAGTAGAGCGCCATACCAAACTCATTGGCCGCTTGGATCACCTCATCATCTCGGATGCTCCCCCCTGGCTCAATCACCGCACTTACTCCTGCCTCGTGGGCGGCTTCGATGCTATCTTTGAAGGGGAAGAAGGCCTCGCTAGCGAGCACGGCTCCCTTCACCTCTAAGCCTGATTCTTTAGCCTTGGCTAGAGCAGCCTTGGAGGCGTCCACGCGGCTGGTCATTCCCATGCCCACGGCCACCATCGCGCTATCTTTGACATAGACCACGCAGTTGGATTTAACCAAAGCGGCCACCTTGTAAGCGATCTCTAGATCACGCTTTTGGGCGGGGGTCGCCTCGATTTGCCCCATGAGCTTGGCGCCTTGGATCTCCTCATCTTTGACTCTATCGGCCTCTTGAAAGACAAAGCCCCCCTCGATATGCTTGAAGTCGATCTCATCTCTAGGGAAGTTGAGGCGGTCTGCGCCGCACTCAAAGAGCTTGATTCGCTTCTTGGTTTCAAAGACAGCCAAGGCTTCGGGGGTGATGCGTCCAGCGACAATCACTTCGATGAAGATTTGGTTGATCTCTAGAGCGAGCCTCTCATCTAGCACCCCATTGATCGCGACCACGCCCCCGTAGGCTGAGATAGGATCGCAAGCCAATGCGGCCTGATAGGAGGAGAGGAGATTCTCTTTGATGGCGAATCCACAAGGATTCCCGTGTTTGATGATGCACACTGCAGGCGAATCTCCAAAGGCCGAAGCGATCTTAACCGCTCCGCTTAAGTCGGTGAAGTTGTTGAAACTCGCCTCGCCTTTAAGCGTCTTAAATGAGTCGCGCCAAAATCGCTCAAACTCATAAAGAGCACCCATTTGATGGGGATTTTCGCCATATCGTGTCATGCAGACGCGCTCCCCTACAAGGAATCGCTTCGCTCCAAAGCCATTATTGAATCGAGTGTTCATGTAGTTGGCGATGAGGCTATCATAGGCGGCGGTATGTTCAAAGGCGCGGATCATCATGTCGCGGCGAAACTCTTCATCATTCTCGCCCTTTTTGAGACTCTCAATGACGGAGGCGTAGTCCTTGGGATCGGTGATAATGAGTACATCACGATAGTTTTTGGCTGCGGCTCTCACCATGCTCGGACCGCCAATATCGATGTTTTCGATAATCTCCTCAAAGTCATCAGTGCGCTCTATGGTCGCTTTAAAGGGATAGAGATTGACGCAGACGATATCAATAGGCTCGATTCCATGCTCCTTTGCGGTCTTGACATCTTCTTTGAGGTGGCGCCGATGGAGGATTCCTCCATGGATTTTGGGGTGGAGGGTTTTGACTCTTCCCTCAAACATCTCAGGGCTTTGGGTGTATTCGCCCACCTCTTTGGCTTTGATGTTGTGTTCTTGGAGCAGTTTGAGCGTGCCTCCTGTGGAGAGGAGAGTGTAGCCTAGGGCGCAAAGCTCTTGGGCGAATTCGACGATTCCGGTTTTGTCGCTGACACTAAGTAGGGCGTTCATGTTGGAGGATTCCTTGGAATGGTTGGGGTGAATAGGGCAGATTATAGCCAAGAGGAGGTTAGAGAGAGCCTAAATATCGCTCCAAAATCACAAGGGCGCTAAGAGAATCAAGCTTCCCATCACGCCGATCTCTACTCCGCCCCCTAAGGAGCTCAAAAGCCTCTTTGGAGCTATAGGATTCATCTACAAAGCAGACTTCCCCTCTAAACTCTAGCAGTCCAATGAAATGGCGAATTCTTCGCTCCATCTCCTCGCTGCTACTGCCCTCTTTGGGGATTCCCGCCACCAGCTTTTGCGCCCCCTTTTCTTTAAGGAGGAGATCAAGGTCGCGTGCAGCTTGATGGCGATTTTTACGCAAGATAGGGTCGAGGGGGAGTGCCACTCCCGCAGCATATTGGGCGACCCCTAGGCGCTTTAGGCCAATATCCACAGCAATAATCATAGGGGCATGATCCTCCCCTCTTTGATGAGAATCTTTCCCTCTAGCTCATATTCAAAGATTCGCTCTCCAAAGCGCGCCACCGCCTCCTCGTAGCTTGGCAGGGTTTGAGCATAGAGGAGGAGATCATCTTTGCTCTTTTTAAGGGGCTTGGCTAGCTCTGGAAAGTGGCGCTCTAAGAGGGTTTGAGGGTTATAGAGAGGCAGGGCTAGCTCTCTTTCTAGGAGGGATTGGGTGCCTAGGCTCTCTTTGAGCCGATGGGGAAGGACATAGAGGGGTTTGCCAAGCTTGATGGCGGTGTGGGCGCTCTGCATGGAGCCGCTTTTTAAATCGGCTTGAGGGATGATGATGAGGCTGGAGAGAGCGATGATGAGGCGATTTCGCTCTAAAAAGGTGTAGCGCTTGGGCATAAAAGAGGATTCGTATTCGCTAAGCAGTAGCCCCTCTTTAGCGATTCTTTCGATTATAGGCTTGTGTGAGGGAGGGTAGGGGAGGTCTAGGCTGGAGGGAGAGATGAGAATCGTTGAGGGGAAGGCCGCCTCGTGCGCCAAAACATCAACTCCAAAAGCCCCTCCACTCACGACCACCACACCTCTCTCGCTCCAAAATCGTGCCAACTCGCGCGTCATGGCTTTGGTGTAAGCATTGGGGTGGCGCGTGCCTACGATAGCCACCTTGGGGCGCTTTAGAAGTGAAAGGTCTCCATGATAAAAGAGAGCTTTGGGCGGAGAGGGGAGAAGGAGAAGCTCTGGAGGGAGGGAGGGAAGAGGGAGAATCATGAACTCTTATCCACCAGATAGACCACGATCTCCTCGATAAATTTATGACGGCGATAGCCCTCCCTGTCTCCCTCGCCTTCGATCTTTTCGAGATGGTGAAGGAGGTTGTTTTCGCCCAAGAGGTGCTCGATTTCGGTGTCCTTGCCAAAACGATCGGTGTAGCGGCGAATCGTGAGGGGCCAGTTCACATCACTCTCGTGGAGACGGTTTTGGATCTCTTGGAGGTAGGCGATCTTAAGGAGGGAGGCGACCCGATCAATCCAGTAGGGAACCTCCATGTAGATGGAGAGGGTGAGCATCGCCCTTTTGGGCTCTCCATTAAAAGCGTAGCTCTTGGCGCGTTCGAATTTCTCTTCAAAATCTTTGCAGAAACTCTTGAACTCGGGTAGATTCTTGAGTGTTTCGTACTCCAGTGCGATCTCATAGACACGCTTGATGTTGTTCTTTTCGATGGCATCAAACATCAGTTTTTTCTGCTGCATCAAGATGAGGCGTTCTGTGACCGCGCGCTTGAATGGGGGGAAGTTGAGGAGGTATTTAGAGGCCTCTTCGGCCTGCTCAAATTTTCCACTCTTCTCAAGCTCAATGAAGTCGTCCATCATCTTTTCGCCAAGACTTAGGACCTTTTTATAAAGCTCGGTGTCGCGCAAGAAACCAAACTGATTAACCAGCGTGAAGTAGCCCTTAAAGTCTCGATTCTTTAGGAGCTGGTCGGCTTGGGTGAAGACTTTGGCATTTTTGAGGAGCTGAGAGATAAGTTCTTTTTTGAGACTTGTCTCAAAGGGCTTAAGAAGCATTTCGGCTTTTTTGAGGTTGAGGCCAGGATTCTCTTCAAGGAGTTTTTTGGCTTGGAGGAAGCTTTTATTCCAATGGGTCTCTAGTTCGGTGTAGGCAAGGGTTTTGGAGAGGAATTTCACCGTCAAGGTCATCTCGTAAGCCTTGGCAAAGTCTTTATGCTTGACGAGCTCAGCAAACTGTGTGACGACATCTTTTTGGGCAAGATAGAAGTCAAATTCGCGCTTCTTGCGTGCATCAATGACAAAAGGATCCACCAGCTCCACCGCCTCATCGATTCGATTCTCATTGAGCAAGGTGATGGATTGTTTGAGAATCTGAGGCCAATCCTCATCAAAGACCTTCATCATGGGGTGAATCGTGAGGAAGACATTCTTCTCCACTGTGTCTCGCGCCTTGCGATAATCTTTGACTTTGAGGCTGAGCTCTAGCTCCTCTTCGCCCACTTTGTGATCAACCACGAGAATCGTCCCATCCACTGAACCCACCCAGAGATGTTCGGAGACAAACTCCAAGGAGGCGATTCCTGAGGTCTCCGTCTTGATCTCTAGGATTCGGGCGTTCTCTTCAAGATTCATTACATAGAGCATATCTCCTCTTGTGCCTACAATGGCAAAGCGCTCATCAGGGCTGATCGCTAGGGCGCTAGGCCAAAAGCTAAAGGGATTCTCAACACTTAAAAGCTTCCTTTCCAAGAGATCATAGACCGCTGAGGCGCCATTGCGAAGAATCATGTAGAGCTTTTGGTCGCGGTCAAAAAAAGCGACTTTCTCGGCGACATCAGGGGTCTGGACTACGCATCGAGTCTTATTCCGCGCCACATCAAAGATGACAGTGAATTTGTCAAACCCTGAGCAAGCCAGCATCTCTGAATCGCTAGAGAAGGTGAGATCATTAATATACTCAGCGCGTGGAATGATAGAGCTAAGCAGCCTAAAGGTGGCGCTTTCAAAGATAAAAACCTTACCGTCTTGTCCGCCTGTGGCAAGGAATCGCCCATCAGGGCTAAAGGCAGAGCATTCGATATCCGAGTCATGCCAATGGATGATTGCCTTTTTGGCAAGGCTTTTCTCAAGCTCTAAAATGATGGCCTTTTTGGTGCCAATAAAAGGGACGCAAAAGTACTCTTTAGGGGCGATGCTGTAGGCGTTGGAGTAGCGGTGGGGGAGCTCGGTATTTTTGGTGAGCTGGATGCTTTTGAGTACACTAAAGCTAGTCGAATCAATCAAGGTTAAAAAATAGGCACTATCCAAGGCGGCCACGAAAGAGGAGGTGCTAGAGATGGCTAGGGCGCTTCCTTCGAGCTGGATAAGACGCTTGATATTCAACATGGATTCACTCGCTTATTCTGACAAGTTGTGACCATTTTATCATCTTTTCATAAGAATGAGTAGGGTTTAGGGGAGGCTTAGAGGGCGAGAAGAGGGCTTTGCGAGAAAAATCATAAGGAGATTTATGGCTTGAAAAGATCCTTTACATAGACAAACTCCACCTCCTCTTTGAGATGGCTTGACCCTCTGAGTGCTTGAAAAGTCTCGGCATGAGGGTGTCCAATGGCAATCGCATAGCCTCGCTTTTTGGCAATTTTGACCGCCTCTTGGAGCTGTTTTTTGATATAGGAAATCGAGCGTTCATTGTCTAAAAATACATCGCGAGAGAGGAGAAGTTTCCCCTCCTCTTCAAAAATCTGCGGCGCCTTGGAGTAGGGAGTGGTGCGACTATCCACAAAAGTAAGATTCTCCTCTTCTAAAACCTTGAGAAATCGCCGCATCGCGGGGAGGTTTTCGGTGAATTTGCTTCCTGTGTGGTTATTGAGGTGAGTGAGACGAGGGAAATCTCGCTTGAGTGCTTTGATTTTAGCCTCAATCTTCTCTTCTTTGTCTTCGATTCGGAGCCACTCATGCTCCTTTTGATAAAACTCACGCGCCTCTAGGGGGAGGTGCACCATGAAAAAATCAAACTCTTTAGCGATCTCGTGGCTCTTGGGGTTGAATTTTCCCTTGGGAAAAATGGAGGGAGTCACCCTAAAAGGGAGCTTTTTGATCTCCTCGGCTTGGGGCATAAAGCCCACATCATCAATAATAATGGCCAATCTCGGCTTGGAGCCTAAAGGGAGTGCCAAGGGGGCGGCCTTGGGTTTTTTGGGTGCAAGAAGCGTTTGGGGTTCGCTCACCTTGGGAGGAGGGGCTGGCGTGAGTAAGGCAAGCTTGTCGGGCTCATTGGACAGAGAAGGAGGTGTGTGGGGCTCCTCTTTGGGGAGGTTTTTGGAGGCGAGCTCTTCAAGCAGGGCAAGATTCTTGTCAATGAGCTGCTCCGTCTTTGGTTCAGGAGCCAAAGGGGAGGGGGAAATTTGGGCTTTGGGAGGAGTGGCAGGGGGAAATTTAGGGTGCTCTAGCTTCTCTTTGGGGGCGGGTGCAGAGAAGGCGTTAAAGAGAGCATATCCTCCAAAAATTCCCAAAAGTAGGGCGGAGATGATGATGGCAAAAAGAATGCCTTTGTCGATCTTTCGAGGGGAATTTTTGGGATTGGAGGCGGTGCGGGGGTTTTTGGACACACGCCTCTTGGGGGTGGGGGAGATTCGCTTTTTGGCGGCCAAGAGCTAGGAGTTCTTTCCTAGGACGATCTCGACCTCTAGGGTGTCGATTTGTTGATTGGAATCGGCCTTAATTTCAATCTTTTCAGCGTGAGTGTATTTTTTGATCACCTCTAAAATCTCGCGTTTCATCTCCTCTAAGTAGGGGAGGTTGACCGCTCGCTCATGCGCCAGGACGAGCTTTAGGCGATCAGAAGCCGATTTGGCGCTACTCTTCTCTTTGCCAAAAAACTTATCCAAGAAGCTCATGAGAAGAGCCTCTTGATAGCCGAAAGGATTCCGCTTTTGCTTTTGAGCTCAGGGAACTCCACGCTCTCACCCAAGATTCGTTTAGCGATTCTTTTGTAGGCGAGACCTGAGATGGAAGTGCCATAAATGACGGGCTCGCCTGAGTTGGTGGCGCTCACTACGCGCTCATCTTCAGGCACCACACCAATGAGGGGGAGGGCGAGGATATTGAGGACATCATCAATACTCATCATCTCTCCACGTTCGACCATTTCAGGCTTGATTCGGTTGATGATGATGTGCTTTTCCACCTCGTCTCCCTGCTTGGCCTTTTCACTCTTGGCGTCAATGATCCCAATCACCCTATCGGCGTCTCTCACGGAACTCACTTCGGGTGTGGAGATGATGAGGGCCCTATCAGCGAGGAAGACCGCGTGCTCAAAGCCGCCCTCAATTCCTGCAGGAGAATCGAGCAGCACAAAGTCAAACTCTCGCTTGAGAGCATCGATGAGGGCGCGCACCTTCTCCTTGTCGAGGATATTTTTATCTTTGGATTGGCTGGCAGGAAGGAAGTAGAGATTCTTGGTCTTTTTGTCGTTGATGAGGGCTTGGGAGAGATTGCATTTTCCCTCCATCACATCCACGACATCATAAACGATACGATTCTCTAAACCCAAAATCATGTCAAGATTGCGCAGACCAATATCAAAGTCAACGGCCACAACGCGCTTGCCCTCTTGGGCTAAGCCCACGGCGATATTGGCGCAGGTGGTGGATTTACCCACCCCTCCTTTGCCTGAGGTGACGGTGATCACAATACCCATTAAAAGACCCTCTTTGTTGGCTGGATTAGTTTCGGTTTTTATCGATGATTTTGTTCGCACCGATCCAAGGCATCATGGCTCGGAGGCGCTCGCCTGTTTGCTCGATGGGGTGGGCGGCAAGATTTTTGCGCTCCGCGTTCATTCGTGCATAACCCGCTTTTCGCTCTAGGATGAAATCTTTGGCAAATCGTCCCTCTTGAATGTCTTTAAGAATCTCTTTCATGGCAGCCTTGGAGGTCTCGTTGACCACTCGGGGGCCACTCACCATATCGCCATATTCGGCGGTGTTGGAGACGGAGTATCTCATATCAGAGAGGCCTCCTTGGAAGATGAGGTCAACGATGAGTTTGAGCTCATGGAGGCACTCAAAATAGGCCATCTCTTCGGGGTAGCCCGCTTCAACGAGCGTTTCAAAGCCTGCTTTGACAAGCGCGGTAACGCCACCGCAAAGTACCGCTTGCTCTCCAAAGAGGTCAGTCTCGGTCTCATCTTTGAAGGTGGTTTCGATAATTCCTGTTCGTCCGCCGCCAATCGCGCTTGCATAACTCAAGCAGATCTCTTTGGCGATTCCGCTGGCGTTTTGCTCTACGGCGATAAGGTCGGGAATCCCGCCTCCTTTGACAAATTCGCTTCGCACAGTATGGCCAGGAGCCTTAGGGGCGATCATGATGACATCCACACCCTTGGGAGCTTTGATTTGACCGAAATGGACATTGAATCCATGGCCAAAAGCGATCGCTTTGCCCTCGGAGAGATTGGGAAGAATATCGCGCTCAAAAACCTCAGCCTGAAGCTCATCAGGGATCAAAATCATGATCACATCGGCGTATCGGCTCGCCTCAGCGACCTCCATCACTTTGAAGTTTTTCGCCTCCGCCTTGCTCCAAGAGCTGCCTCCTTTATGAAGTCCAATCACCACTTCAACGCCGCTATCTCGGAGGTTTTCAGCGTGTGCGTGCCCTTGAGAACCAAAGCCAACCACTGCGACTTTTTTGCTTCGAATCAAATCAAGATTGCAATCTTTGTCATAATAAACGCTAAGTGCCATGTGAAGGGTCCTTTGTATGAGTTTGAAGTTGTGCAAATTAGGGAAAATCGAGTCAAAACTATAAGTGAAAAATTATATTAGATAGAAACTTAGCAACCACTTTATGGCGTTGGGCATGCCCGTATATGTGTTATAATTCCCCTCGTTATTGGGTTTTGGTGTCAAAACCTGCATCTTTTGAAGCGCAAATTGAGGAGAGTAGCATGACGAGTGAGAAGATGCACCAAGAGGTGCAATTTGTGTTTGAGAAGATGTTAGAGCTCCTTGATGAGGTTGCTTCCGCTCTAAAACCACAATTTCTCGGCCTTAGAGAGGTTTTCACTCAGGGCAAACTGGACAAAGAGCGAGTGAAAAGCCTCCTCTCCTCCTCTCCTCTTAAAGAGCAGATTCCCGAGCTTGTCAAGGCCTTCTCGCTCTATAATATGCTCCTTAATATTGTCGAAGAGCGTCATAGTGTCGATTCGGATGCGATGGGGCTCATTGAGGGGATGATTAAGGAATTAAAAGCCGAAGGGTATGAGAGGGATGATGTATTAGAAGTGCTCGAAGAGCTTCGATTCTACCCCGTATTCACGGCTCACCCCACCGAATCGCGCCGCCGAACCTTTTTGGAATCGCATCATGAAATCAGCACCGATTTGGAGAGAATCTTTCACCAAGGGGACGCCAAAGAGGCACACGAACATCTACGCTACCGCCTGATGCTTCTTTGGAAGAGCCATCTGGTGCGCAATGAGAAGATTGAAGTGCTTTTTGAGCTGGACAACCTGCTCTATATCATCGAGAGCTCGATGCTCAAAAGCGCGGTGAAGGTCTGCTCTGAGGTGGAGCGGTTGGTAGAGGCTCCGCTTAAACGCTCGCCTATTCGTCTTGGGAGCTGGATTGGGGGCGATCGAGATGGAAATCCCTATGTCACCAACGAGGTGATGACGAGAGTGATGAAGATTCAACATGAGATGATCATCTCCCACTATATTGGCAAAATTGAGCGTCTCATCCGCGAACTCTCTATCGCTTCTGACCTTTGCGAGCCCTCCTTGGGCCTCCTTGAGTCGCTAGAGAGAGAATCGAGCGAGCTAGAGAATTCAGCGGCAAAGCTCCACAAAAATGAGCCTTTTAGAGCCAAGCTTATCCTTATGAAAAAGAAGCTCCAAAATCGCCTCATCTTTGTCAATTACGCCAGCGATATGGAATTTGTCTATAAAACCCCCAAAGAGCTTATCGAAGATATTGAC
This sequence comes from Wolinella succinogenes DSM 1740, assembly GCF_000196135.1. Classification (NCBI taxonomy): domain Bacteria; kingdom Pseudomonadati; phylum Campylobacterota; class Epsilonproteobacteria; order Campylobacterales; family Helicobacteraceae; genus Wolinella; species Wolinella succinogenes. The sequence goes on along the minus strand of NC_005090.1, from coordinate 1,769,739 downwards.
CTTGTTTTGGAGAGCCTTGATTCGTTAAGTGGCAAATACCTTAGAGAGTTTAGAAACCTCGTTCTTTTGACAGGTTTTCACCTTATGAAGCTAGACTTTAGAGAGCATCGAGATGCCATCAGGGACGCCATCAGCGAGATTTTTTCTCTTCTTGGCTACTCTGATAGCGACTTTGGACAGCTCCCCCCTTCCAAGCGAGCAGAGATTTTGGATAGAGCCTTGAGCCTTCCTCGCCTCAATCTCAATGCTCTTCTGGGTAGGGTGAGCCACCAAAGCGAAGAGATCATCAGCGCCTTTTTGCGCATCGAATGGGCTAAAGGGAATATCAGCGAGGAGATTATTGATAGCTTTATCATCTCCATGACTCAAGATTCCACCGATCTTTTGGCGGTGCTTTGGCTGGCTAAACAGAGTGGGTTGTGGAGAGAGGGGCAGAGAACAAGAATCTCCATCTCGCCTCTTTTTGAGACGATTGAGGATTTGCAAAAGGCGGGGATGATTATGGAGGAGCTTGCCAAAAATCCCCACTACGCGCTCTATCTCAGGGATCATCAAGGAATTCAAGAGATCATGATTGGCTACTCTGATTCGAGCAAAGATGGGGGAATCTTCACGAGCAACTTCTCCCTCAATCGCGCTGTCTATCACCTCACCGAGTTAGAGGAGAAGCTGGGAATCAAGTTTCGTCTCTTCCACGGTCGAGGAGGAAGCGTGAGTCGTGGCGGCGGAACTTTGGAATCAGCCCTCATGGCCTCTCCAGCCAAAAGTGTGGCAGGAGTGCTCAAAACCACCGAGCAGGGCGAAGTGATCAGCTCCAAATATCTCAATCCGCTCATCTGTGATTTCAACTTCTCAAGCACCATCGCCGCCCTCCTTAAAAAGTCGGTCTATGATCGCTTTGGCAAACGGATCGATTGTGGGAAGAGCGACCGCTTCACTTCGGTGATGCAAGGGGTTAGCGAGGCCTCCTATAAGGCCTATCGTCGTTTGGTTTATGAGACGGAGGGCTTTATGGATTACTTCAAGGAGGCCACCCCTATTGGCTTCATCCAAAAGCTCAACATCGGTTCTCGCCCCTCTAAGCGCAAAGAGACCCATCGTGTAGAGGATCTAAGGGCGATTCCTTGGGTCTTTGCCTGGACGCAGAATCGGAGCATTATTCCTGCGTGGTTTGGGGTTGGCTCAGGACTGGAAAGCGTGGCGCTTGCGGGAGGAGAAGAAATTCTTAAAGAGTGCTATGGGGAGTGTCCTTTTTTCAAAACCACACTCGATAATATCGCCCAAGCCTTGCTCAAGGTGGACTTGGATGTGGCTTCGCTCTACAATGAATTCGTAGAGGACGGGGAGGTTAGGGAGCGGATTTGGGGTATGATCCAAGAGGAGTATCAAAAGACGCTTCACTGGATTCTCTATGTGCGGGGCGAGCGCGAACTCTTGGAGAACGAGCGGGTTTTGCGGGAATCGATTCTTTTGCGCCGACCCTATCTCACTGCGCTCAATCTTTTCCAAATTGAGCTCATCAAGAAGTATCGTGCCTCAAGCTACGAAAAGCAGCAAGAGCGAATCATTGAGCAGATCTCTTCGACCATTGTAGGGATTGCTCAAGGGGTGAGAAACACGGGTTGAGGGATTCAAGGAGTGTATAATAAATTTATTATAAACTATAAAAGATTTGAAGCTTGAGCAAGGAATAAGCGCTATGAACGAAGATATTATTAGACAGATCAAGTCCCTTCCCCCGATGCCTGATGCGGTGCGACAGATTCAGCTCATTTGCAACAACCCGAGTTCAAGTGTCGCCGACCTCATTAAGGTGGTCGAAAAGGACCCTCCGCTCACGGCTAACCTGCTCAAAGCAGCCAATTCACCCTTGTATGGATTCTCTCGTGAAATCACCACGATCGCCCAAGCGGTCACCCTTTTTGGGATGGCAACGGTGAAGGGGTTTGCGATTGCTAGCGCGGTGAAGAGTAGCTTCAAAATGGATCTCTCCCCCTATGGGCTCACCGCAGCAGACTTCATCCGAATCTCTGAAGAGCAGAGTGGATTCATGGTGCGATGGTTTGGGAGGGTCAATCGAGGGATGCTCGATATTCTCGCACCCGCCTCTTTTCTGCTGGAGATTGGGGTGGTGGTTTTGAGTGAGCAGGCTAAACAGACAGGACGATCAAGAGAGTTACACGAGCGACTTTTGGGTCGAGGAGAGACACCTGTGAGTGAAGTGGAGAAGGAGTTTTTTGGAATGAGCTCCTTTGAGGTGGCCGCACTCTTGTTTGAGCATTGGAATTTTGAGGAGATGATGACCAGCGCCATCGCTCATATTCAAAATCCTGCCCAAGCCCCAGAGAAGACGCGCCCCTACGCCTATCCTTTGGCACTAGTGCGTATGATCATTTCGCTCTATGAGGCTTACACTCCTGATCGCCTAGAGGCAGCTAGAGGGTTGCTTGCGGAAGCGGGACTCAAAGAGGAGGGCTTCATGGAAGCCATTCCTCTTGAGAGACGACCCAAGAGCTCATGAGAGAGTTCCTCACCACTCTTGCTTTGGGGATAAAAACCAAAGACATTCCGCGATCCTTCCTCGCTCTAGTGGAAACCCTTCGAGAAAAAGGTGCTTTGCAAGCCAAGGGAGAGCGAATCTTTTTAGATTTGGCTTTTCGCGTGGGAGTGCTGGACATCTCTAGGGAAGGGGTTGGGTTTTTAGAGAGCTTTGGCTCTAGCGGCAAAGACCTGTTGATTCAAAAATCTGATCTCAAGGGAGCCTTTAAGGGCGATGTGGTCTTGGCTAGGAGGGTTTACTCTCACAAAGGGGGTCGTCCAAGCGCTAAAGTGGTGGAGGTATTGGAAAAAAAGAACGCCATTCTTGTCGCCTACCTTGATCAACATGCGGGGAGAATCGAAGCTTTAGATATCAAAAATGGACTCTCGCTCCCCCTCAATGCTTCCGCCAAATCACTCAAAGCCTTGCCTCCTCAAACCGTGATTCGTCTTGATGTGAGAGAGGGAAGAATCATTGAGGTTTTGGGGGTTTTGAGTGACCCAAGGGTGGATGAGAAGATCTCCTTGGCGCTCTTTAACAAGAGTGAGCCCTTCCCTAGGGAGTGTGAGGAGCAGGCGGAGAGTTTTGGCCGCAAGGTGGAGGCATCGATGTATCCCGCGCGCCAAGATTTTCGCTCACTCCCTTTTTGCACCATCGACCCTATTGATGCCAAAGATCACGATGATGCCGTCTATTTTGACGCTAAAGAGTCGATTCTCTATGTGGCGATTGCCGATGTGAGCGAGTATGTCACCCCTCACTCCCCTATCGACAAAGAGGCGCGAGTGCGAGGGTTCACGATCTATCTGCCACACAAAAGCATCCCCATGCTTCCAAGGAATCTCAGTGAGAATATCTGCTCGCTCAAACCCCAAGAGGATAGGCTCGCCTATGTCTGGAAGATTCGCCTCCATAAGCGCACCGCCCTGCCGCTCAAAGCCGAGCTTCACGAGGCGATCATCCGCTCCAAACAGAAGCTAAGCTATGAGGAGGTGGATGAGTTTTTGGAGGAGCCCAAGGCTAATAGCACGATCTTAAAAGAGCTTCAAGAGCCCCTTTTGAATCTCTACGCACGAACCAAAAAACTCCGTGCCAAGCGCCTAGAGAGAGGTTATGAGTTTTTTAACGAGGAGAATCGACTCCTTATGGATGAGAATCTCAATCTCATCTCTATCGTGAGCGAGAAGGAGACCCCCTCGCATTCGCTCATTGAAGAGTGCATGCTTTTGGCGAACATCTATAGCGCCAAGCACTTAGAGAAAGGAATCTTCCGCGTTCACGAAGAGCCCAAGCTCGAAAAGATTGAGGAGCTGCTTTGGGATCTGAGGTCACTTGGCTTAGAGGCCAAACCCAAAGAGACGCTTCATGCGACGATTGCTACGATTCAAAAAGAGGCAGAGGCGAAGGGAATCCGCACCGAGGTGGATCGAATGATCATCCGATCGCAGGCGCAAGCCCGCTACTCACACCAAAAGATAGGCCATTTTGGCCTTGGGTTTGAGGAGTATAGCCACTTCACCTCACCTATTCGCCGCTATTCCGACCTTGTTCTTCATCGACTGCTCAAAGCAGAGCTTAAAGGCGAGAAGAGAAAGATGGAGTTTTATCTCGATGCTTTGGCGCCTTTGTGCGATTCGCTGAGCGCTTTGGAGCGCGAGAGCGCGAGAGTGGAGATGGACTACAAAGATAGAAAATACGCTCGCTTGGCACTAGAGAGACTTGGAGAGGTAGTCGAGGCAGTGGTGGTGGACGAGGAGAGTCCGCCCCTAGCTAGAGCAGAGGGCTTTTTAAAAGGGGCGAGAATCGTGCTTGGCAAGGGTTTGGTCGAGCGCCTCTCTAGGGTGAGGGTTCGCCTTATGGATGTGGATGTGGCGAGTGCTAAAATCTATGGCAAAGTGGTGGGAATCATCAAGGAGAAGCGTGTACAAACGGGAGTTTGATACTCTTTTGGCCTCAGGCAAGATTCCTAGGGCGCTTTTTCTATACGGGGAGAACCCCTTTTTAATCGGCTATTATGGAGCGCGTGTGGTGGAGCGACTCTCTCTTTTGCCCGAAGAGAAAAACTCCTTCTATTTTGGCGAGTATGAGTTTCAAGCTCTCAAAGGAATCCTGGCCCAATCCTCGCTTTTTGGGGATAGAAGCTTTGTTTTGTTGAGATTGGAAAAGAAGCTTCCCAAAAAAGAGATCGATGCCCTTTTGGGGGCACTAGAGAAGAATCCTAGTGCCTATTGGCTGATTGAGTTTTACAAAGCAGAGAATAAAAGCGCCACGGAATACTCCCAAGACTGCAAGGCGATGGCGGGCTCTTTTAAGGGGAATGAGCGTGCTGAGGTGCGATTTTTTGATCCTAACCAAGGCGAATCGCTCGCTATTTTAAGGGAGCGAGCGCTCTCTCTTGGCATGGAGGTGGAGGATCGATGGCTTCTTTCGCTTTGGATGGTGCAAAACCAAGAGCTAGGGCTTGCCTATAATGAGCTAGAGAAGTTCGCTCTGCTGGGCAGAAAGCCTGAGATGCGAGATATTGAGAGACTCTCTTATGGCTTGGGGAGCGTGAGCGTTGAGGAGCTTTGCGTGGCGCTTTTGGAGAAAAAAGAGGCGCTCAAGATCGCTTTAGCTCTAGAAGAGGAGGGGATTGAGGAGATGGCGCTTTGTGGCGAGATGGAGCGATTCTTTTATCAGCTTTTTCTCTTTTATGCGCACATTCGAGTTCATGGAAACAGCGATTCATCTGAGATTTTAGGATACAAGCTTCCCAAAATGATCGAAGAGAAGAAGGCAAGAGCGGCGATTGGGCTTAAAGAGGCACACTTTTTTAGGATTTTCACAGCTCTTCAGGAGTGGAGGGAGAAGATCATGCAGGGACGGAGCCGAGGGAGAGGGTTATTCTTAGCGTTAATTAAAATTCAAGCAATTCTTTAATATAATCCGCCCCTTAATCCTTGCTCTTTTGACACTGTTACAAAAGGGCTAAATCCAAAAGGAGTTTTATGCGACATTACGAAACGATGTTTATCGTTAAGCCCACGTTGACCCCTGAAGAGATCGTCGAGAAAATCAATTTTTATAAAGAGGCGATCATCAAGAATGGCGGAGAAATCTGCGCCACTCAAGACATGGGGATGAGAAACCTCGCGTATGAAATCAACAAAAACAAGCGCGGTTACTACTTTGTTGTCTACTTCAAATCTGCCCCTTCTTTGGTGATTGAGCTAGAGCGACTCTACCGAATCAATGAAGATATCTTGCGATTTATTGTCATTAAATATGAAAGCAAAAAAGAGCAAAACGCTTGGAACACTATGGTCGATAAGGTTAACAAAAAAGCTGAAGCTCCAAAGAGCGCTCCTGTAGCAGCTCCAGAGACAGCTCCTGTAGCTCCCGAAGCGACCCCAGAAGCCTAAACCCCACCAAGGAGGAGCCTCATGTACAACAAGGTCATCTTAGTCGGCAACCTCACCCGAGACGTCGAGTTGCGCTATCTGCCCAGCGGAAGTGCCTTAGCCAAAATTGGAATTGCGACGAATCGACGCTTTAAAAAGCAGGATGGGAGCCAGGGGGATGAGGTCTGCTTTGTGGACGTGAATCTCTTTGGGCGCACGGCTGAGATCGCCAATCAGTACTTGAAAAAAGGTTCTAAAATTTTGATCGAAGGGCGCTTGGTCTTAGAGAGCTGGACGGATCAAAGCGGTCAAAAACGCTCCAAACATAGCGTGACGGCGGAGAGCCTCCAGATGCTTGATAGCAAGGGAGCCTCCCAAGGAGGGTATGAAGGAGAGGATTACTCCTCTTATGATTCAACCCCCTCTTATGGTGCGACCTCTTCGGCCAAATCAGCTCCCAATACACAAGCTCCTTATAAAGAGCCCCAAATTCCCGAAATCAACATCGATGACGATGAAATACCCTTTTAGAAAAAAATAGAGAGGAAAAACCCTATGGCAGAAAAGAAAAGATATTCCAAGCGGTATTGCAAGTACACTGAAGCCAAAATCGAGTTTATCGATTATAAAGATGTAGAGATGCTCAAGCACTCTTTGTCTGAGCGATATAAAATCATGCCCCGACGCCTCACAGGTAACTCCAAGCGCTGGCAAGAGCGAGTCGAGGTAGCCATCAAGCGTGCCCGACACATGGCGCTCATTCCCTATATCATCGATCGCAAAAAAGTGGTCGAGAACCCTTTTAAGATCTAACCTCTTTTTCCTGATCCTCCTAAGACCGACTGATGGTAACCTTCAGCTCGGCGGGGGGAGCATAAAAGATTGCCCCACTCACAATCCCCGAAATCCCTTCCATGATATACTCTTCAAAGAATCGTGCCTCTGTATTGGTCACTGCCAGCAGCGCTATTTCAGGCTTTAAGCCTTGAATCTTGGAGCATATTTTTTTAAGAGAGCTGGGGGAAAATCGATCTAGCTGGAGGGCGTCCACCTCAAACTGCATCGCCTCTAACGCCTCTTTTTCGCTTCTTGCCTCTAGGATGATTTTTTTGCCCGGTAGAGCGGCTTTGATTTGAGAGATTTGATTCCTTGCCTCCTCTTTGCTTTTGAAGAGCTTGAGGTGTTCAGGATAGATGAGAATTGAATCAGAAAGCCCTAATCGATGAGGCATCGCTCCTCCGCTTAGAGCCGCTTTGGAGGCAAATTTTCTTGTGGAGGGGATGCTTTGGGTATTAAAGAGTAGAGCGATGGGAAGAGCGCTCTCTTTGAGCTTTTGAGTGAAGCGATCCGCTAGGGTAGAGACTCCACAACAATACTCAAGCAGCCCTTGGGCGGCTCGCCATCCAAGCATGATATTCTCGCACTCTCCCTCGGCCACTAAGAGCACCTCTCCCTTGCCAAGGCGATCGCCTGAGCGCGAGATGAGGGAGGCTTTGGAGCCCGTGAGCTCAAAGATTCTCACCGCCTCTTCGGTGCACGAGGAGATGATGTCGTTTTTGGCGATGATGACAATTTCGGTGTGGCGATTCTTCACTCCTAGGACTTGCGTGGTCAAATCCCCAAAAGGGGCGTTCTCTTCTAAAATTTTTTCAAGCTGAGAATCGAGAATATAAGACAAGTGAACCTCCCTTTTTTGCTATACTGATAGGACTTTTTTCCAAAGGAAACCTCATGTCGGAGCTCTTTAAGCGGGTGGAAAAGCGATCTAAAACTCATCTGCATAATATCATGCAATTGGCGATTTTCACCTTGAAAGAGGGGCGTCGATATGGGATTAATGTTTCCAAAATCCTCTCTTTTGAAGACGCGAGGCGCTATCCCCTGCTCCGCTCCTCAGGGGATTCCCTGAAGGATGGCTATTTGGTGGGCTTTATAGAGTATCAGGGGCGAGCCATTCCTGTGCTATCCTTAGAGAAGTGGCTGGGATTTAGCGGGGAAGAAGAGGAGAATAGAGTGCTTTTGGTGTGCGAGTATAGCCACCAAATTCTCGCCCTCCCCATTCAGGAGATCGAAAACATTCACAATGTCCCTATCCACTCTCTGCAAAAGCCCGAAATCTCTTTGGGAGAGGCGTTCACTTACAGTGTCATTTTGACTCTTAAAAATCAAGAGGAGAGCATTCTTGTTCTTGATATTGAGCGCCTTTTGATGGAGTGCGGGCTGGCGGGAGAGGGCGAAGAGGGTTTTGAGAGGGTGAATGGCTCCAAGGAGATTTGGGTGGCCGAGGATAGCGCCAGCGCCAGAGAGGCCTTGAGAAGCTTTTTAGAAAAGATTGGCTTGGAGGCGAGATTTTTTGGGGATGGCGAGGAGCTTATTGGGGCGCTAGAGCAAATGGAGCACCCTGAAGAGATCGGGCTAGTGCTCACAGATCTTGAGATGCCACGGATGGATGGCTATCAGGTGATTTTGAGTGTGCGGAGTCAAAAGAATTTAGAGAAGATTCCTTTATGGGTCTATAGCTCTATGTCCAACAAGGGAGTGATGGAAAAAGTCAAGAGCTTGGGAGCAGAGGGGCTCATCACCAAAGGAGACTACCCAGCGCTCTACGCCATGCTTGTGGATTGCCTAAAGATCAATAGAGAGACTCTTCAAAAAAGCGAAGATTCCAGCACTTAAAAGAGCGGCCGCAGGGACGGTGATGATCCATGTGGCTACGATTTTATTGAGGGCAGAACGCTTGACAAGCTCTTGTTTATAGACTTTTTTGAGCTGTTTTTTCTCTTTTTTGTTAAATCTGGGTGCCTCTGGATCCGCGCTCTCTAGGGCGACTTTGCGCTTAAGGCTTTTGAGCATGAGCTCTTTTTTGGGGGTGGAGGCTTTTTTGAATCGTCGCAAAAACTCCTGAACCTTCGCCCCATCCTCATCTTGGTGCGCCTCAATGATCTGCTGTTCCATCTCATAGTAGCGTTTTTTGAGATGTTCTCGCAAGAATCCTACACCAAAAACCGCTCCCACGGCAATATGCGTTGAGCTCACCGGAAGGCCTAGCTGGGAAGCGATGAGCACGGTAAGGGCGGCTGACATGGCGATACAAAAGGCGCGAATCTGATCCAAGTCGGTGATCTCGCTTCCTACGGTCTTAATAAGCTTAGGACCATAGAGGGCTAAGCCTAAAGAGATTCCCGCTCCACCAATCGCCATGATCCAAAGAGGAACCCCCGCCTTATCTCCATGCGAAAACCCTATCAAGGCCTCATTGATGGCTGCTAGGGGACCAATGGCATTGGCGACATCATTAGCCCCATGGGCAAAGCTCAAAAGAGCAGCGGCAAAGATGAGAGGAATAGTGAAAAAGCGGTTGATCTCCTCTTTGGTGTTTTGCATGCTGCCTGCGACTTTAAGGATGAAGGGACGCGAAAGGAAAAAGACGATCACAGCGATGGCGAGGCTGATGAGAAGCGCCAAAGGAAGGGAGAGGGGAATGAGACGCTTGAGTCCTTTGGTGACGAGATAGAGGGCAAAAGAGCCACTCATGACAAAGAGGAGCCAAGGCACCACCTTTTTAGCTGCGGCGATTTTGTCGATCTGATAGGTGATGGCACGCTTGATGAGCATGAGAAAAATGGCGGCAACCACCCCTCCAAATAGAGGTGAAATCACCCAGCTAGCCGCAATCCGAGCTACTTCAGCCCAATTAACAATCCCCGCTCCTCCTGCAACGATTCCTGCACCCAATATCCCCCCGACGATAGAGTGAGTGGTCGAAACGGGCGCTCCAATCGCCGTGGCTAGATGGAGCCACAGGGCTCCAGCAATGAGCGCGGAGAGCATGAGTAGGATAAAAGTTTCGCGATCTTGAAGGATGCTTTTGGAGATGATTCCTGAGCGGATTGTATCCACCACATCACCCCCAGCAATGATGGCCCCACTTGCCTCACAAATGGCTGCAATCAAAATGGCTCCCCCCATGGTGAGAGCCTTGGAGCCTACCGCTGGTCCTACATTGTTGGCCACATCATTGGCGCCGATGTTGATCGCCATATATCCGCCAATCATCGTAGCAATGACAAGAATTCCCACGTTCCCTGAGAGGGTGGTGGAGTAGAGAGAGGCCAAAGCGGCCGCACAAAAGACAAAGAGAATCGCGAGTCCAAGCTTGGCTACATCCCTTTGGCCAAACTTGGTTGCCTTCTCAATTTGATTAAGGTTTTTTATGTCCATGACATCCCCATGAAATGCAAGCTAGTGTAAAAGAATTGTAACGAAATTGTCATTAAGGGGAGCGAAGAGGAATCATCGCTCCTTGATTAAAGGAAGATTTTGGCTGGTGATGAGATAGAGAAAAGTTTTGATTCCCTCAAGAATATAGGCTTGAAGGCCCGCTTCGGTGAGATACCAATCTTTTTCATTGAAGTGAGTGTTGGGAGCAGGGGAGATTTGGATTTGTATCTTCTCCTCTTGGAGGCGGCGTTGGACTTTCAAAAAAGCCCCTAGGGCGCGCCGAGTATGGAAGGCGTCCGTGACAATGATAATGGAGCGGATGTTGGAATCTTTAGCGTAGGCAAAAAAGTCATAGGCTTCATCATAGGTGCTAGTCGCCCCTCCTTTGAGAGAGGGGATGAGATGATGGGGGAGGTGGAGCGAGGAGAGGATATGGACGACTTCGTCACTCTCGTGGCGCAGGAGTCCGTCAAAGGTTTGGTTGGAGTAGCGTTTCACCTCGGTGACTAAAAGAAGTGGAGCGTAACCCGCTTTGAGCAAAGAGATGGCATGAGGTAGCCTAGAGGATTTGTTCCCACCCAAAACCAAAATCGCATCCGCTCCCCTTTGGGCGGTGTCGATGCAAAAGAGGAGCGCATAGCGCTCTAGGAGCTCATGTCGCCAAAACCAGCCCCCAAGCAGGATGAGCGCAAGGATGAGCGCGAGAAATCTCTTCATCAGTTTTTTTTGGAGTAGCGCTTCAGGTAGAGAATGGCTAAGAGGGAGAGGATTCCCAAAAAGAGCAAGACCCAATAGAAGTGGCTTTTGAGGTAGTGAAAAAAGGCGATGATCGAATCACCCAAGAAGTAGGCGATCGTGAGATAGAGGAGCGCCCAAAGGAAGCTGCTAAAAAAGTTGATCACCACAAAACGCCTAAAGTTGTAACGCGAAGCACCAATAAGCAAGGGCACCACCAAACGTGCTCCATAAATAAAGCGCTGGATAAAGACAATATAGGCGCCATATCGATAGACCTGAATGCGAGCGAGTGCCACTTCGCGTCGGTGAGATTTGAGAATCTTGAGGGCGTATTTTTTGTTGAATCGTCCCGTGCTGTACCAGAATATATCCCCTGCCATGCCCCCCAGGGTGCCAGCAATCAGAGCAAAAAGATAGTACATCTGACCCGTGTGAGAGAAGACGCCTGAGGCGATCAGTGCCACCTCTCCTTCAAAAATACACCAGACAAAAAGAATGAGATAACTGTATTCAAGAATAAGGGAGAGGAATGTTTCACTCATGCAAATGACCCCAAGAGAAGATAGGAGGAATTCTAGCTCAAAGGAGCCAAAGAGGGGATTAACTCTCCCCAAGGAAGGGGAGGGTTAATCTCAATTTAATAGGTGCCAAACATCAGGTTGGGCAACCAAAGGGAGATCGCAGGAACATAGGTGACTAGAATGAGTCCTATAAAGATAGTGATCGTCCAAGGGAGCGAGGCGATCACGACATCTTTGAGGCTCATTCCCGTGAGCCCACTAGCGACAAAGAGGTTGAGTCCCACGGGAGGCGTGATCATGCCAAGCTCCATGTTGACCACCATGATAATACCAAAGTGAATGGGGTCGATTCCTAGCTCTGTGGCGATAGGGAGGAGCAGAGGAACCATGATCATCACCACACTGGAGGGCTCCATGAACTGACCCATGATAAAGAGGATGATGTTCACTAGAATCAAGAATCCAATCTTGCCTACATTGTGATCTAGAATCGTCTGAGCGATGGTTTGAGGAATCTGCTCGCTGGTGAGGAAGTGTGCAAAAACCACGGCATTGGCGATGATGAAAAAGATCATGGAGGTGGTCATGGCTGATTCTAGGAAAACCTTGTAGAGGTCTTTGAGTTGGATATCTTTATAGACAAAATAGGAGATGACAAAAGCATAGACGGCGCTTACAGCCGCAGCCTCAGTCGGGGTGAAGATGCCGCCATAGATACCGCCAATGACAACAAAGATGACCATGAGAGCCCAAAAAGCTTTGCCAAGCTTTTGGAGTCGCTCTCTAAAGGGCGCAGGCTCGGTGGCTTTAAAGCCAAGGCGTTTAGCCCCCCAGTAGGTCTGAAGCATCATCATCGCTCCAATCATGAGTCCGGGGATGACGCCCGCCATGAAGAGTTTACCGATGGATTCTTCCGCTGTAACCCCATAGACGATCATGACGATGGAGGGAGGGATGAGGATTCCAAGGCTTCCTGCGGTGGTGATTCCTCCTACGGCGTAGCTGGCGGGATAGCCTGCATCTTTGATCGCTGCAAACATGATTGAACCAATCGCTACAACGGTGGCAGGAGAGCTACCGCTCACGGCAGCAAAAATGATACAAGCAAAAATGGCGCTCATAGGGAGTCCGCCAGGAAGGTGTCCAACCATGGACTTGGCAAAGTCGATGATTCGGCGGGCAGAGCTTCCTTTGCTCAGCAGGTTTCCTGCAAGGATGAACATCGGAATCGCCATGAGAGAGAATTTGTTGATGCCATCAAAGACAAGCTGAGGGATGGACATCGGGTCTAGCTCAGTGAAGAGCAACATTGATAAAACGGTGCTGGTTCCAAGCGCCACCGCAACGGGGACGCCAATTAGCATCAAGCCAAAAAGGCCAATAAAAAGAAACGCAATACTCAAATTCTAGTCCTCATCAATCTTTGACCACAGAATCGTGGATAATTTCATCGGCCTGCGCTCTTGACCACGGTGTCGGCGGGCTGCTTGGATATCTCATAAATCTTCTCGCCCACACGGTAGCTCGCGGCAAAAAAGGCCACGGGGATTACCACCATGGGAATCCATTGTGGAATGCCAAGATCGACGCTCATGAAGCCCATATCTTTCACCAAAAGCACATAGTGCAGGCCAAAATAGGCGATGAAGAGGAGGAAGATGAGAGAGATGAGGCTGGCAATCATCAGAGAAGCCTTAGCCAAAAGGGGAGGGAAGCGTTCGACTAGAATCGTGACGGCGATATGAATCCCTTTTTTAAACCCATAAGCCGCTCCAAAAAGTGCCGACCAAATAAAGAGATAGTTGATTGTCTCGCCAGCCCAAGTGAGGCCGCTATCAAAAAAATATCTCAAAACAACGTTGATGAATGCCAAAATAACCCCGGTGGAGATTCCGATCACGGCGATACTTTTATTCATCGCCGCGATTCCGAGGTCTAAAATCTCGAAGAATTTACTCATGATATTTAGACTTTTTCGTTTAGAGTTTTAAAAATTGAACTATTTAGTGTTCATGGTTTTTTCGATGAGGTCTTTTCCGATGACGTCATAGAACTTGGGATAGATGGTGCTCATCACTTTCTGCCATTCTGCTTTTTGTGCAGGAGTGAGTTTGGTGATCTGGAGCTTGCCTGTATTCTTGGCATACTCTTCGACTTTGGCAAGCAAGATCGCCTCATCTTTGGCTGATTCTTCTCGCTCAAACTGAGTCGCCTCTTTCATGGCTTGTTTGACTTTGGCCTTGAGATCGTCGGGGAGGGATTTCCAGAATTTGTCACTCACCACCACAAGATAGCCAAGATATCCATGGTCAGAGATGGTCAAAGAGCTCTGAACTTCGTGGAATTTGCTATTATAGAAGTTGGATAGAGGGTTTTCCGCTGCATCCACAACTCCTTGCTGAAGAGCTGAATAGACTTCAGAGAAGGGAAGAACCTGGGGATTTCCGCCAACGGCTCTGGTTTGCTCCTCTAGCACTTTGGAGGACATAATTCTGAACTTTTGACCTTTGGCATCATCAGGAACGATGAGAGGCTTTTTGCTGGAAGAGAATTGCTTGAATCCAGCATCCCAATAATCAAGTGCCACGAAGCCTTTGTCTTCGATCTTTTGTTTGATCGCCTCACCCACTTCTCCATCTAGGACTTTATGAAGGTGAGCAGTGTCTCTAAAGATAAAAGGAAGGTCAAAAAGCTGGAACGCAGGAGCCAGCGGGGTGAACTTGGAGAAGCTTGGAGCGGCCATTTGGACGTTATCCATCTTCATCGCCATAAAGACGCGATCGTCATCATAGAGCTGAGCACTAGGAAATACTTGGACTTTAATCTGTCCGTTGGTGATCTCCTCTAGGCGTTTAGCAAAGAAGTCGGCCGCTTTGCCTTTGGGGGTAGCGGAAGCCACGACGTGGGCAAACTTGATGGTGTAGCTCTTTTGTGCAAAGGCTGAGACGGCCAAAGCAGCTGAAAGAACCAAAGTGGACAAAAGCTTCATGGTGATTCCTTTCTATGGGATATTTGACCCTCCCCCTGTTGTGAAAGAGGGGCGCCATGAGACATGGCCTAAGGTGAACAAAAAAATTTTACCTTTTTGGAGCTTAAATCGCCTCGCCTCTGTTTCAAAAAAGAAAAGAAAGCGGGGAAAGAGGGGGTAATTGGTTTAGAAAAGTTACTTTTTTGCTCGCAAAAGCTATCATAGGTGTATCAATACGAAATAACCTTGATCAATAATAATTATATTTTACTAATTTTTTTAATTCAGAAAAGCAGGAAGAATCGCCATGTTTGTCACCTTTTACCTCTCTATCGTGCTCTTTCTTTTGTCGCTTCTGTTGGCGAGCTTTACCCTCAAAAGAGAGATTGACACTAAAAAAGCCTCCTCTCCTCTGCAAAAAAAGCTCATTGTGGCGGGAGTCTTCATCGCTTGCGCCTTGGGGTTTGGGGTTTATGGAGTTTATGACTACCATCAAACTCTCACTCAAGAGCGGCAGAGGGGCTTTGAGCGACTACAGGGAATTGAGCATCTCTTTCGAAACGAGCTCTCTAGAGCCGATATTTCGATTTTTGACACCGACAACCCTAGGCGCCATGATCTCTTGGGGCGTTTGGCTCTTTATGTCTCCAACTCCGCAGATGTCTCTTATGCCTGTTTGGTGAATCAAAAACATCCCATCGGGGCCTATCTTTTGGATCGAAAGAGCAACTATGCTAAGCCTCTCCAAGAGTGCTCCTCTTTGGAGCTAGAGCGAACACCCAAGGGTTTTGGAGCGCTGCTTTTGGGCGAGCTTTATGCCCCTTGGCGTTTTGATTCGATCATTGAGAATCGCTTTGATCGAATCGAGGCTCGATTCTTTTTAGATACGAGGCGTTTGGAAGGCGCGGTTTATGACTCTTTCAACTCGGTGGGGAATCTCATTTTGGGCGTTTCGATTCTCATCTTTGTCTTCTCTTTTGTGCTGGCACTTCGCAAAGAGAGATTTGAGGAGAGCGTGCTTGGCTATAGTCAGGGGCGAGCTTTTGACAAAATCATCGAATCTATTCCCATGCCTATTCTTTACAAAAATATGGAAGGCTCCTATTTGGGGTGCAACTCCAAATTCCTTGAGCTCTCAGGCAAAAGCCGTGAAGAGGTGATCGGGTTTAGGGTGGGCGACCTTTTGGATAAGAAGAGCGCCATGGAGATTGAGGAGTGCGAGCGGCACCTAAAAGAGAAGGGCGAGTGCCCATCACACGATATTCGCTTTGTTGATCATCGAGGGGAGGAGTGTTTCATTCGAGTTTACAAGACGCTCCTCACCAATAACTTTGATGAGCCTGTAGGGATTCTTGGATTTTTTGTGGACATGAGCGAATATCATCAATCCCAGAGGGAGCTCAAAGAGCGTCAAGAGCAGCTAGAGTTTTTCAGCGAGCAGCTAGAGAAGCAGATGGAGTATGAAATCTCGGGGCGACTCAACAGTGAAAGACGCTACAAGCAGCTCTTTGACAGTGGTCGAGATGGAATCTTTGTCGTTCAGATGGACGAAGAGGAGGGGGTAGCTCAAATTGTGGAAGCCAACTGGAGTGCCCATGAGATGTTTGGCTACTCCCAAGGGGCATTTGAGGAGCTAGCATTTGCCTCTTTGGTGGACAAAGGAGAGCGTGAGGGGGTGGAGAGGCTGCTAAAAGAGTTGCCGCTTAAGGGTGGAGCATTGATTGAGAGCCACTTTGTCTTGCTTGAACATAGGAGCATCCCCATAGAGCTCTCGATTCAGAGCTTTCTTCTTGAGGAGAAGAGGACGCTTTATGTCTCGGCGCGTGATATCACGGAGCGCTTGAGATTGGAAGAGGAGAAGCGAGTGCAGGAGAATCTTCTCGTGCAGCAGAGCAAAATGGCGAGCATGGGGGAGATGATCGGGGCGATCGCCCACCAATGGAAGCAACCGCTCAATGCCATCTATCTCATGTGCCAAGGGCTCAAAGAGAGCTTCGCCTATAATGAGCTGGATGAGGCGGAGATGGATCGTTTTGTCTCAGGCGCCATGAAGCAGGTGGAGTTCATGAGCCGTACGATCACTGATTTTAGAAACTTTTTCATGCCCTCCAAAGAGAAGTGTGCTTTTGCACTCAAAGAGGCCCTTTTGGAGATGCACAGTATTCTTGCACCCCAATTTTCCAAGCATGATATTGAGGTGCGCATCACGCAAGAGGGTGAGGGGAGCGTGGTGGCGTATGGTTACCCCAATGAGTTTAAGCAGGTGGCGCTCAATCTTATGAATAACTCTAGAGATGCGATTGAAGAGAGGATTCGATGTGGGGAAAAAATCTCAGGGAAGATCGAGGTGAGAATCTCTTCTGAGGGGGATTATGCTTGCGCAAGAATCAAAGATAATGGAGGCGGAATCCCTGATGAGATTCTAAAGAATATCTTTGAGCCCTATTTTTCCACCAAGGGTGAGAAGGGGACGGGGATCGGACTCTCCATCGCCAAGATGATTATTGAGAAGAACATGAATGGAAAGATCCGCGCCTATAACGAAGAAAAAGGCGCGGTCTTTGAGATCAGGCTTCCACTAAGCGGGGCTAGAAGCAACGCTTGAGGTGAGATTCTTTGAAGGGTTTAGAGAGAATCGAGCCCAAATAGAGCGCGAAAAAAGAGAGAGGCAGTGCGATGATGAGCGCATCCACAAAGATGATCTTTCCGCTTAGAATCGAGTTAACCCCAAAGAGGGCTTTGGCGATTCCTAAGGCCTTGGCTTCATTGAAATGAACTAGGGTGATCCAGAAGATTGAAGTGAGGGCTCCTATGGCCATAGAGGCAAAGACCCCCGCTTTAGTCGCGCGCTTCCAAAAGAGGGCGGCGAGGTAACTGGGCAAAAAAATCGCCGCACAAAGGGCAAAGAAGATCGCCGTGCTTCGGGCGATGATGGCGGGTTGTTTGTCAAAGAGGTAGGCGAGTGAGACGGAGATGAGGATCATCACTAGCACGCCTGCTTTGGTCACGAGGGCGGAGTGATGCTTGCTCTGGGGGAATATTTGCTCTAGCGTGTCTCGACCTATGGCCGTGCCCATGGCGTGAAACTGACTGGAGAGGGTGCTCATGGCCGCCGAGATAAGGGCCAAGAAGAAGAGGAGCCCAAACCAAGAGGGAAGGGCGTCGTTGATGAATCGTGGTATCACATTGTTGACGCCGCCCGCGGCTTGCAGGGCATTTTTGCCCTCATGGATAAAATACCACGCATTGCTCAGCGAACCCGCCACAAAAACAATCGCTACCGCCACAAGGATGAAGATTCCTCCAATAGGAACGGCTCTTTGGAGCTCTTTGGCACTTTTGACCGTCATGAAACGCACCACTAGCTGGGGTTGAGCCAGCACCCCAATCCCTACCCCCAAAGTGATGGTGGTGATGACAAAAAGCCACCCTTCTGAGAGGAAATCAGGCATTTTTGCCCATCCTTCAAATCCCCAAGCCAAAGATAAGCGCATCAAAAAGTCAGGGCTTTGAGGGGCAAATTCTCCCAAGGGGCGCGCTCTAAGCGGCTCAACCGTGGCTTGCCAGCTCTCTCCTAGGGCTTTAAAGGCTGGAGCGACTCCCCCAAGAGAATCAAAGGTGAAAAAGAGCAAAAGAATCATCGCGACAAACATCACGCTCCCCTGAAGAGCATCCGCGAGCATCACCCCTTTGAGTCCCCCTGCGATCACATAGGCGGTGATGATGACGGAGAAGAGTAGGAGAGCGACATGGTAGTCGATTCTGAAATATTCGGCGACAAAATGAGTCCCCCCAATGAGCACCGCCGCAGCATAGAGCGGCATAAAGGTGGCAATGAGGAGACCGCCAAAGAGCTGGACTCCTTTGGAATCGTAGCGCTTGCCTAAAAGCTCAGGGAAGGTGTGGGCGTTAAGGCGATAGCCAAGCTTTCGCGTGGGATTGCCCAAAAAGACAAACGCGATGAAGACACCCACAAAGATGTTGCAAAAGGCGAGCCACAAAAGCGACTGCCCTAGCCACGCCGCTACCCCTCCAAATCCGACGATGGCCGCGGTGGAGATGAAAGTGGCGCCATAGCTCATCGCCATGACAAAGGGATGGGTGTTGCGCCCTGCTAAGAGGTAGTCGGTCTCATCTTTGGTCTGTTTGTATCCAAGAAAGCCCAAATAGCCAGTGATTCCCAAGTAGAGAAGAATCGCGAGTGTTTCGATAATTCCCATCAAAACTCCTCTTTGAGTGATTCTTCAGCTTTAAGCCAGCGCGAGCGCTCTTTCTCTTGTGCGCTCCCCTTCTCCTCTTTGTTCCAATATTTTATCCCATATAGTACACACAAAAGCGTGCTCAAAAGCGTGAGCGCGTAGGCAAACTTGATCCCCCCGTCCATCATTTCCATGCATTTCCTTCTATCTTTTTGGTGATAAGGCAAGATTATAGCTCAACTCTAAGGCGACTCCCAAAGAGGGTAGAATCATGGCTTCGAAATTGGATTAGGCTATCTCAAAAGGAGTCAATGCGTGTCAAAACTTTGGATCAATGAAGAGCTATGGATCGCCTCAGACACCCACTTTGGTCATGCCAGAATCTTAGAGAAAGAGCCCTCTAGGATCACCACAATGCACCAAGAGGGCGAAGAGGGGGATGTTTTTGAGTGGATGCTAAGGCGCTGGAATCGCTCCATCACCCCTAAAGAGCCACTCCTTCATCTTGGCGATGTGGCGGGCAAGGAGGGGAGGGCTTATCTAGGGCGACTCCATGGGGAGAAGCATCTCCTTCTTGGGAATCATGACCTCAAAAACCTCCCCATGCTCCAAGAGGCAGGATTTTTGATTCATACAGGAATCAAGCTCTATATCCCGCAAGAGGAGGAGATTTTAGAATCTCTAAAGAGGCGATTCTCTTCTAAACGCCTCAAGGAAGAGAGGTATCTGCACGCCATTGTGGCTGATCTTGGGATGGAGCGAATCCTCTTTAGCCATCTGCCCGTGTTTGACATCAACCCCTTTGATCATCGATATGAATCTTCTAAGCGCGTGCTTGAGGCGCTCTATGAGGAGGCGCACTGCACGCTCAATATTCATGGACACACGCATAGCTACGACACACCCAACTCTTTTTGCCTCAATGCCAGCTGGGAGAAGAGCGAGATGAGACCCATGAGACTTAGGGAACTTTTGTTTAGATTCAGAAATAAAAGCATATGATTGCAATCGAATATATTTTACATATGTTCAAAATAAAGGAGCCCGAATGAATAAGACCAAAAAGCGCCTCAAACGCCTCAAGCCTCTCTATTTTCGATTCCTTTGCGAGGAGTGCAAGAGCGAGGAGGAGATTTGGCTGAGGGACGATGAGCTCGAAGCGCTCTTTTTGGCCGACTTTCAAGGGCTCTATCACGATGAGTGCGCTAGGGCGATGGGAATCTCACGCCCCACCTTCTCCAAGATGCTCAAAGTGGCACGGCGCAAAAGCGTCGATTTTTTTATCCACGGGAAGCGTTTGCGCATAGAGAAGACCTCTAGTCGCTTTGTGCTTGCTTTTCCTACTCATGATCGAATTCATCTAGCCCCATCGCTTTTGGAAGCCAAATTTTTAGGGTTTGCTCAAGTGGAAGAGGGCGAGATTAAGGCGCTCACCTATGAAGAGAATCCTCTGCCCAAAGAGGAGAACGGGTGCCTAGGAGGCGGTGGTGGTGGAGGGCGATTCAAACTCTTAGCGCCCCTTTTGCAGGGGAGCTCACTTTTGGTGGTGAGAGAGATTGGTGAGGGTTTTAAGAGGAATCTAGAGAGCTTGGGACTAAGTGTGGTGGTCTCTTCTAAAATCCATTTAGATGAGGTTATGCAAGAGATCTGAACGCCTCTTTAAAGGGGCTTTAATACAAAATAAAAGGAAAAACAGATGGTAGCGATTATGCTTCAAAACGAAGGCAAAGAGTTGAAACTTTCTCCCCACTTTGGGAAATGCAAATTCATCGGAATCTTGAATGATTCTAATGAGGTTTCCATCATGAAAAACCAGTGGAAAAAAGGTCGAGTGATCGCTGGAATGCTCATCAAAGGCGGAGTGAAAGCGGTCATTGCACATGAGATGGGTGAAAAACCTCTCAATATCCTCAAAGAGGCGGGTGTGAAAGTTTATGGGGGAAAAGCAGGAGAAGATCTAGAAAAGCTTTTGGATGCTTATGAGGCAGGGCGTTTGAGCGAAGAGATTGAGCAAGGATCATGCAGAGAGAGCGAAAAGAAAGATCATGAGTGCTGTGGAGGTCATGGTGAAGATCATGAGTGCTGCGGCGGTCATGGACACGAGCACAAAGAGGGTGAGTGCGAAGAGAGAGGTCATGGTAAAGGTGAGCGATGTTGTGAGCGCCGCAGAAAAGAGGGGGCTCCTAGAGGATATGGAGTATTAAAGGCATAGAATATTCTTTAAATAATTATTATTAATAAATAATTAATTAATGAAGAAGTTCTATAATCCCGTCGTCTATTTTGAAAGTCTTAAAGGAGCAACAGATGTGGCGAAAAGCTTGGGAGCTCTATTACGAGGGTTTTAGGAATCTCACTTTGGGCAAAACTCTGTGGAAGCTGATTCTTCTCAAGCTTTTGGTGATGTTTGTGATCCTAAAAGGTTTCGTCTTTGATACAACGCTTGGAACGATGTTCAAGAGCCAAGAGGAGAGGGCGGGCTTTGTTTTAGAAAATTTGATTAAAGAGAGGTGAAGCGATGGAAGATTTGGCGAGTGTGGACTGGTCGCGGGCGCAATTTGCCCTCACGGCTATCTATCACTTCTTGTTTGTGCCCTTGACATTGGGGCTCTCCTTTATCATTGCAATCATGGAGAGCCTTTATGTGAGGAGCGGTAATGAGGAGTGGAAGAGAATCACGCGATTTTGGATGACGCTCTTTGGGATCAATTTTGCCATTGGGGTGGCGACGGGCCTCATCATGGAGTTTGAATTTGGCACCAACTGGGCAAACTACTCATGGTTTGTGGGTGATATTTTTGGTGCTCCTTTAGCCGTGGAGGGGATTTTAGCCTTTTTCTTGGAGGCAACCTTCTTTGCAGTGATGTTTTTTGGGTGGGATCGTGTCTCAAAGGGATTCCATCTGCTCTCCACTTGGCTTGTTGCCATCGGAAGTAACTTGAGCGCTTTTTGGATTCTTGTCGCCAACGGCTGGATGCAATATCCCGTGGGGATGCGCTTCAATCCTGAGAGTGTCAGAAATGAGATGCTTAGTTTCTTTGATGTAGCGCTCTCGCCCGTAGCGATCTCCAAATTCCTTCACACGGTTGCGAGCGGGTATGTGATCAGTTCGCTTTTTGTGGTGGGAATCTCGGCGTGGTTCATCCTTAGGAATCGTGACTTCATCATGGCCAAAAAGAGTCTCGTGGTGGGAGCAAGCTTTGGGCTTATCACTTCGCTCTTTTTGGCACTAACAGGAGATGAGAGTGCCTATCAGGTGGCGCAAAAGCAGCCCATGAAACTAGCTGCGATGGAGGGAATCTACCAAGGAGAGCATCGAGCAGGAATCATCGCTTTTGGAATTTTAGATCCCAGCAAAAAGATCGGTGATGCAAAGAGCCCTTTCTTGTTTGATCTAGAGATTCCCTATGCGCTTTCGCTTCTTGGGCATCGAGATATTGATGCTTTTGTCCCGGGGATTGATGATTTGGTGTTAGGGAATGAGGCCAAAGGAATCGCTCCTGCTTCAGAGAGAATCGCCCGAGGCAAAGAGGCGCTTAGTGCCCTCAAAAGCTTTCAAGAGGCAAAAAAAGAGGGTGATTTTGCGCGTATGAATCAATCCAAAGCGCTTCTAGAAGCCAACATCAAAGACCTTGGCTATGGCTATCTCTCCTCTCCTGAAGCGACCGTTCCGCCCGTGGCGCTCACTTTTTATAGTTTTCATGTGATGGTGGCGCTTGGGTCGTGGTTTATCGTGCTCTTTTTGGTGGTGCTCTACTTAAGTATGGCCAATGAGATTGAGCGTTTTAGGAAGTGGCTATGGCTTGCATTGTGGTCGATTCCTCTTGGTTATGTGGCTGCGGAGGCAGGCTGGATTGTGGCGGAGGTGGGGCGACAGCCTTGGGCGATCCAGGACCTCATGCCCGTGGGAATTGCCGCGACCAATCTAGCGAGTGTGAATGTCAAAATCTCCTTTTTTATGTTCGCCATACTCTTTACGATTCTTCTGATCGCTGAGATCAAGATCATGCTCAAGCAGATTCGCTTGGGCTTTGAAGGGGGTCGCCATGTTTGAGAGTTGGAGTCTTGAGGCATTGCAGGTCTATTGGTGGGTGATTGTGAGCCTGCTTGGAGGGCTTTTGGTCTTTATGATGTTTGTGCAAGGCGGGCAGACGCTCCTCTTCTTTCTCAGCGAAAATGAGCTTGAAAAGAGTGTGCTCATCAACTCTTTAGGGCGAAAATGGGAGCTGACATTCACCACACTAGTGCTCTTTGGAGGGGCTTGCTTTGCGGCGTTTCCGCTTTTTTATGCGACGAGTTTTGGCGGGGCGTATTGGGTGTGGCTATTGATTCTTTTTTGCTTTATTATCCAAGCGGTGAGCTACGAGTATCGCCGAAAGCCCGACAATTTTTTGGGGCAAAAGAGTTATGAGGCGTTCCTTTACATCAATGGAGCTCTGGCGCCTTTTCTTATTGGTGCGGCAGTGAGCACCTTTTTTAGCGGGAGCCCTTTTGCTTTGAGTGAGAATTTTTTCCCTCTTTGGCAGACGCCCTTTAGAGGATTGGAGACGCTATTGGTTCCTTATGTCTATCTGCTGGGATTGGCGCTTTTTTTCCTCTCTAGAATCGGAGCTTCTCTCTATTTTATTAATCATGTCAACGAGGTTTCGATTCGCCAAAAAGCTCGCAAGGCAGTGCTTAGGAATACACTCTACTTTTTACCTTTTTTCCTTGCCTTTTTGGGGTGGATATTGACCAAAGAGGGGTGGAGCTATGATTTGTCTGGAGGCGTGAGTGTCGAATCGTATAAATACGCCAAGAATCTTTTAGCGCTTCCATGGATTGGAGTGATGATGATTGCGGGTGTAGGGGGAGTGCTTTTGGGGATTTATCAGGGGGCGCTCACGGAGAGCTCTCGGGGAATCTTTGCGTTTGGTGCAGGTGTAGTGCTCTGCGTGATGGGGGTTTTCCTGCTCGCGGGTCTTAATGGAACCCCCTTTTACCCCTCCTACACGCACCCTGAGGATTCGCTCACGATCAAAAATGCCTCTTCAAGCCACTACACGCTCAGCGTGATGGCTTATGTCTCGTTGCTTGTGCCCTTGGTGCTTGGATATATCACCTATGTGTGGCGGCTCATGGACAAAAAAAAGATCACGACCCACGAGGTGGGTGGCGATTCTCATCTCTACTAATCTTTAAAAGGAGGAGTGATGGTGAACTATGTTCATTCACTATTGTGGCTCATTTCATGGCCTGTAGTGATTTATGTTTGTTATAAGTTTATCTTGTTGAATATGGACCAGACGGAGAGAAACCTCCGCAAATAGCCTAATCTGTGATAAAATCGGCTCATCTTGTGAGGGGGAAATCCAATGGATGAGAGGATTAAGGCCAAGTCTGTGCTGACTTTCTTGATGAGCATCGTAACGGTGCTCATCTTGGTCTTTTTCTACCTTTTTCACCTCTATCACCACTTTGTCGTGGACACTCTTTCGCTTGAGGTGAAGGAGCGTCTGGAGAAGACTTACCCCCAGTTTCTTGGACGAATCGAAGACTATTATCGCACCATGGGCTACTATGTGATCTCTGATTCCAAGGTGATTGAAGCGATCAAGCGCGGAGATAGAGAGCAACTCCATCATCTCACCCTTCCCCTTTTTAATCTACTCAAAGAGAAAGACCCTGAGCTTGAAAATATGCATTTTCATACCCCAGAGAATCGAAGCTTTTTGAGGCTTCATCGACCTGAAACATTTGGGGATGATCTAAGCCAAGAGAGGCCGCTTATCGCGCTCATCAATCAAAGTGGTGCGGCAAGGAGCGCGATTGAGGTGGGAAGATATGGCTTTGGCTATCGGGTGGGAATTCCCATTATGGAGGGAATGACTCATTTAGGGGTGCTGGAGTTTGGGGTTCGCCTTGAAGCCTTCTCTCGAATGCTCTTGGATGAGTTTGGGGTGAGGAGTGCGATCTTGGTTGACAAGAAGAAGATCCAATTTTTTTATGAGAGCAATCCTGAGCGAGATCCTCACGCCAAGACTCTAGGCGAATACACCTTTTACAAGGGCTTTGGCGACTTGATTGAGAGTGAAGAGGATTGGGGGAGGGTTCAGAAGAACTACCTCTATAAAAAAGTGGGAGAGAATCATTACATCATCTTTAAAGGGGCGGAGCTTCAGGATTTAAAGGGCGAGAATATCGGAATCTTACTCATCAACAAAAACATCAACTACTACATGAATCAAGCCTCTAGACTTTGGGGGGTGGCGCTTGCGATTGGTGGAGTGCTTTGGCTTTTGATTTTGGGGATTTTGCGTTTTGGTTACCATCGATATGAGGCGAGGATGAGGCTCTATGAGGCGTGGCTACTAGAGAAGAATCAGACACTAGAGCATCTCAGCTTTTTTGACCATCTCACGCAGATTGCCAATCGCAGGGCGCTAGAGGAGAGAATCCGAAAGTCAATTTCAAGGTTTGAATTGGAGCGGCAAAGCTTCTCCATGGTGATTTTTGACATTGACGATTTTAAGAGGGTGAATGATACCTATGGGCATGGCGCAGGCGATGAGGTGCTCAAGCAGATTGCTAGACTCGCCAAGGAGAGTATTCGCGGTGAAGATATGGCGGGGCGATGGGGTGGAGAGGAGTTTGTGATCTATCTCCATCACGCCTCTATCTCAAGTGCCCATGAGATCGCTGAGCGTCTCCGCCAAAAAATCGCCAGACACGCCTTTGATCCGCGTTTTAAAGTGACCTGTAGCTTTGGAGTGAGCGAATTTAGGGAGGGGATGGATTTTGATTCTCTCATCTCTAGGGCGGATGAGGCGCTCTATGAGGCTAAACGCCAAGGCAAGAATCAGACGATTCTCGCCTCCTAGGGGGATGATTCTAGGCTAGCGGGCGTTTTGAAGGTATTTGATGATGAGGTCTTTTTCTCCTTTGCCAAGTCCTGCCTGCTCACCCATCCCCTCGACGATATTAGGCCAGACATTGGCATCAAACTCATCCTCGCTATGGAGCGCGTGGCAGCTACCGCATCGCTCCATGAAGAGATTTTTGCCTGCGGTGATGACACTTTTTTTCTCGGAGGTGAGGGCTTTTTTGGGAATCCAGCCTTTGGCTTTGGTGCTCACCCAGACATTGCCATACTCATCTTTTTTCTCCTCGATGGCTTGGATGGAGGTGGGATCAATGATCTCATACCCCACCATCAAGACCCCCATTCTCTCATAGACCAGTTGGCTTCCTTGGGGTTGATATCCGAGGAACTCAACCTCAGCGAACTCCCCTTGGGTGCCAAGCTCCCTCACGCTTGTAGCGACAATCAGCTCTCCCGTGGGCTTGGAGCCATCGCTAGAGGCGCTCAGCGTGACATTTTGGTTGAGGTAGGCGACCCCTTGCGCCCCCCAAAGGAGGGAGGAGGCGAGACATAGGGGTAGAATCGTGTGAATAAAGCGCATGAGAATTCCTTTTACATTTTGATTTGAGGCGCATCAAAGACGGTGATGGGGGGGAGTGTCCCTTTGTATTTTTCAATCTCCACCAGGGCGGTTGCCTGATTCCCTTGGGCGAGCTCAGAAGTGGGGATGTCTGCGATAAGAACATTGACATCGCCATGTTTGCAGAGGCTTCCTGCTTTACCCGGTTCAACAGGGTCATACCATGCTCCCTCTTGCATCCTCACGACTCCCTCCATGACATAATCCGTCACGACGGCTCCTCCAAGAATCGCTCCTCGTTTGTTGAAGATTCTCACGACATCACCATTGGCGATTCCTCGTTTTTGAGCATCTTTGGGGTTGATCCAGATGGGCTCTCTTCCCTGCACCTCTTCAAGATCTCTTAGCCATGTGTTGTTGAGCTGAGAGTGGAGGCGATATTTAGGGTGGGGCGAGACGAGATTAAGGGGGAACTCTTTGGCCACGGAACTGCCAAGCCACTCCATGGGCTCCATCCAGCTGGGGTGCCCCTTGCACTCTTTGTAGTCATAGCCTGCAATCTTTCTAGAGAAGATTTCGATTTTCCCCGAAGGGGTGCCGAGGCGATGGGTGATGGGGTTGTCACGGAAATCTTTGTATTTGATGAAGTTTTTAGCACTCTCAGGGGTCTCAAACTTCACATATCCTTTCTCCCAAAACTCTTCAAAACTTGGCATAGGGACGCCTGATTTAGCGGCTTTCTCTTTGGATTGCTGATAGAAGGATTGAATCCACGCCTCTTTGTTTTTGCCCTCGGTGAAAGCAAGCACTTCATCGGCGCCAAAGCGTCTTAGGATATCCTCGAAAATATCAAAGTCATCTCGCGCTTCACCCGCGGGCTCGACCGCTTTTTTCATCGCAAAGATGTAGCTATTGGTGTGGGATTTGGTGATGTCATTGCGCTCTTGCTCGGTGGTGGCAGGCAGGATGATGTCCGCCATTCGCGCCGTCGCCGTCCAGAAGCACTCATTGACGATAAAGGTCTCAAACTTCCTCCATGCCTTGATCATACGGTTGCGATCTTGGTGGTGATGGAAGGGGTTTCCGCCTGCCCAATAGGCTAGCTTGAGATCGGGATAGGTGATTTTTTTGCCATCAAAGAGAATCTCTTTTCCGGGATTCTCTAGGCACTCCACGATTCTTGAAACGGGAATGACAGGAATCTTGCGTTTGCGCCAAGGGCCTTCCATTTTGGAGTTGACGCTGATGCCTGTGAGACCCGGAGAGGCGGCGGGGGCGTTTTCGCTTGCGACGGCTCCCATGTTTCCATTGCCTGATTTGACGTCGCTAAGAGGGTTGCCTGTGGCAGCCGCTGGAGCAGGAACGCCTCCATCAGAGTAGTGGTAGGCGCATCCAAATCCACCTCCGGGAAGTCCGATCTGTCCGATCATGCTAGCGAGCGTGATGAGCATCCAGTGGGGCTGCTCGCCATGGTGTGCGCGCTGGAATCCCCATCCACCCATAAGCATCGTGCGTTTTTTGACAAACTCTTTGGCAAGCGCTTTGATGAGGCTTGATTCCACTCCGCAGATCTTCTCAGCCCACTCAGGAGTTTTGGCCACTTTGTCTTCGCCTTCGCCTAAAAGGTAGGCTCTGAACTCCTCAAATCCTGAGGTGTATTTAGAGACAAACTCTTTGTCGTAGAGATTTTCAGTGTAGAGGTGGTGCGCCATACCAAGCATCATCGCCACATCGGTGGTCGGGCGGATTTTGATATGGGTGGCGCCAAAGTAGCTGGCGGTGTTGTTATAGACGGGATCGATGCAGTAGAACTTGATTCCGCGTTTTTTCGCCTCTGCTTTGAGCTCCATCATGTAGGCGTAGGATTGGTGGTCGGGCACGCCCCACGCGATTTGGTTGGTGTTGATGGGGTCAGCACTCCAAAAGACGATGCACTCGGAATTGGCAATGACATTGGGATAGGCAGTCTGCTGGTTGCTCGACTCATCGCCACCCGTGACATAAGGAGTGATGGCGCGGATAGCGTGGGTGGAGTAGGTGAGGGTTCTAGAGGTGTATCCACCTGCGATTCCTAGCATTCGGCCTAGAAGGGCTTGAGGGTTGTTGAGGCTTCCCACGCAAAACCATCCATAGCTTCCTCCATAAACACTCTCGGCGCCATAGCTTTTATAGACGCGCTGAATCTCGCTGGCAACGAGGTTAAGAGCAGTCTCCCAAGAGACTCGGACAAACTTCTCTGAGCCTCGTTTGCTTCGATCGCTCTTGTGTCCATGCTTGAGGAATCCCTCTCGAACGCAAGGGTAGAGAATCCGACCAGGAGCGTAGGTACGGCTGGGCAGACCTTGGAGCATAGAGGTGGGATAGGCATCTTCTTCAAAAGGGATCACCCCTTCAAAGCGGCTATTTTTGACTGAAGCGCGAAAAGCTCCAAAGTGGCTGGCGCTCATAGCTTGATCGTGGTGAGGCATGAGCGAATCCCCCACAAAAGGAATCGCTTGCGAGCTTGTTGTGAGCAGGGCTGCGCCTGTGGCGGCGCTTCCAAACTTCAAAAATGAACGACGGTTCATCTGATTTTCCATGATTTCCCCCTTAAGAAAGAGATTTTTGAACGGGTATAAACGCTCCTATTGTGCGTATTGTTCTCTTAAGGAGGTATGATGAAAAATGTCTATTATTTGAAGAAGTTATAGCTTTTGTCTAGCTGAATATAGAGAAGAATCCCTCCCTTTGGAGGGAGAGGGTCACTCCGCCTCAAAGACGAAAGGGACACCCGTGATAATGCCTGTTCCAAAGATTTTGGCGGCATTATCTTTGATCTTGGAGATATCGGTCTTTTTTTGAGCCTCGCTGAGCTCGATCTTCTCGAAATACTTTTTCAAGAGGGCGACTTTGCCCTTCACATCGCTCTCTTTAAGCTTTTTGGCCTCATCCATGATGAGCTGGGATTTGATAAAAGCAGTGTCGTCATGCACGGGGGCAAAGATGATTTTGATATTGGCGCTCTTGAGGCGCTCCTCAATATTTCCAAGCTCCTGCTTGCAGTAGGGGCAGTCGGGGTCAGAGACGACAATAAGGCTCTTCTTCACGCTCTTATCCGAAGAGGGGAGGAGGAGGAATCGCTCCTTGGGGAGAGAGGCAAAGAGCTTGCTTAGGGTCGCTTTCTCCTCTGCGCTTTGGCGCATTTGTGCCCCTTTTAGCTCCTCCATAAGTGCATCAACGCGCCCCACATCCTCTGGGCTTAGGCTCATGACAGGGCTAAAGCCAATGAAGCTCTTTCCGTCGCTAGAGGCATAGAGGGGGAATTGACTTCCATCGCTGGCTTGGATGATGGCGAGTCTTAGGTTGTTGAGGCTAGAGAGTGAGGTGCTAGAGAGAACTTTCACTTCGACTTGGGCGGCTTTTTGGACGCTTTGAGCGAGGTTGGTCTCAAACTCTCCTGCAAAAAGGAGAGAGGCGAGGGAGAGGGCGAGTAGGGGAAGTTTTTTCACGAAAATCCTTTGGGGTTTTTGGAAATTATACAGGCAAAAAGATAATAGAGCGTAAATATTTTTTAAAAAGAATTTTTGGTTATAATGAGTCAGATTCGCGTTTTGAGGTCGCCTCGTTTGAGTTTTAGAAAAAGCTTAAAGGAGGCTACCGCAAGCTTCTTTTGAGGTAGTACTAAAATAGCCCGGAGGGAAAACTCATGCTAAAGAGTACCGTTTCTTCTTTCAAGAGCCTACTGGTTGCCTCGTTTTTGACGCTCACAGCCTCAGTGGCGATGGCCAATCCATTCACCCTGGCTCCTTTGCCCTATGCCTTTGATGCGCTAGAACCAGCCATTGACAAAGAGACGATGCAAATCCACCACGGCAAGCATCACCAAGCCTATGTCAATAACCTCAATGCTCAAGTCGCAACCTATCCCGAGCTTGCCAAAATGAGCCTAGAGCAGATCATGGCGAAGATCTCTAGCTATAACATGGCGGTGCGAAACAATGGAGGCGGACACTATAACCACGCCCTGTTTTGGACACTCATGGCGCCTGTGGGCAAAGGCGGGACTCCTTCTAGTGCGCTAGCCAAAGCGATTGATAGAGATTTTGGTTCGCTGGATAAGATGAAAGAGGCATTCGAGAAAGCGGGAGCCACACGCTTTGGCTCTGGATGGGCATGGGTCGTGGTCACAGCGGATAAGAAGCTTGCCATCACCTCCACTCCCAACCAAGACAACCCCCTTATGGATATCGCTGAAGTGAAGGGTACTCCTATCTTGGCGCTGGATGTTTGGGAGCACGCCTACTATCTCAAATATCAGAATCGCCGTGGCGACTATCTCAAAGAGTGGTGGAAGGTCGTCAATTGGAACGAAGTGAACAAACTGTTTGACCAAGCCGTGAAGTAACCTCTAAAGACTCTCCTTTTTATCTTCTCCCCTCTTGGGATTTCGATTCCAAGGGGGATTCTTCCCTATTGATTTTTTCTCATAACTCATATAGAATTCTCAATGATGAAAGAATATAGATTCTTATCAAATCGCGAGAAGGAGGGAGTATGATAAATTTATCGGTTAAAGCAAAACTTTATCTCTTTGCTTTGGTATTGGTTTCTATTTTTGTTTTTTTGGGCTGGTCGTTTTACCAAGCCGCTAACACTGCCAAGGGGGTGGCTCAGCGATTTGAACTTTTGGGTCACACCAACACCGATTTAGAGCGCGCCATGAGCGGAATCCGAGGCTATCAGCTCCTTTTTCGCGATGATTTTAAGAAGATGTATGAAGAGAGTCTTGATGAATCGTTGGCTCGACTAGAGAAAGTTAGAATGATGCTTGTGACTCAAGGGTCAAGGGATCAGCAGAGAGCCATTGTGGAGAAGATTCAGAAGTGGCGCGAGCTTAATCGTCCTAGATGGGAGATTATGATCAAGCATCAAAAAGCCATCAATCAAGAGGATTTTGCTCAAACTCCCGAGGGAAAAACTCTACAGAGAATCACGGCTGAGAGTGCTGTTCTCTTCAATGAGCTCACACAAGATATGGACAAGTGGAGCAAGGGGCAGATGGAGCGAAGTTTTGGGCGTCTGGATCAAGCAGCACTTCAAACCCTTGGAATCATTGCCGCAAGTTCCATTTTCGCCTGTCTGCTTCTGCTTTTTATCACTCGCAACATTCTCTGCTCCCTAGGAGTGATCACTGAGGGGCTCACCTCCTTTTTTGCCTTTTTGAGAAACGAAAAGAGCGATGTTGAAGCTATTAAGCTTAACTCCAAGGATGAATTTGGGGAGATGGCTAGCATGATCAATGGCGGAGTGGAGCGTATCAAGGAGGGGCTTATCCAAGATGCTAAGGCACTCAAAGAATCGCTTGAAGTGGCCAATGGGGTGAAGCGAGGATATTTTGACCTTCAGATTTCCGCCATACCCAACAATCCTCAGCTTGTTGAGCTAAGAGGGGTGCTCAATGGTATGCTTCGCGGACTTTATGCTCAAATCACGACTATTTTAGAGGTGCTCCAAACCTTCTCCAAAAATGACTTCACCAAGCGAATCGAATCAGGGGCGATTGAAGGACAGCTTCTTTTGCTTACCCGAGGGGTGAACTACCTAGGGGAGACGATCAGTCAAATGTTGCACCACTCATTGCAGAGCGGAGAATCCCTCCAAAGCGAGAGCCAAAGCCTTAAACATTCGATGCAGGAGCTAAGCCAAGGCTCCAGCGAGCAGGCCGCTAGTCTAGAAGAGAGTGCCGCAGCGATTGAAGAGCTGACTAGCTCCATGCAACAGATGAGTATGCGATCAGGAGAGGTGGTCGCACAGACCGAAGAGATTAAAAATGTGATCGGAATCATCCGCGATATTGCGGACCAGACCAATCTCTTGGCTCTTAATGCTGCGATTGAAGCCGCTAGGGCAGGGGAGCATGGAAGGGGTTTTGCTGTAGTGGCCGATGAGGTGAGAAAGCTTGCGGAGCGCACCCAAAAGAGCCTCGGAGAGATTGATGCTAACACCAATGTTCTAGTGCAGTCCATCAATGAGATGAGCGAGAGCGTCAAAGAACAGGCACAGGGAATCTCCCAAATCAACGAGGCGATTGCTCAACTCGATAGTGTGACGCAACAAAACGCTGCTATCGCTGAGCAGACCGATTCGATTGCTCAAGGGGTGGCGCAGAGAGCGGATTCTTTGGTTGAAGAGGCAAAGAAGAGTCGATTCTAAAAGGGCCCCAAGAAGAGGGAGGGAGACTCCTCTTGGGGCTGGGAGAGGGCTAGAAATCCCAAAAGGAATCGAGCTCCTCGTTGGTGAAATCCCACACGACATTATGGGGAGGGAGGCTTTCGTATTTCATGAATTCAGGCAGGCGATCATCTGAGGGGGTGAGACCTGCTTTGAGGTTGAAGGCGCGCTCGGTCTTTAGGATTTTCATTCCTAGATTGGTGACATCATCTCCTGTGAGGGAGGTGCCAAAGCGCGCGTTGATCATATCCACTAGCGCGGTTAGTGATTTTGGGTCATCGAGCAAAGGGAAGGCGACAAAGATACACATACCTGTGCTATCCACCGCGGCGGTGGCGATTTGGAGGTTACGAGAGAGGATGATTTGACCCTCTTTTTTGAGTGGATCGACATAACCACCGCTATTAAGGATGTTGGTCGCGACCGCATAGCCAGCGGTGTGGTCAGCACCCATTGTGGAGGTGGCGTAGGTGACCCCTTGTCCTTTGACAGCGCGGGGCTCATAGGCGGGCATCCCTTGTCCTTTGACGGTCGGAACGCGCACTAAGCCATAGAGCTTCCCGACAAGATGGGTTCCGCCCCCTAAGATTCTGCCCAAAGGAGTTCCTTTGGCAATATCGTTTTTGATGAGGTCATAAATCTTCTCTCCATCGCCATAATTGACGATTCCCGCATCCACGGCGATGCCTAGGGTGACCCCTGTTTCAATCGAATCGACCCCAAGATCATCCATGAGTGCATCGATTTTGGCGATTTGGTCTAAGTCTTGGATTCCTGCATTGGAGCCAAACGCCCAAATAGTCTCATACTCAAAGCCTGAAGTGAGGTAGTTTCCATCCGCATCGTTATAGATTTGGGAACACTGAATCACGCATCCTGCGTGGCATCCATGCGTGGTCTTTCCGCCGCGAGCCTTGATATTTTCTGCCATTGTCTCACCGCAGATATTCTCGGCAAATTCCCATCGACCCTCTCTGAAGTTTCGCGTGGGAAGCCCCCCTGCTTCATTAAGAATATTGACAAGGACATTGGTTCCAAAGGCGGGTAGGCCTTGGCCGCTGATGGGATTCTCTTGGAGGGTTTTGGTGAAAATTTTGCTCGCCTCTTTGAATTTTTCAGGATTGGCGAGAGTGATCTCATTGTAGCTCTCAGCATCCACGGTGATGCATTTGACCTTCTTAGAGCCCATCACTGCACCCATGCCGCCTCGACCGTGGCTTCGTAGCTTGCCTCCGGGATCTTTGACGGAGATGTTGGCGAGATTCATGCGCATCTCTCCGGGAGTCCCGATGCTCATCACCGCCACTTTTTTGTGATATTTCTCAAGCATATAATCGAGCACTTCGTAGTTGTTTTTGCCTACAAGTTCGGGTACAGGGAAGAATTCGACCTTCTCTTTTGTGATGTGCAGATGGTAAAAAGGTGCCCCTTCTTTAGGCATTCCTTCGATGATGAGCGCTTTGACGCCTAGTTTGGCCATGATCGCTGCGCTGGTTCCACCGACATTGGATTCTTTGATTCCGCCTGTAAGCGGGCTTTTGGCTCCACAGGAGTTCCTGCCACTGTTAGCAGCGCTTGTGCCTGAGAGCATACCCGGAGCAAAGACGAGTTTGTTGTTGGGTCCTAGAGGATGACACTCAGGGTCAACTTCGGCTGCAACAATGGTTGAAGTAAGACCTCGACCGCCAAGCCCCATCCACTCAGCGGGTGCCTCTTCTATAGAAAAATCCATAGTCGTCATATTGACGCGGTAGATTTTGTCTAACATGATGTTCTCCTTATCAGTTTTTAGTAACACACTAGCTATAGTATAGCAAGTTCATAGCACGAAAATAGCAGAGGTGATAACTTATCATCAAGCTATTTTCACGCTATGAAAATGGCGTATCATTTGAGCGTTGGAGTCACAAGGAGGGCGAGCGGTCGCCTTTGATTCCTGCTCAAGTTGGCCAAAGGCCACAAAAACTGCAGGGGGATTAGCCCATGTCGAAAGTTCATAAGTTTGTTATCACCAATCCAGAGCTTTGTGTCGCCTGTAACGCCTGCATGAAGGCGTGTATCAAACAGGCCTATAAACGGGGGAAATTGGCCAAGAGTCGTTTGGATGTTCTCTCGCTAGAGAGTGGCAAGATGCCCAATCAGTGTCGCCAATGCGATGATGCACCCTGCGCAAATGTCTGCCCCACAGGTGCTTTGCGAATCTCCAATCAAACCGTCGAGCTTTGTGAAGAGATCTGTATTGGCTGTAAGCTCTGCACCATCGCCTGTCCTTATGGAGCGGTTGTGATTGAGGCGGAGGTTCCTCCCTCCATCGTGGGGGAATTTGAGAGGAATCTAGAGGCGGGATGCGTGAGTGGTCTTAAAAGTATTGCCATCAAGTGCGATCTCTGTCATGGCGCCCAAGAGGGGCCAGCGTGTATTGATTCTTGTCCTAAAGGGGCGCTTTTGATGGTGGATCCCATCTTGATGGAGTGCAAGTTTGGCAAAAAACTCAAAGCCGATATGACTCCCTTTTTGAAAAAAATCGCCCCTGAAGTGGAGTTTTTGAATATTCCCGCTCCTGTGCTCAAAAAGCCCAAGGAGCCAAGCCCCGATTCACCTGAGACTCCGCAATCTAACCAAGGAGAAGCCTAATGGAAACGATCTACACTCTCTTTCTGCTCGCCTCTCTCCTCTCTATCGCGCTCTATAAGAAGCCTCTTTGGGCGCATAGATTGGGATTTGCACTCGCGAGTCTATTTTCACTTTATGCGGCGATCTTCTTCTTTTCTCATCTAGGGGAGACGCTGGTGTGGAAACTCCCTGGAAGCTTCATCAGTGCGCCCACTTTTAGGCTTGATTCCTTGGGGATGCTCTTTAGCTTCTTAATCTCGGTGGTGGCGTTTGCGGTCTCGCTCTTTAGCCTTGATTATGCTCGATTCTATGAAAAAAAGGCGAATCTAGCAGCCTTTGCCTCTCTTATGAATGCCTTCATCCTCTCCATGCTGCTTGTGGTGGCGAGTGATGGGGTCTTCTCTTTCATGTTGCTTTGGGAGGTGATGACGCTCATCTCAGCCCTCTTGATTCTAATCAATGATGGCGAAGGTGCCTCCAAAAAGGCGATGATCTATCTAGGAATCGCCCAACTAGGAGCTTTCTGCCTAATGGTCGCCCTTTTGGTAATGGCAAGTTTGGCGGGTAGCTTTGAATTTAGCGAGTTTGGACGGCTGGATATTAGCGAGGGGGCGAGTATCGCACTCTTTTTGCTGCTATTGGTGGGGCTTGGGTCAAAGGCGGGGATGTTTCCCTTTCATGTTTGGCTTCCTTTGGCTTATGGTCAATGCCCTTCAAATGCCTCAGCGCTTATGAGTGGGGTGATGATCAAGGTGGCGCTTTTTGCCTTCATCAAGTTTTCACTCCTGCTCCCGCTCTCGAGCACTTTTGGATATATCCTCCTCCTTTTTGGGGGACTTAGCGTTCTTTTTGGGGTGCTTTATGCGGTGGTTGCCAATGATTATAAGGCTGCAATCGCCTATAGCTCTTGCGAGAATGTGGGCATTATCTTTTTGGGACTAGGAGCGGCTTTTTATGGAATAGGGGAGAATCTTCCTGTTGTAGCGCTGCTTGGTTTTGTCGCGGCGCTCTTTCATATCCTCAACCATGCGCTCTTTAAATCGCTCCTTTTCATGCTAAGCGGCAATCTCTACACAGCCACAGGCTCCAAAGAGATGGATTCTTTGGGGGGGATTCACAAAAAGATGCCTTTCACCTCTATCCTCTTTCTTGTGGCGGTGCTCGCCATTGGCGCACTTCCTCCGCTCAATGGCTTTGCTAGTGAGTGGGTCACCTATCAGGCGATGCTTCAAGGAGGCGTAGAGGAGGGGATTGCTCCTCGTCTCTTCTTTACCTTTGGCATCATTGCATTGGCTGTGGGTGGAGCCTTGGCGATCATGGCTTTTTCCAAAGCTTATGGGGCACTCTTTTTGGGACTCCCAAGGGATGAGGCAATCTATGAGGGAATCCAAGAGGTCTCTAGTATCAGATTGTGGCCTTTGGCCTTTTTGGCGAGTCTCTGTGTGGGACTTGGAATCTTTATGGGCGAGGTGGTCTCTCTGCTCTCAACGATGGTGGCGAGCTATATTCCTACGGCCAATGCCGAGGATGCAAGCACCCTCTCCATGCCTTTGGTGGTGTTAGTGATGCTTTTGTGTGCGGTGGTGCCTTTTGTCTTGCTCTACATCACCAAGGCCAATCACGCCCCCATTCGAGTCACCGAGCCTTGGGCGTGCGGATTTATCTATAACAAAAACATGCAGATTGGCTCCAATGCCTTCACGGGCGATATTCGCCGTGCACTTCGATTCTTGTTGAGGTATGAGAGTGAGAGCAAAATGGAGGGCTACTTCTCTAGGGTGACCTATAAGAAAAAAGCTCGCGATCTCTTCTGGGATCGACTCTATGAGCCTGTGATTAGCTGGGTGATGGAGGCGGCTGATAAGATTGGAATTTTCCAAAACGGTCGAACGAATCTCTATGCGGGTTATATTTTGGTCTATCTTTGCCTAGTGCTGATTTTTGGTTATTACCATCTGTGAGGACACCATGAGCTTCTTTTATCTACTTTTACAACTGATAGCGGCTTTGATGGTCGCTCCGCTTTTTGATGGGATGGCGAGAAAGCTAAGGGCGAGATTCCAATCCCGCGTGGGGCCAAGCATCTTTCAAACCTATCGAGACCTCTTCAAGCTTCTTAAGCGAGGAAGAACCAAGTCTCATAGCACGAGTTTCATCTACACGCTCTCGCCCTATCTGCTTTTTGTGAGTGCGGCGGCGATGTTCTGTCTATTGCCTATCACCTATGGCGTCGATTCTCCTTTGGCGGGAATCTCTGATATTTTTGTGCTGCTCTACCTCAGTGCGCTCTTTCGATTTGTCTTTATCATTGCGGGCTTTGACACTGCCAACCCCTTTGCGGGCGTGGGTTCAAGCCGAGAGGCGACCATCGGATTTTATAGTGAGGCGGTGATCATCATCTCTTTGGTGGTGGTGATGCTAGGGGCGGGGAACTCCAATCTTCCTGTGATTGTTGAGGCGGTGAGAGCGGGAGAGTATGGCTATTTGATTCCCTCTTACGCCATCGCTTCGACTGCTTTTCTTTGGGTGATGTATGTCGAAACGGCACGCAAACCCTACGACCTAGCCGAGGCGGAGCAGGAGCTCCAAGAGGGGGTATTGGGCGAGTATTGCGGTAAAGACCTTGCCATCATTGATATGGCGCTGATGCTCAAGCAGTTTTCGATGCTCGGATTTTTTTTGATTGTGTTTGAGCCTTGGGGGATGGGGCACTCTATCTTGTCGCTTCTGCTCTTCTTAGTGGAGGTTGGGGTGCTCTATGTCTTGGCGGTGTTTATCGATAACTTTGGACCTCGATTCACCATGAACAAAGGGGTGAGAATCACGATGCTCTTTCCCTTTAGTATTGCCTGCCTTGCGCTAATGCTTTATGTGATTGGGGTGTGATATGGAACTTTTGATTGATCTAGTGACGGTTTTGATGATGGGAACCTCTTTGGCGGTCTTTGCCTTTAGGCAGTATCGCTGGAGTATTGCGGCGTATGCGCTTCAGACGCTTCTTTTGGTGAGCGTCTTTTTGATGCTGCATTTCAAATACGATGCGCATGAGCTTCTCATCTGGTCTTTCACGGCCTTTGTAATGAAGGTGGTTTTTGTCCCCCTCTTTTTGTGGAAGTTGGCGGATAAGCTTGGGGTGGTCTATGAGCATGAGCCTGTGGGGGGATTCTTTATCTCGCCTGTGGTGGCGCTTAGTTTTTCACTGGCGGTGGCGATGATGTTCTATAAGGTCTTTGTCCACTTCTCTATCTTCCAAGACCCCTTGCCGCTCTTTGCTGCTTCGTTCATTTTTATGATGGGGATTTTTGGCTTTGTTTTGAGAAACTCCTTTTTGAAGCAGATTCTCTCCTATTGCCTGTTTGAGAATGGAATCCATCTAAGTCTTGCCCTTATGGCCTACAACTCTCATGAGCTGGTCGAGGTGGGTATTTTGACGGATGCTATTTTTGCGGTGATTATCATGGGAGTTTTGGCGAAGCGATTCTACAGCGCTTATGAGAGCCTTGACACTTCCAAAGCGATAAATTTAAGGGGATAAAATGGAGACTCTTTCGTTGATTCTTATCGTGCCGCTTCTTTGTGGCGCGCTCATGTTTGTCATGCCTGTTTGGTTCAAATTTTTATCCAAACTCCATATCCTCCTAAGCTTGGTGGTTTCATCGATTCTCCTTCTAGCGGTGGGAGAAGTGGTGCGCGGGAATGAGTTGAGTGCCTTTGATCATTTTCTCTTTCTTGATTCTCTAGGGGCAATCTTTCTATCGCTCATCGCCATTACGGGATTGTTGGTCAATGTTTATGCGACCACCTACTTGAAGTGGGAGCTGGAGGAGGGGCATATTACTCCCAAAGAGGCGAAAAACTACTTTGCGCTTAGCTTTATCTTCACATGGACGATGAGCCTCAGCGTCATCTGTAACAACATCGCCTTCATGTGGGCGGCGATTGAAGCCACAACTTTGGCATCGGTCTTCCTTGTGGCGGTCAAGAAGGACAAGAAGTCCACGGAGAGCGGATATAAATACATCGTCTTGTGCAGTATCGGGCTTGCTTTTGCGCTCTATGCGACCATCTTGCTCTATGCCGCTGCGCATGACCATATTCAAGGCGAGGCGATGCTCTACACCAATCTTTTGGCGGGGGCTAAAGAGGTCGATTCGATGGCGCTCAAGCTGGTCTTTATCTTCGCGCTCATCGGTTTTGGTACCAAGGCGGGGCTAGCCCCCACGCATACATGGCTACCCGATGTTCACGCCGAGGGGCCTGCGCCCACCTCAGCTCTGCTCTCAGGAGTCCTTTTGAAGTGCGCCATGCTGGGATTAATTCGATTCTATGCGATTGTGGCCAATGGAATTGGCTTTGACTTTGTCGAATCGGTGATGCTTATAAGCGGCACTTTGACCCTCTTTGTCTCGGCCTTTTTCTTGATTCGCCAGCACAATGTGAAGCGAATGTTCGCCTATCACTCTATCGCCCATATGGGTGTGATCGCCTTTGGGCTTGGCGTGGGCGGAGCCATCGGGCTTTTTGCGGCACTCTTTCACTGTGTGGCGCACTCTTTCACTAAGGCGCTCGCCTTCTGCTCCACAGGTAACATCGCCAGGGTTTATGGAACCAAAGATATGACCAAAATGGGGGGCATGATTCGCATCGCCCCGCTAACGACTATCCTTTTTGGAATCGCCATCTGTTCGCTAGTCGGGGTTCCCGGATTTGCGATCTTTGTGAGTGAGTTTTTGATCTTCAAAGCGGCGGCTTTAAAAGAGGCTTATTTCTTGATGGCGATCTTTGCTGTGGCGCTTGCCATCATCTTTATCGCGGACTTCTCTCACTTTTTCCTCGCCACTTTTGGCAAGGTCGAGGGGGAGGTGGTGCATGGGAGTGAAATGAAGCTAGGGGAGAATCTCCCTTTGATTCTGCTCGCCTTTTTGGTTGTCGCCTTTGGGGTTTGGCAGTTTGATTCCTTGACTTTTCTCCTTGATGAGAGCGTCAAGTCGATAATAAAACAATAGGACTTTTGCATGAAATGTGATAGCTTGATTGAGGCGCTAAGCCAAAGGGTGAAAGTCTTAGAGGTCACCCGACAATACGAAGACCAAGTGACAGCGCTCGTGGAGCTCAATGATCTCCCTGAGGCAGTCTCCTTTTTATACTATGGAAAAGGCGGATACCTCTCCACGATGGTGGCCAATGATGAGCGCGAGATCAATAAACACTACGCCCTCTACTACGCGCTCTCCATGGAGGGGGGTAAGATGTTTGAGGGGGATGAGCTTGCCCAAGAGGAGAAGTGCTTCATCACGATTAAAGCACTCATTCCTGCCGATAATCCGACCTACCCCTCTGTCACCCCTTTGGTACCAGCGTGTGTCTGGTATGAGAGAGAGGCGTATGATATGTTTGGATTGGTGGCGGAGGGATTGCCTGATAAGCGGCGTCTAGCCCTCAGTGATGATTGGCCTAATGATCTTTTCCCGCTTCGCAAAGATGCGATGGATTACCGCTATCGTCCTGATATGAGAGAGCACTATATGGAGCCAGAGTTTGAATTCTTGCGCCCTGAGGGCTCGGGAATCATCGATGTCCCCTTGGGGCCTCTCCATATCACTGCAGATGAACCGGGGCATTTCAGGCTCTTTTGTGATGGAGATACGATCATTGATGCGGATTATCGACTCTTTTACCAGCACAGAGGGATGGAGAAGCTCGCCGAGAATCGCATGAACTACGATCAGATGGGCTATCTAGCAGAGAGGGTGTGCGGAATCTGCGGCTACGCGCACGCCATCGCCTGCATCGAAGCGGCGGAAAAGGCGATTAATCTCCAGATTCCCTTGCGGGCTCAGGCGATTCGCATCGTCTGTCTGGAGATTGAGAGGCTTCACAGCCACCTCCTCAATATAGGCCTAGCGTGCGAGGTGACGGGCAACTACAACGCCTTCATGCATATTTTCCGAATCCGTGAATACTCCATGAAGCTAGCCGAGCTGGTCACGGGTGGACGAAAGACCTATGGAAATGTCGTGATGGGTGGACTCAGACGCGACATGACGGGAACTGAGATCAAAGAGAGCCTAAAAATTCTTCAGATCATCGAGACCCAAGTGGAAGAGGTGTGGGATGCGGTGATGGACGATAAGCGCCAGATTAGCCGCTGGAAAGGCGTGGGGATTTTGGATAAGCAGGTGGCGAGAGACTTCTCCCCTGTGGGGCCCAATATCCGCGGATGCGGAATCAAGCGAGACACTCGCTATGACCACCCCTATGACTTTTTTAATCAGATTGAGTTTGAGGTGGCGACCGCCCAGGGAGGCGATGTCTTTGCTCGCGAGATGGTGCGCTATATGGAGCTTAAAAGCTCTGTCTCTATCATTCGCCAGTGTTTTGAGCTGATGCCTCAGACTCCGATCATGATCGACCCCACCTTCCATGTTCAGCCTGAGAATTTTGCTTTGGCCTATGTTGAAGCGCCAAGAGGAGATAATGTCCATTGGATCATGCAAGGAAGCGCCCAAAAGGTCTATCGTTGGAGATGTCGAGCCGCCACTTATAACAACTGGCCAAGCTTGCGATTCCAGTTCCGCGGCAACACAATTGCCGATGCGGCGCTTATCGTCTGCAGTCTTGATCCATGCTACTCTTGTACAGAGCGTGTGACGGTGGTGGATGTGAGAAGTAAAAAGAGCAAGATTTTGACCCGATTGGATTTGGAAGATTTCTCCAAAACCCTCAAAGGAAATCCGTTAAAGGATCTAAAATGATGAAGCTTCTTGATATCAGCGAAAAGTATGGGAAGATCACCCATCAATACCCCTTTGCGCCCTATAAGGTCGCCGACCACTTTCGCGGGAAACCGGCCTATGTTTTTGACCTCTGTATCGGCTGTGCGGCGTGCGGAGTGGCCTGCCCTTCCAATGCCATCACAGTCGAGCTCAACCAAGAGCAAAACAAGCTCATTTGGGAGTTTGACTGCGGGCGATGTATCTTTTGTGGGCGATGTGATGAGGTCTGCCCCACAGGAGCGATTAGGCTGAGCGAAGAGTTTGAGTTGGCGGTCAAGTTTGACAAGTCGGCTCTGATTCAGCGAGGGGAGCTTGATGTCCACCAATGCACCCAATGCCAAAAGCCTTTCACCGCCAAAAGACTCGTCAAATACACTCTAGATCGCCTCAGCAAGGCTAATATAGGAGAAGAGAGGCTCAAAGAGGCGGAGAACTATGCCAAGATATGCCCTGAGTGCAAAAAAAATGCCGCGGTGCTTCATTTCACACGCGGGGATGAGGAGGTGATCTCATGAAAATCTATGATATGCCCGAAGAGATAAAAGTCGCCAATGAGATAGAGCAGAAGCTGGAGCTCCTCAAACATATTGGGCGGAGCTTCAGCGTCTATCGAATCGACTGCGGGAGTTGCAATGGCTGTGAGATCGAGATTTTTGCTGCGATCACGCCCTTGTGGGATCCAGAGCGCTTTGGATTTAAGCTCGTGGCCAATCCACGCCATGCGGATATTCTGCTCTGCACAGGGCCTGTGACGAGGCAGATGTATTATCCGCTTTTGCGTGCCTATGAGGCTGCTCCAGACCCCAAGCTTGTGGTGGCTTTAGGTGCTTGTGGCTCCACGGGAGGAATCTTTTATGATGCCTATAGCGTCTTGAGTGG
Organism: Wolinella succinogenes DSM 1740; assembly: GCF_000196135.1. Lineage (NCBI taxonomy): Bacteria > Pseudomonadati > Campylobacterota > Epsilonproteobacteria > Campylobacterales > Helicobacteraceae > Wolinella > Wolinella succinogenes. The sequence continues at coordinate 1,727,274 of NC_005090.1, read as the reverse complement.
GATCGACAAAATCATCCCCGTGGATGTCTATATCCCTGGATGTCCGCCTCATCCTGCGAGTATCATCTATGGGCTCACGACGGCTCTTGGTGTGATGGAGCAGAAGCTGCAGCGGGTGAGCTTTGAACATGATAGCGAGATGCCCCCTTTGGTGGGCGATTCGCTTTTGGGGAACACCCTTTTTGAGCGAGACCTATTGGTGTACGCCAAGCGCCTCATGAGCTATGTGTTTGGGCGGACGCTCTATGATAAATACCTCGCCGCCCTCGCGCAAAGCCCTGAGGTCAAAAATCCCAAAGCCGCCAAAGCCGCTCTTGTGCTAGCCATGAAAGAGGAGAGTGACCCGCGCTATGCAGAGTGCATGGGAATCTTGCATAATGAGGTCTATTCGGCGTATGTTCCTTGCGAGGAGGAGGAGAAGATCGCACTCAATCAAATCTCGTGGGGAGAGGGCAAGTGGTAGAGGTCTATCGGCTCACCAAGCGCCACCTTGATGGCGCTAAGTCAGAATCAGCCCTTCTCAATCAGATCAAAATCTTCTCCACTTGCGTGGGGCACGGAGTGGGGACCATTGACTTTAGTGAGAAGGTTTTGGAGATTCCCCCTGCGGAGTTTGAAGCAATACTCCAAAATGGCGGGGAGTATCTGCGCTTTAAGCTAGGGAATCTGAGCCGATATTTTGAGGTCGAGGTCTTTCCAGAGCACGCTGCTAAGCTACTGCCTGAGATGATGGAGTGCCCCTTTAAAAAGGTGTTAGAAGAGCTAAGAGAGGGCTATTTGGTGCTGAGAAAAGATTTTAAACATGCTTAAAAGAGGGGAAAAATAGTGAAAAAGGTGCTTCTTTGCGTGGGGAATGAGCTAAGAGGAGATGATGGCGTGGCGATCGCTTTGGGGCGGCTTGTCGAGGAGCAGATGCCAGAGTGGAGCGTCTTTTTTGGATATGACACGCCAGAGAGCGAGTTTGGGAAGCTACGCGAACTAGCACCTGATGTGATTGTGGTGGCGGATGCAATGAGTGGATTTAAAGAGGGGGAGATAGAATTTTTAGACTTGAGCGATGAGCGCACCTACCTCTACTCCACCCACAATCTTCCTACGCCGATTCTCATCAGCTACCTGAGGGGAATCTGCTCTAAGACGATCTTCCTAGGGATTTCGGTGCTGCTTGAAAATGTCTTGCACTTCAGTGAAGGATTGAGCCAAGGAGCGAGCGATTCGGCTTTTGTGGCGCTGGGGAGAATCAAAGAGCTTGATGGGATGCTAAAGGGGTAGGGCTGTACAAACCCAAAGAGCTTCAATCGTAAACAAATCTGCACCTAGACGATATTGAATGGCCAAATAGATGAAGTTGTGAACTGCAAAATACCTTTAAACATCGAACGCAAAGCAATTAATCAATTTACACGGGAAGATGGCGGTATTATATTGAATTTCGCAAGATAGGTTTGCCCAGAAAAGAACCTAATCGTATTAAGGCAGGGAGCACGATGCAAGATATTGTCAGAAAGACGATAGATAATCTAAACAGAAATCACATGGCTGGATATTACACCCAATCCATTCAGCAGCTACATGAATTACTTTATCGACTGATGCCAGAAGGACAGACTGTAGGATGCGGCGATTCTGTCACATTAGAGCAGAGTGGTGTATACGAATATGTGAGAAATCATTCTTATAATTTTTTGGACAAGTATAGGACGGGTTTAAATCGCGAAGAAAAGCGGGAGATTTATCTTCAAAACTTTCGAGCAGATACATTTTTAACAGGAATCAATGCTGTGACGATTGATGGAAAGCTATTTAATATTGATGGAAACGGTAGTCGTGTTGCGCCCATTATCTATGGACCAAAGCAGGTAATCGCTGTTGTTGGAACAAATAAAATCGTAAAATCAGTCGATGATGCAATTTGGCGTACCCGCCAGATTGCTGCACCATTGGACGCGAGGCGATTAGCAAAGGAGACCCCCTGCGTGAAGCTTGCTAAATGTATTGACTGTCACCACTCTCAGCGAATTTGCAATGACTTTGTGTTAATAACAGGTCAATTTGAGAAGGGACGAATCAAGGTTATATTTATAGAGGGGGACTATGGGTATTGATTTAAGCAAGCCCACCACAACTTTTGTCGTTTACAGACAAAGAATATGAGGTTCAATAGAGACACTCACTCGATTCTGATCGAGGAGTCGATAGATGAGCGACTTTTCTAGGGCTTTTTGGCAGAGCGATTGGAGTTTGAGAGGATCGGATTCGGTGTAGAGGTAGAGCTTACCTGTGATAGCACTGATCTCTGCCTCCTCCTCATATCCGATCACCCCTAGGAGCTCTAGGGGGTTTTGGAGTGTGCAGGTGAGCTGAGCCTCCATCTCCCCTAAGGATAGCTTGGCTTTTTTGGCCTCTTTTTGAAGGGTGAGGAGGTAGCTGCTCGCTAGAGCGGTGATGAAGAGCTCTAGGCTAGAGGGGAGGGGTGCCTTAGAATCAAAGGAGACCACCTCTTTGAGCGTGAGACTTTGGTTGCGCGTGTAGAGTTTGACCTCGTTTTTCGCGGAGAGGAAAAGACGAAAGAGCGATTTGTGTTGACTTTGCTCGGCTAGGGGCTGGCTAAGCATGAGCACCCCTTAGCTCTAGAGCGGCTTGGTGGAGGGCGGTGAGCTTGGATTCGATGATCATCTGCACATTTACGGGGCGATTAGAAAAGGTCGCAAATCCGCAATCGGGGTTGAGCCAGATTTTCTCTTTGGGCAGGTAGCGTAACGCTTCTTTCACCCTGGAGACGATCTCTTCGACCCGCTCCACTTCGGGTGTCCTTGGGTTGAGCACGCCTAACCCTAAGATGATCTTTTCGCTTAGAGTGCTGTTTTTGAATAGGGAGGCGATTTCGCCCGCACGAGGAGTCGAAAACTCCAGATGCAACACACTCGCCCCTGAGGCTTCAAAAACAGGGATCAAAGGCGTATAAGGACCGCTCAGCAAGGTTGCTTCATCGCTACTCCAGTTGCCCCTGCAGACATGGAGAGCTGAGCGAACCCCTCTTTGATTGATATGCGAAATCACCTCTTGGATGAGCTGGGTTGCAAACTCTAGCTCCTCGGTGGGGTCTTTTCGCTCAGAGAGCGCGGCGCACATGAAGCTTCTTGGTTTGCCTTGCGTAAAGACCACCTCTGTGAGCACGGGCTCATCGAGCTGGATCATATAGACGCCTTGTGAGGCGAGCGCATCGATCTCCTGTTTGAGCATGGTTACGACATCGTGCCCCAGCTCCTCTTTGCTCGCGTAGTGTTTGCCTGAGAGCGCAGGGAGCCACATAGAGCGAGTCAGCAGATAGGGGCCTGGGAGTGTCATTTTGAGAGGCTTTTGAGTCAAGCTCTGCAAGAGCGAAAGCTCATCAAGGACGAGATTTTGATCGTGGCGGACTTTGTCGGTGCAGATGGCGTTTTTGATACTGAAGCCCGGAACATCCAGCTTGGTCAATATCTCTTCAAACGCCTCCTTATCTTCGATAAAATCAAGCATCTCGACCATCGACATGAGCGTCACCCCTGATAGCTTGCTCGCCACAAAAGAGCAGTAGTTATCCCTAGAGAGCTCTCCGCTTGTGAGGATGTCCACCCCGCACTCCTCTTGGATTTTGACGACTTTAGCGCTCTGATTCTTGATCAGTTCTCTAAAGCGTTCATCCTCTTGGTGTCGGTGGAGATATTTTAAAATCTCGCTCTCTCTAGGCCAGCTCCCAATCAGGCTGATGGGAAAAAGGGGTAAGGAGGGTTGCATAGGGGGATCTTTAGGCAAAGAAGCGGAGTCTTTCGACCGCCTCTTTGAGCTGCTCAAAGCCAGAAGTGCGCCCTTGCACCCATGCTTTTAGCCCTTCCATATCCATCATCTCTTTGTGTTTGGGATTGTTGTAGTCCATCCTGAAGAGCACCTCTTCCCAAGCTTTGAGGCGATCTGGTGCAAATCCCTCTCTCACCGTGAAGATGCAGTGGTCAAAAAGAGGGGTCTCGTCGATGAGGAGAATCTGCTTCTCATCGATCGTGCCATCCTTCACCCACGCCTCATAGTTTAGATCTAAGCAGACTGAAGCCTCTACACTTCCTGATTTGAGAGCTTCAAGAGCGTCTCTCTCGCCGCCTACATGGTCGCCATGGAGTCCATAGCCGATATTGAAGATCACCTCTTCATAGTCCTTGCTAGCCACCAAACCTTTGCGGGCGAGGTGGTTGATCGGGATGAGTCGAGCCTGAGGAGAATCGATCGCTCCAAAGGCGATCTTTTTTCCTTGGAGCTCTTGAAGATTTTTGATTCCTGATTTGGCTTGGACTAGAAAAAGACTCTTTCGATTTTGGTCGGTGTCTCGCATCGCACTTTTGAGGCATCGATGGTGAGAGCGAATATCCGCATCCACCCATGCTAGGGGCGAATTCCATGCGATATCGATCTCGCCTTTGAGGAGGGCATCGACTTGGGCTTGATAATCTTTGAAAAATAGAGGCTCCACCTCTAGGGCGTTTTCTTTGAAAAAGTCTGCGATGATTCCCCAGATGACAGTGACTTTAGGGTCGTAGATGACCGCGCCGATAGTGATAGCGTTTTGACTCATGAATTTGGCCTTTAGGTTTGATTCTATTTAAGGGATAGGTTGGCCACTCAACGCTTTGCCAAGCCAAACTTTCAGCACATCCACGCTTGGAGCCATGATCTGCCCTGCGAAGGAATCTCGAAGCAATCTCTCTAGGGGGGTTTGCTTATTGTAGCTTTTACCTCCACCGATTCTCATTGCGGTCGTGGCGTTTTCGATCACGCTTTCAGAGGCGAAGATTCTTGCGGCAATGATTTTGGCGGCGGCGTCTGGCTCTTGGTGGTCGTAGCTTCTTGCCGCTTCAGCGGTCATGGCTCTAGCGGAGGAGCTTTTGGTGTAGAGATTGGAGAGGTGAATCTGCACGGTTTCGATATGGGCGAGGGAGGAATCTTCGGCGTATTTTCGTGTCGTGGCGTGCTGGATAGCCTCTTGGAATATCTGCGTGCCAAGTCCGCTATAGACTGAGGCGAGTCCCGCAAGGAAGAAAGGGGCGACCGTGGCGAAGACCTGAGTTGCTCCAGAACCCTCTTCCCCGATTTTGTAGAGGTTTTCCAAGAAGAGATCTTTCATCTCCATAGGGCAAGAGACATTGGCTCTCATGCCAAGACCATTCCATTTAGAGAGTGCAAAGCTAAGCCCTTGATTCTCTAGGGGGACAACCCAATTGTTGATATTCTCAGGGTCTTTGGCGGGGGAGAGCACGAGATAGTAGGAGGCGTAGCCTGCGGAGGTGACCATGCTCTTGATTCCATTCAAGACCACACCTGAATCGCTATATTGAGCCGTGATTTCGGGCTTGTAGAAGTGAGTGCCTGTGCCGATTTCACTATAGGCAAGCGCGAGCATTTTTTGATTCTCGACCACTTCGGTAAAGATTTTTCGCTTGAGCGCTTCATCTCCATGCTGATTGATGCAATTGAGGGCTACATTGTGCATCATATAGCAGAGTGCGACTGTGGCAGACCCCTCGGCAAAGGCCATGCAGACCTGTGTGTGTTCGCTAAGGCCTTTGCCCTCGCCGCCATACTCTTTGGGCACTAGAAGGGAGAAGTACCCCTCTTTGGCAATTTGATCAAAAATATCTTCAGGGAAAATCGCCTCTTGGTCGATTCTCTCCGCCTTGGGGCTGATCTCTTTGAGGGAGAACTGCTTGGCTTTATCATAGAAGTGCATGAAGGCTCCGTAGTTTTTGGTTGGGGTTGCGCAACGACCGCTGCCTCTCCACGGGGTGGATTCGCTCTCAAAGAGATAGGTAAAACTTTCACCTACTTGAGCGATTTGGTCTAGTATATCAAATTAAAATTAAAACTTGAGGAAGGAGCAAGGAGGAGGCGAAAGCCTCTGTTTTTAGGTGGTTTGGAAGATAAGAGTGGTGGAGTCGTGGGGAATCGAACCCCAGTCCGAAAGCCAAACCCACCCCAGTCTCTACATGCTTAGATGGGGTTGAAAGCTCTTTCCATCGCTTTGCTCAAGCCCCCAAGGCGGAAGTGATGGGCAATCCTAATCTTTTCCCTCGCTTCGGATGAGACGAGAGAGCGGCTAACAAAGTTACGCCAAATCCCCACTAGTTAGCATTGTGAGGCTTGACGGCTCCGAAGAGTTAGACTTACGCAGCTTTGGCGTAAGCGGGAGCGTAGTTTGCGTTGTTTGCGTTTATTGATTGCGGGTAGTTTTACGGCGTGCCCATGCCGACATGCAACCGAGGCTATTTAGCTCCCGTCGAAATCCAAGTCGACCCCAGAATCGTGCGGGAAACGCGCCTTTGGGCTTTAAGAGTTGATCGACTCTTTGATGCTTTTGGCGAGGGCGCAGATTGTAGTCATTTTCTGGGTGTTTGTCAAGCGCTCATCTAGCAGGACTTTCACCAGTGCACTTCCGACAATGACACCATCCACCTCTTTGGATTTCTCCTTGGCGTTGTGCTCATTCACGCCAAATCCAAGATAGAGGGGGATCTCAGGGTTGATGGCGCGAATCTCCTCAATAAGAGGCGAGAGAGGCTCTTCTCTGCCGCTACCCGTGATTCCAGCGTAAGCGACAAGATAGATGAATTTTCTCGCCATGGGAGCAATGGTGGCGATTCTAGAGGTGCCTAGAGTGGGAGCGATGAAGCGGATAAGGGCGAGATTGTTTTGGAGGCATTGCTCCTCAAAGGGCGCACTCTCTTCAAAGGGGACATCGGGAATGATGAGCCCACTAACTCCTAGGCTTTTGGCCTTTTGGCAGGTCTGCTCAAACCCCACCTTATGAAAAGGGTTGAGATAGCCCATCCAAAGGGTGTCAATGCTTGGGGATATCTTCTCGGTGATCTCATAGAGGTCTTGGAGGCTAAAGCCCTTTTGCAGGGCTAAAAGATTGGCGTGCTCGATAATCGGGCCATCGGCCACAGGGTCAGAAAAGGGAACTCCAAGCTCCAAAGAATCGACTCCGCTAGCACTTAGGGCAAGCGCAAGGTCGATGGTGAACTCCTTATCGGGGAGGGCGGCGGTGATGTAGGCGACGAGCTTCTTCATAGATAAAACTCCAAAGGACTCCAAAGCAAACCTTGGATAGAATGGGGCAAAAACCGCCCCTCAAAAAGGGCGTTGCGCGAGGTATGCGGAAAGATGAAAAATATTACCGTCTCTTCGATTAAAAAGAAGAAAAACCAAGAGAAAATCACCATGATCACTGCCTATGATGCGCTTTTTGCGAGGCTTTTTGATGGTGAAGTGGATATTTTGCTTGTGGGAGATAGTTTGGCGATGAGCTTTGGGGGTGAGGAAGACACCCTCCCTATTGGAATGGATGAGATGATCTATCATACCAAGGCTGTTTGTAGGGGGGCGGAAAAGTCCCTTGTCGTGATTGATATGCCCTTTGGAAGTTACGACACCAAGGAAAAAGCCCTCCATAACGCCATCCGTGCCTATAAAGAGAGTGGTGCTAGCGCGGTAAAGCTTGAAGGGGGAATTCAAAAGGCTGAAACCATCGCGCTTTTGAGTGAAAATGGAATCGCCGTTATGGGGCACATAGGGCTCAAGCCCCAATTTGTGCGTGCTGAGGGAGGATACAAGGTCAAAGGCAAAGAGGAGGGCGAAGCTCAATCTCTCCTAAGAGACGCCAAAGCGCTAGAAGAATCAGGAGTCTTTGCCCTCGTGCTTGAAGGGGTGAAGGCAGAGGTCGCCCAAGAGGTCGCTAGAAGCGTGAGCGTGCCCGTCATCGGGATTGGGAGCGGATCGCAAGTGGACGGTCAGGTGCTGGTGTGGAGCGATATGCTGGGATTTTTTGAAGGATTCACGCCTAAATTTGTTCGCCGTTATCTTGAGGGAGCGAGCCTTATCCGTCAAGGGGTGAGGGAGTACGCCAAAGATGTGCGAGAGGGGCGATTCCCTTCGGAGGCTGAGAGCTACTGATGGAGCGTATCATCGAGATAGAGAAGATGGAGCTAGAGGAAGCCGAGGAGGTTTCGCTCCGTCCAAGCGGCTGGGATGATTACATCGGGCAAGAGAAGATCAAGCGTAATCTGGGCGTCTTCATCGAGGCGGCCAAACGGCGAGGGGAGGGCTTGGATCATATTCTCTTTTTTGGTCCTCCGGGGCTTGGCAAGACCACGCTCGCTCATATTATTTCGCACGAGATGGGTGCGAATATCAAAGTCACCACTGCGCCCATGATCGAAAAAGCGGGGGATTTGGCGGCGATTCTCACCAATTTGAGCGAAGGAGATATTCTTTTTATCGATGAGATTCATCGCCTCTCGGCTTCGATTGAGGAGATTCTCTACCCTGCGATGGAGGATTTTCGGCTGGATATTATCATCGGCTCAGGACCAGCGGCACAGACGGTGAAGATTGATCTGCCAAGATTCACGCTTATTGGAGCGACCACGAGGGCAGGGATGATCAGCAAGCCGCTTAGAGAGCGTTTTGGGATGAACTTTTGGATGCAGTTTTACAACATTGAAGAGCTCTCTCAAATCATCACGCTTGCTTCAATCAAGCTCAAAAAACGGTGTCTTTTAGAGAGTGCCAAAGAGATCGCTAGACGCTCTAGGGGCACGCCAAGGGTTGCACTTCGACTACTTCGGCGGGTGAGGGATTTTGCCGAGGTTGCTAATGAGGAGGAGATCAAAATCGAGCAGGCACGCTACGCGCTTCATGAGCTTGGAGTGAATGACCATGGCTTTGATGATTTGGATTTGCGCTATTTGAGGATTTTGGTGCAGAGCAAAGGCAGGCCTGTGGGGCTTGGCACGATTGCAGCGGCGATGAGTGAAGATGAAGGGACGATCGAGGATGTGGTGGAGCCCTATCTCTTAGCACACGGCTATCTAGAGCGCACTGCAAGGGGGAGGGTGGCGACCCGCCAGACTTATGAGCTCTTTTCGCTCCCCTTTGAGCCCAATGCGACACTTTTTTAGGAGGCTCTAAAGTGCGCCCGATACATTTTTTTTGGATCCTTTTTGTCTTTAGTCTCTATTGGATGCTCTATCTTTTCAAGCCTTTTTTGATGGATATGTTGGTGGCAGGGCTTTTGTGTATTGCGACCACGAGCCTTAAAGAGAGAATCGAGAAGCGGGTGAAGCTCTCTTGGCTCGCCTCGCTTTTGGTGGTGGTTTTGCTGCTTTCACTCCTTTTTGTGCCGCTTTTTTATGTGGCAGCGGTGTTGGCAGACACCCTCTCAAAGATTGACCCCGATAGCTTTAGGGGGTTTGTTGAGAGCTCCAAAGCACAGATGTTTAAGTGGATGGCGCTATTTCCTTTTGCCCAAGAGAAGCTCATGGAGAATCTTGACAAAATCAATGCCAGCGCGATTTTGCAACACGCACTCGCTTGGAGTGGAGCGCTAGGGAAGAAGAGCCTCTCTTTTGTCACGGACACGGTTTTTGTGACCATTTTTCTTTTTCTCTTTTTCTACTATGGGCGGGCGTTTTATGACTATGCCTTACGACTCATTCCTTTTAGTCGTCGCGAGAGTCATCAGCTCTTTGGCGAGGTAGCGGGGGTGCTTGGTGTGGTCTTTTACTCTTCGCTCGCTTCAGTGATTCTCCAGGGCTTTCTTTTTGCGGTGATGATCGCCTTTTTGGGCTATAACGGTTTTCTTTTTGGGGTGCTCTATGGTGTGGCTTCGCTTGTTCCTGTGGTCGGGGGGCTTTTGGTCTGGCTGCCGCTTGCCTCGTATGAGTATTATCTGGGCAATACGGGCAACTCGCTCCTCATCGCACTCTACTCGATGATCGTGATTGCTACAGTGGCGGACAATGTGATTAAGCCGCTACTCATTGGATTGATCAATCGTGTGATTCTGAAGAATCCCGTTCAGATTAACGAACTAGTGATTTTCTTTGCGATTTTTGCGGGACTTACGACCTTTGGATTCTGGGGGATGGTGCTAGGGCCGACGATCACAGCCTTTTTTATCGCCCTCCTTCGGCTCTATGAGCGAGGTTTTTTACACATTCAAGAGTGAGAGGGTGAAGCATGTTGGATATTCACGATTTTTGGCTCTTTGTCTTGTCGGGGCTATTGCTCAACCTCACGCCGGGCGTGGATACCCTTTATGTGTTATCTAGCTCATTGGCGCGAGGATTTAAGGGCGGCTTCATCGCTTCGTTGGGGATTGGCATGGGGTGTCTCGTCCATGTCATGGCGGCGACTGTGGGGTTGTCGGCAATTTTGATGGCATCAGCTACAACTTTTATGGTCGTGAAGACGATAGGAGCGCTCTACCTTGTCTATCTTGGGGTGAAATTGATTCTTCTTCGCTCAACTCCCTCCCTGGTGGAGAAGAGCGCGACACGCTCCTTGAGGGTAATTTTTTGGCAAGGGTTTTTGACTAATGTTCTTAATCCCAAAGTTGCACTCTTTTTTCTCGCCTTTTTGCCTCAGTTTGTCGATGCGCAGGGGTCACATAAAGTGCTTAGTATGCTTTTTTTGGGAGCTGTGTTCACCTTTAATGGAGTGCTTTGGAGCATTTTTCTTGCATGGAGTGCCACGACATTCACGCACAAGCTCCAACGCCATGCTCTTATCATGGCGTGGTTTTATAAAATCATTGGAGCACTTTTTATCTATCTTGGGGTGCGGCTTTGGCTGCAGAAAGCGTAAAAGAGGACTAGTCCGCCTTTACGACGATATTATTGATCACCTTTTTCACGCCTTCGACCTCTTTGGCAATCGCTTCGGCACGGGTTTTCTCTTTGGTGGTTTTGACAAATCCACTGAGCTGCACCACACCTTTGTAGGTGGTGACGTCGATCTTGAAGATGCTCACCTCTTTATCAGCTAGGATATTGGCACGCACTTTACCGCTGATCACGGTGCTATCAAGATACTCTCCGGTGCTCTCCTGGCCGCTTTTGGAGGCACAACCTTGAAGAGAAGCAAAGAGAAGAGCACCGACACAAAGAGCCGTGAAAAACCGTTTCGTCATCATAGAAACTCCTTGAAATTAGATTGAGAGAAGCTTGGCGGCCTCTTTGGCGTGATAGGTGATGATGATATCCGCTCCAGCGCGCTTGAAGCTAAGAAGCGTCTCCATCATGACGCGTTCATAGTCGATGATTCCTGCTTTTTGGGCAGCTTTGAGCATCGCGTACTCGCCACTTACATTATAGACAGCGAGTGGCAAAAGAGTGCGCTCGCGCACATCTCGGATGATATCAAGATAGGCAAGCGCGGGTTTGACCATGAGAATATCAGCCCCCTCCTCTTCATCCCTCAAGCTCTCCAGAATCGCTTCGCGTCGATTGGCAGGGTTTTGCTGATAGGTGCGGCGATCGCCAAAGCTGGGGGCGGACTGGGCTACATCCCTGAAAGGTCCATAGTAGGCGCTGGCAAATTTGGTCGAGTAGCTCATGAGGGGGAGATTGACAAATCCTGCCTTATCCAGCGCGCTTCTTAGGGTTGTGATCATCCCATCCATCATGCCGCTAGGGGCGATCATGTCCGCTCCAGCTTGAGCCAAAATCAAGGCCTGCTCGGCGAGAATCTCTAGGGTGGCATCATTGTCCACGCTTTGGGTTTTGGGATCGATAATACCGCAGTGGCCGTGGTCGGTGTATTCGCAAAAACAGAGATCGACACTCACGAACATCTTGGGAAAGCGCTCTTTGATCGCTCGAAGGGATTGGGCCATGATGCCATGTTCGCAAAGCGCCTCGCTTCCGATGCTGTCTTTGGTTTCTGGGATTCCAAAAAGGATGATACTAGAGAGTCCTAGCGCTAGGAGCTCTTCGCACTCTTGGAGCGCCACATCAAGGCTCATTTGATAGACGCCCGGCATGGAGGCGACTTCATTTTTGATTCCTTCACCATGGCGGATAAAGAGGGGATAGATGAAGTCGCTAGGGCGAAGATGGTGCTCTTGGACCAACTCTCTTAGGGTAGGGTTGAGGCGCACTCGGCGCAATCTTTTGAACATAAAAAACCTTTTTATTGAATCAGGGTAACGTTGAAGGATTCAAGCAGATTGAGTTCATCCAGCAGATCGTAGAGACGCTTGTCTCTGATGCTTAAAAGGACGCGGACCTTTTTAATGGCACTTTTTTTGTTGAGGTAGCCGATAATGGTGGAGGTGATAGAGAACGATTCTTTGATGATGATCTCTAGGCGAGTGATTTCACCACACTCATCGATTGCCTTTTTGAATTTCTCCGAATCAACATTGCCTTTGATAACCCCAGAAATTTCAGCCAAAACATCGCTACCACGCCGCGTAAGCTCTATCTCCATGACCTTTTTACCTTTTGTTTTTGAAGGAATGAATACAAACATTCAATCATAAGAGACGCTTAGTTAAATAGAGTTAAAATCTCCTCTTTGGCGCGTCTTTGCCACTCTTTTCCTAGGGATTTCCCCTGGTAGCCCTCCTTAAGAAGCTTGGAAGGGGTGGTGCTTGGGATGAAGCTTTGGTCAAAGATTCCTAAATTTTTGGCTCTTTGAAGAAGAGTGGGGTCGTGGAGAGCCAGCCACTCTTTGAGCGGATAGAGAAGTGAGAGCCGCACAAGAAACGAATCGCGGATGATTTTAGGGAATCGCCTCTGTTTTTGGAGGAATCGTTGCTCTTTTTTAGGCATGGCAGAGAGTGATTCAAGGAGATGAGCCAGGGGGGCGAATCGAATTATCCAAAGGAGGTAGAGGGGTAGCAAGAAGGCGTATTCATGCGTTAGGGTGCGAGGACGGAATCGCCTTTGGAGTTTAAGGAATTGATGAAAAAGTGCTGGAGTGAGGGGATGGTGAAAGATCTTTTGATCTAGCGCTAAGAGTTGAAGCGCCTGAACCCCTCTGGGCAGATGAGCCCCTTCCAAGAGGCGCTTGGTCTCATGATAGATTCGCTCCTTGCTTAGGTCATCAACCTCAATGGAGCGCATGAGCGGAATATCTTCGGGGGCGATTCTAAAGCCAAGCTCAGAGGCAAAGCGAGCCGCGCGAAGCACCCTTAGGCTATCTTCTTGAAAAGTTTGAGGAGAGATGATATGGAGGCGTCGCCTCTTTAGGTCATCCATCCCGCCAAAAAAATCGAAAAGCTCCCCGCTTTCAAGCTCTAGCATCAGCGCATTGATGGTGAAATCACGCCTCTTGGCTGCCTCTTTGGGGGAGCTGGCTAGCTTCACTTCAAAGCCTCTATGCCCTAGAGCGGTTTTGGTCTCAAGCCTTGGGAGGGAGAGGTCGATCTCCTGCCACTTATAGACAAAAAAACTCTTTCCTACGCCTTTGGCGCCAAGACGCTCCATCAAGCTTTCAAAAAGAGCAGGGGTGATTTGGTGGATCTCTAAGTCAAGATCTTTGAGGGGGCGTCTTAGGTGAAAGTCGCGCACCGAGCCCCCCACGGCATAAACCTTGGCACCATGGGGCTTGAAAAACTCTAAAAGCTCTCTAGCTTGGGACTCGATTGGAGGCGGGAGGGAGGAGAGAAAAGCCTCACTTCTCAACCACAACGCCCTTAAGGGTGAATTGATGCACACCCTCTTCGTATTGATAGAGCAGGGGGAGGCCTTGGGCTTCAAGCGTGCTTTTGGCGATGTATAGCCCTAACCCTAGCCCTTGGCTATGAGGGTTTTTGGCATCTTTAAAGAAGGGCTTGAAATACTCTTCTATAGGGTAGGGAAGGGGGGCGCCAAAGTTTTTCACATTCAAAGAATCGCCCCTTGCCTCCAGGAATACCTTTCCTCCGTGAGAGTATTTGAGGGCGTTGTCCAAAAGATTTTTAATGGCCAAAGAGAGGAGCTCAAAGTCAGCCTTCACGATCACCTCTTGGGCGGGAAGATCAAGAAGGGTAGGGGCTTGCTCTGATTCGATCATCAGTTTTTTGAGGACATGGTGCAAAATCGCATGAAGACGATATTCGTTTTTGGAGACTTGATAGTTTTTGGAGCTCATCTCTTCGATTTTGGCAAACTCATCAATTAGTCCATTGAGGCGATGAAAGACCGAACAGAGGCGCTCTTTTTGCTTGGGGCTGTCGATCATTTCAGCGACAATTCTTCCCTTGGTGAGGGGAGTTTTGAGCTCGTGCATGATGGTGCGCAAAAAGAGGTGACGCGATTCATTGAGAGCAGCAATCTTTTTGACAGCGTTGTCAAACTCATTAGCAAGCTCACCAATCTCATCGTTTTGCTCCAAGGCGCAGTGAATATCGGTGCGCCCTTCGGCAAATTTACGAATCTCTTTCCTTAGGCTTTTGAGCGGCAGGAGGCTCTTGATGACGAGCACATAGAGAAAGACGACAATAAAAAAGGCGATAAAAGTGAGCAGGTAGTAGTTTTTAAAGACCGTTTTAAAGGAATCGCGATAGAGCGTAACGCGCTCTGGAGTCTGCAGGAGGAGATAGATTGATTCGTTGTCGCGAACGATCTTGGCGATCACTCCTTTGAAGTGAGGATCGATTTGCTTGGAGAGATTCTCTTTGATCTGGTCGTCATTGACGATATGAAACTCTAGCTCCGCGAGATACTTTTCGATTAGCTCAACATTCCCCCCATAACGCATGATTTGGTTGATGGTGGCGATGAATTGGCCATATTTGCGTTGAGATTCGGAGCTCTCTTTGTCGATTTGCATTTTGATGAAGTAGAAGGAGAAAGCGCTAAGGCTAAGGAGTGCCACAGCAAAGAGAATCGTGATTTTGACGATAATGGAGTTTTTAGTCATGGTCGAGTTTGTAGCCTACGCCACGCACGGAGAGAATATAGGTAGGATTTTTTGGGTTGTCTTCGATTTTGGCTCGAAGGCGCCCGATGATCACATCGATGCTTTTGTTGGAGCTATCAGGATTGATAGAGGGGGAGTGGATAGCGATCTCTTCTCGTGAGACCACGGCACCCTTTTTTTGGATGAGATAGGACAAGATTTCGTACTCTCCTCGGGTTAAATCCAAGAGCGCTTCTTTGAAATAGATTTCGCGGCTCTCCCCTTCCAGTCGGAAGGGGGAGCGCGATGAGGATTTTTCTGAAGAAGGATTGGTCTCTTTGTCTGGGGTGTATCTGCGTAGCACGCTATGGATGCGGGCTACGAGTTCTTTGGGATCATAGGGCTTGGGGATATAATCATCCGCGCCATACTCTAATCCATTGACTTTGTCGTTGATATCGCTTCTTGCTGAGGAGATGATGATAGGGATTTTCTTCTGCTTGGCTACCCTTTTGCAAACCTCAAGTCCATCAAGGTTGGGGAGTGTCAAATCTAAAAGAAGGAGGTCGAAATGCTTGGTGCCAATGGCACTCATACCCGTGTAGGGTTCGTCAAAGCTGGTCACGTTCATGTCGTGTTCCTTGAGGTATTCGCTCAGGATGGATGCCAGCTCTAGGTCGTCCTCAATCATCAGAATCTCTAGCATGAGGCGCTCTTCCACAAAAGGAGGGGTTTGGCGGTCATTTTCATATGAAGGAATGGGTTGGGGTTGGGGTTTTGCTTTGCAATAACACACCATTTGAAAAAGACCTCATGCTGCTTTAGCGATATCGTGTCAAAGAACTCGTCTATCAAGGTCGAACACTCCGTGATAACCTCTCTATATCTTTTAAAGGCGCTGCAAAACCCTAAAAGAGCTAGAGGGAAGAAGCGATTCGTTGCCTCTCTTAGACAGTTAGCGGGGACGGCTATGTCAAGACCCTTTTGAGTCGTTCTCTTCTTTTTGGGAGCGTCTGCACTCGCCCCAATTTCAAAGAGTCGCTCAGGTCGACTAAGCTTATGTTCGAAGTTGCAAGCCATCTTCAGAGAGGGGGTTGGGATGTCTTGGGGGTTTCCCTCTCCTTGGATGAATGTCACACTTGCAAAATCTACCAAGAAAGAGCTTTGTTGGAAAAGACTCTTTCTATGTCTCACCTTGTCTCCTTAGGTTGAGATGGGAAAATTATAAAAAGTGAAAGTAAATGGAGGGTAAACAATAGGATTTCCCCTAGTTTTTCTTCTCAAGCCGCTCGTCAATGACGGAAAGTAGATATTCAAAAAAGTTGAGAGTCAGCTCGACCTTGGCCTCTATATTGCGGTTGTTTGGGGATTGCATCCCTTCAAAGAGTACCAATACACGCTCGCGCAATCCTTCCAAAAAGCGCCTCTCCTCTTCGCGCATCTCATTAGAAGCACTCTCAGGCTCCAAGAGAGGGGCGATGAAGGCAGGAAGAGGCTTCTCTTCAGGGGGGAGCGGGGTGATTTGGGGAGACTGGGGGGAGAGAGGAGCTTGAATAGTCTCCTCTGGAGTGCCAAAAGATTCGCTATTTTTTGAGGTGGGAGTCTCTTGGAGCTCCGCGAGAGTGGATAAAATCGCCTCTTTTAGTTCCATAGTTTTACAAGCCACCTTTCAAATTCGTTGAATTCAATCTCTGTGTCCATGCGAATGAAGAATTTTTTCATCTCCTCGTTCACCCCATCGTATTTCTTTCTCATTCCCGATAGGCGTCGGATGGCGATTTTGGCATCTTCGTTGTGAGGCTCTTTTTTGAGGACCTCTTTGTATATCTCTAAAGCCTCCTCTTTGAGCCCTTGAAGCTCATAAATGGAGGCTAGAGTGAGGGTTTTCATGAGAATCACTCACCTTTTTTAGCGGCGTAGTTGGCGATAATGGAGCCCATTTCATCCGTGGTGCAAATCTCTTTGGCTCCAAAGGCGGCGATATCTTTGGTGCGGTAGCCCTCTTTGAGGGTTTTGACGATCGCCTTATCAATCGCATCGGCGGCCTCGACCTCTCCCAGGGAGTGGCGGAGCATCATGGAGGCTGAGGCGATGGTGGCGATGGGATTGGCGATACCTTGTCCAGCGATATCAGGAGCAGAGCCATGGATAGGCTCATACAAGGCAGCTTTACCCCCGATAGAGGCGGAGGGGAGCAGTCCAATAGAACCGCTTAGCATGCTTGCCTCATCGCTTAGAATATCCCCAAAAAGATTGCCTGTGAGAATCACATCAAACTGCTTGGGGTTGCGGATAAGCTGCATCGCGGCATTGTCGATATACATATGGCTTAGCTCCACCTCTGGATACTCTTTGGCAATTCTTGTGACTGTTTCGCGCCAAAGCTGGCTCACATCCAAGACATTGGCTTTATCCACAGAGCAGACGCGCTTTTGGCGGCGCATGGCGGCTTTAAAGGCAACATGGGCAATCCGTTCAATTTCAGGCACAGAGTAGACCATGGTGTTGAACGCCTTATCTCCCTCTCTGCCCTTGGGTTCCCCAAAGTAGATTCCTCCGATGAGCTCTCTAACCACTAGAATATCCACTCCCTTGATCACCGATTCTTTGAGGGTGCTGGCTTCGATCAGCTCATCATAGACCACGGTGGGTCGGAGATTGGCAAAAATCTCTAAAGATTTGCGGAGTTTTAAGAGCCCACTCTCAGGCCGAAGCTCTCTGGGAAGCGAATCCCACTTCTCTCCTCCGATGGCCCCAAAAAGGACGGCATCCGCCCTCAAACACCCCTCAATGGTCTCATCAGGCAGGGGTACACCTGCCCTATCCACGGCGATTCCACCCATGAGATAGTCGTGATAGGAGAGCTCGAAGCCATGGGAGTAGGAGATGGCATCGAGGACTTTTTTGGCCTCATCAACGATTTCAGGACCGATTCCATCACCTTTGATGATCGCAATCTCATATTTTTTCATAATCTTATAAGACTCCTTGGGCAATTTTCGCTTTGGCGTGTTCGATGAGCCCGCCACTCTCTAAAAGCTCCATCATAAAGGGAGGAATGGGTTTGAAGGCGTAGGTTTGATTTCGGGTGAGATTCTTGATGGTGCCTTGGGCCATATCCACTTCAAGGGTATCACCCTCTCTAATCTCATCGGTCTCTTTAACTTCAAGAATAGGAAGCCCTGTGTTGAAGGAGTTGCGATAAAAGATTCGCGCGAAGCTCTTGGCGATGACTGCACTCACGCCCGCGGTTTTGAGCGCTACGGGTGCGTGCTCGCGACTGCTTCCGCAACCAAAATTTTCACCCGCAACAATAAAGTCACCCTTGGTGAAGTGCTGGAGGAAGTCAGGTCTAGCGTCCTCCATAACATGGCTGGCTAACACTTGGGGGTCGCTGGTGTTGAGGTAGCGCGCGGCGATGATGAGGTCGGTATCGATGTTCTCTCCGAACTTCCACACTTTTCCTTGTTGGATATTCATGGAAACTGCCCTTTTTGGTGGTCTTGTGGGATGATTCTAGCTTTTTTTGCGTTAAAGGAATCTTTTAGGTGAGGGTTTGACAAGCGTTATATATTTTTTTATAATACGGACTTCATGCGGAAAATAGCAAGAGCGATGGAGATGGATCATGGAGATTGAAGGAAGGCTTTGGATCAAGCGCCAAAAGGCAAGCTTTTTAGGCAGAGGTAGAGTGGAGCTCCTCGAACAGATTAAGAGGGAAGGCTCCATCTCCAAAGCGGCCAAGGCAATGCAGATGAGCTACAAAGCGGCTTGGGATGCAGTGGATGCGATGAACAACCTCTCTCCCACGCCCTTGGTGGAGCGCACCAGCGGAGGTAAAGGAGGAGGAGGAACACTCATCACTCCTGAGGGTGAGGAGGCCATCAAGGCGTTTAGAGAACTGGAGCGAATCCAAGAGAGACTTTTTGAGGTGTTGGGCGATTCCGTAGAGGATTGGCAAGAGGCGATGGAGAGAGCAAGGAGAATCAATATGAAAACGAGTGCAAGAAACCAAATCAACGGTAAGGTGAGTGTGATCACTCGGGGTTCGGTGAACTCTGAAGTGGCGCTTGAGATTGGGGGTGGAACGATCTATGCCATCATCACCAACGAATCCCTAGAAGAGATGGGGCTTGAAGTGGGCATGGAAGCCTATGCGATCATCAAGGCTAGTTGGGTGATGATTGGCGTGGGTGACCCCAAAGGTTTGAGTGCGAGAAATCGACTCAAAGGTGTTTTGCAAGAGGTGGTCGAGGGAGCGGTCAATGGCGAGGTGAAGATTAAGGTAGGCGAAAAACTCCTCACGGCTATTATCACCAATGAAGCCATCAGAGAGCTGGAGTTGAAGGCGGGCATGGAAGCCTACGCCATCATCAAAGCCAGCCATGTACTCTTGGGCGTGTGAGCGCTCTTGAGTGCTATCGTTATATAAAAAAATATATAAAGGAAAAAATCGATGAAGAAGCTAGGAATCCTTCTGGGAATATTGGCCTTAAGTGTTCAGCTCTATGCAGAGAAGATCAATGTATTTGTCGCAGCGAGTGCTCGCCATGCGGTGACGGAGATCAAGGATGAGTTTCTCAAAAATCGCAAAAATGATGAGATTGAGCTCAATTTTGGCGCCTCAGGCAAGGCCTACCAACAGCTCAAAAATGGCTTTCCCTATGATATGTTTTTTTCTGCTGATGCCAAATATGCGGCTCAGATTGAGCAAGATGGAAACGCAGGCTCCGCGCCAGCGATTTATGCTATGGGCGTGGTGGCACTCTATGCCTTGGACGAGAAGCTCCTAGAGGGGGGCGTAGAGAGTTTGGTAAATGAGAAGTTTAAGCACATCTCAATCGCTAGCCCCAAGGTTGCCCCTTATGGTGTTGCTGCGGTTGAGATTCTTCAGAGCTATGGAATCTTCGAAAAAGTAGAAAAAAGAATCGTCATGGGGGATAATATCTCTCAAGCCGTCCACTTTGTGGATAGCGGTGCGGCAGAGATTGGTTTGGTCGCTTACTCTTTGCTTCGACAAGGGGATGGAGCTAAGGGCGAATATATCACGATTGATCCCTCGAAATACTCGCCCATGGCGCAATCTTTTGTCATCACCAAAAAAGCCAAAGATAGCGATTTAGCCAAAGCATTTGCTGAATATGTTGTTTCAGATAGGGCTAGAGCGATTTTTGAAAAGTATGGCTTCAATGCTCCTGCAAAAAAATAGAGAGGAGATTTGAATGAAAAAGTTATTTGGGGGGCTCGGATTAGGGCTTCTTCTCTCTTCTTGGCTTGTGGCGGGAGACCTCTATATGGCAGGGGGTGCAGGGTATAAGCGCCCCTTGGAGGCGATCGCGAAAGCTTTTGAGGCAAAGAGTTCTCACCAAGTAAAGATGATGTTTGGAAATATGCAACAGGTGAGTGCTCAGATCAAGGAGAGTGATAAAATTTCCCTTTTTTTTGGGGATGAGAAGTTTATTCAAAAGCTTGGGATTCCCCATGAGGAGAAGGTGGAACTTGGCGAGGGCAAGCTGATGCTTGTATTCTCTAAGGATTCTAAAGCAGCCTTGGAGATGGCCTCTCTTGCGACCCCTTTGGTCAAAAGCGTGGGGATTCCCGATACCAAGAGCGCCATCTATGGAATCGCTGGAGAGGAGGCGCTTCGCCGCTCAGGAGTCTGGGAAAAGATGAGCGACAAACTCAAGGTGCTCCAGACGGTACCACAGGTGAGCGCCTATTTGGTGAGTGGTGATTTGGATGCGGGCTTGATCAACAAGACGGACTACATCGGAATCAAAGAGAAGGTGGGACAAGCCCTTGAGGTTGATTCTAAGCTCTATTCACCCATTAAAATTATTGGCGTGGTTTTAAAAGGCAAAGAGGGAGAGGCTGAAGTGCGCGCCATGTTAGAATTTTTGAAGAGCCCCGAGGCTAGAGAGATTTTGAGGGCGCATGGCCTTTAATCACAAAGGAGGGTGAGCGTGTTAGAACCTTGGCTTTGGAATCCTTTGGTTTTGACACTCCAGATTGCCTCATGGACCTTTCTTTTTCATGCCCTCTTTGGAATCGCTTTGGCGTGGACGCTCTCAGGCAAGCCTCACCCCCTCAAAGGCATAGTGGATATTTTCATCACGATTCCTATCGTTTTTCCCCCTATTGCTTTGGGGTTTTTACTGCTTCTGCTTTTGGGAAAAAATGGAATTTTGGGCGCACCCCTTAAAGAGTTCGGGATTGAGATCGTTTTCGCTCCTTTGGGAGTGCTCATCGCTTCGTTTCTAGCGGGATTGCCTTTGGTGGTCAAACCCATTCAAAGCGCTTTGGATGAGCAGGACAGAATCTATTCTGAGGCCTCGTATGTGCTTGGCAAGGGGAAATTTCAGACCTTTTATCGGGTGTTGCTCCCCTCTATCTCGAAGGTGATCTTCTCCTCGCTCTTTTTGGGATTGGGGCGCTCTTTTGGAGAGGTGGGAATCACCTTGATGCTAGGGGGTAATATCATTGGTGAGACTGATACGATGAGTCTTGCTATCTACAATCACGCCTTTAGTGGCGAGACAGAGAAAGCCTTAGTGCTTTGTGCAGTGCTGGGGGCTTTTTCTTTAATGGTTTTTGGCATACTACGAAAAATGGCTTATCGAAATTAAAGCCTCAAAATAGAGCAAGGAGAGATAGAAAGTGGTGAATCAAGAGATAGAGCGATTATGGCGAGAAGATGCGGACTATATCGACTGGACGACCTTGGGGCTTGGGATTGGAGAGAAGAGAGGAGAGATATCCTTTAGCGCCAAGAGGGGGGGCGTCATCTCTGGAATCAAAGAGGCGCTCTCTTTGGGTGAGGCCTGCGGAGTTGAGCTTGAAGCCTTAGTCAAAGAGGGCGCTTGGGTGGAGGCGGGTGAAGAGATTTTGCGAGGTGAAGGGAAGGCGATCGCTTTGCATAAGGCGTGGAAAGTGACTCAAAACCTCCTTGAATACCTAAGCGGAATCGCCACTTTCACCCACGAAATGGTCACTTGCGCCAAAAAAATCAACCCCTCTATTGAGATTCTCACCACGCGCAAAAATTTTCCCGGGAGCAAGCGCCTAATGCTTCAGGCGATTTTGAGCGGAGGAGCATGGCCGCATCGATTGGGGCTTTTTGATTCGGTTTTGGTTTTTGAACAGCATCGAGTCTTTTTGGAGACTCCTGCGGAGCTAGAGCAAGCTTTTAAAGCGCTCAAAAGGCGTCTTTTGGAGAAGAAGATTGCGGTTGAGGTGAGCGATTTTGAGGAGGCGAAACTCTTTGCCTCTTGGGGTGCAGATATTTTGCAGTGCGAGAAGATGGAGTTAGGGGAGCTGGCGCGTTGCGTGGAGCTTAAGCGCGCCTATCCTTCGTTGCTTCTCTCAGCTACAGGGGGCGTGAAGATTGAAAATGTGATGAAGATCGCCCAAAGCGGGGTGGATTTTGTTGTCACCTCAGCCCCCTACCATGCCAATCCTTTAGATATCAAAGTTCGGATGAAAAAAAGGAGCGAGGGATGAATATCGTGGTGGCTAGTCAAGATGGTGTCTCTATTCAAGGGGCTTTGCAGGATTCTAAGCGACTTTATGTCTATAAAAAGCGCCCTGATGGGAGTTTTTCGCGCTACTGCCTAGCCCAAGGTAAAAAAGCGAATCATTTTCTTGATCGCTGGGAAGAGCTCGCAGAAATGCTCTCTAGAAAGTGCCACGCTCACATTGTGATTGCCGAAGATATTCCTGGGATATTGCACGCTAAGCTTGTGGGGAGGCAGATACTGCCCGTGAGCTTACCCAAAGGGGGGCTCATCCAGGAGCGACTAGAGAGTCTTAAGGAGAGCTCGGAGTGGATGTTCATGGGAAGTTGCCAATGCCCCAAGGAGAAGAGGTGAACTATCTAAGGGCGCAAGCCAAAGGGATTAAAGAGGCGGGAGAGATTGCTCTTGTGAGCTTAGAGGCGCACAAGGAATCATTTAGCGCACTAATGCTGGATGCCTCTAATCTAGAGGGATTAGAGGTGGAGGCTTGGGTGGAGATGCTTTTTAAAGAGACAGAGGTGATTCTCGCAACGATTGATTCTAAAGTGAGTGCTCGAAACTCCTTTGTGGGGGAGATTATCGAGATGGTGAAGGGAGAGATTCTGACACAAGTGACGCTTGATTTTCATGGAGAGAAGATTCGCTCCATTATTACCCATGGAGCCGCAGAGGAGTTGGGGCTTAGGGTGGGGGCGAAGGCGCGATGGTTTGTCAAGTCTAACGAAATGACTCTAAGGACAGAGTAGATGTTTGAAGACTCTTTTGTGACAACCATGAGGCTCACCTTTGAGCTGGCAGGATTAACGACCTTGATTCTCCTTGTTATTGGGATTCCTCTAGGTTACTATCTCGCCTACACCAAGAATCCATTCAAGCCCGTGATAGAGGCGATCGTCTCGATGCCTTTGGTGCTCCCTCCGAGTGTGCTTGGGTTTTATCTCTTGATTGCCTTTAGCCCAAGGAATTTTTTTGGGGCATGGCTGGAGCAGACTTTTGCACTCAAGCTGGTTTTTTCGTTTGAGGGGTTGATTATTGCATCGGTGCTTTTTAGTCTCCCTTTTATGGTGCATCCGATTCAAAGCGGCTTTAGTGCGCTCCCTAGGAGCTATATCGAGGCGGCGTGGACTTTGGGAAAGAGCAAAATCGCCACCCTTTTTGGAGTGATGCTCCCCAACATGAAGCCTTCGATTCTTACAGGAGCCGTCATCACCTTTGCCCACACCGTGGGCGAGTTTGGCGTGGTGTTGATGATTGGGGGCAACATCATGGGAGAGACGAGGGTGGCGAGTATTGCGATTTATGATGAGGTGGAGGCGCTCAACTATGCCCTGGCGCATCAATACGCCTTCACGCTCTTTATCGTCTCTTTTGTGATTCTTCTGTTGGTCTATGCACTCAACAAACACTTCATCAAGGCGGATTTCTCATGATCGAACTTCAACTGAAAAAAAAGCTAAAAAGTAGCGAGGGGGAGATTGATCTAGAGGTGGAAAAAGAGATAGAGAGTGGCTCGTTTGTGACACTTTTTGGTAAAAGTGGTGCAGGAAAGACCACGATTCTAAGAATCCTCGCGGGACTCTTAGAGCCTGATTGGGGGAGAATTATCGTTGAGGGTGAGCGCTGGCTAGAGAGCGAAAAAAGATTCTCTCTCTCCCCGCAAAAGCGGCGGGTGGGGATGGTTTTTCAAAATTATGCGCTCTTTCCTCATATGAGTGTGGAGAAGAATCTTCTCTATGCCCTTGAGCACTCAAAAGAGCGCCATAGGGTGGAGGAGATTTTAGAGGTGATGGAGCTTGGGGCGTTGCGCAAAGAGCTTCCTGAGAGGCTCTCAGGAGGGCAAAAGCAGCGCGTGGCGCTAGCAAGAGCGCTAGTGAGGGAGCCAAAGCTTCTGCTTTTGGATGAGCCCTTAAGTGCACTAGATCACGCCATGCGGAGCAAACTCCAAGAAGAGCTTTTGAGGATTCAGCGGCACTTTGGCGTGACGACTATTCTAGTAAGCCATGATTTAAGCGAAGTGTTTCGCCTCTCTAGTCGTGTGCTAGAGATTAGTCAGGGGAGGGTGATTCGCGATGGCGCCCCTAGCGAGATTTTTGGAGGGAGCAAGATCAGTGGGAAGTTTCGCTTTAATGGAGAGATTCTCAAAGTCCAAAAGAGCGATCTTCTCTATACGCTTAGTGTCTTGGTGGGGAATGAGATCATCAAGGTGGCGGCGAGTCAAGAAGAGATAGCAGGGCTTGGAGTGGGGGATAGTGTGATCATCTCCTCTAAAGCCTTCAACCCTCTGGTGCTAAAGGCGACCTAGAGGGCTGATGAGATTAGTTTCGTTTGAGTGAGTTGACGGTCTGCAGCATCGAATCGGCGGTCTGGATTGACTTGGAGTTGGCCTCATAGGCTCTCTGCCCCGTGATGAGATCGGTCATCTCCTCCACTAACTTGACATTGCTTAACTCCACAAACCCTTGGCGCAATTGCCCAAAACCATTCAGTCCTGGGGTATCCACGATGGGATCGCCTGAGGCGTTGGTGTTGAGATAGAGATTATCTCCTAGGGAGTGAAGACCTGCGGGGTTAATGAAAGTGGCAATTTCAATTTGACCGATGGTGTTCACTTCGGTCTGATTGCCTTGGAGGACGGAGACGGTTCCATCCACGCCGATATTGATCTGGGTGGCATCTTCGGGGATGGTGATTTCAGGGATGAGGCGATAACCATCAGAGTTCACAATATTGCCCTCATCATCAGGTTTGAAAGCGCCATTTCGTGTGTAGGCGGTGGTGCCATCGGGAAGCTGAATCTGAAAGAATCCATTCCCTGTGATGGCAATATCGAGGTTGTTGCCCGTCTCTTTGAAGTTTCCTTGAGAGAATATCTTGGTGATGGCGGTGGGTCGCACGCCTAGACCCACTTCAATCCCTGTAGGGGAGAGGGTGGTCTCAGAGGTGCTAGAACCCGCATACTCCATCACTTGATAGAAGAGATCAGCAAACTCAGCGCGCTGTTTTTTGTAGCCGATAGTGTTAACGTTGGCGATGTTGTTGGAGGTGACATCAATTTGGAGTTGCTGTCCCATCATCCCTGTGGTGGCGGTATAGAGTGCTCGCATCATGGTTTAGTCCTTTTAGGCTTTGACGGCCAGTTTGGTGATGGCTTCGGTGTTGAGATCATCCATGTGGGTCTTCATGACTTTGGAGTACATATCGACCAAGCGGTTGGTTTCAATCAGTCCCGTCATCTCCCAGACGGCATTGACATTGCTCTTTTCTAGATAGCCCTGAACGAGTGCACCGCTGTTAGTGGCTAGGTTTCGCTCTCCCATGCGCTCTTGGGGGTATTCATAGAGATTTTTACCTGTTTTTTCGAGGTATTTAGGATTCTCAAAGGAGGCGATGGCGATATTTCCCAAAGGAATAATGTCGCCTAGCTCGTCGTTATTGAGCGTTCTTGAGTAGAGATTCCCATTGCGATCCGCCTCGATGACTACACCATCGGGAATATCGATATATTGGCGACTTTGGACAAATTCTCTAGGAAGCACGGCAAAGCCCTCCTTGGTCACCAATCTCCCCTCGCTATTTAGCGTGAAAGAGCCATCGCGGGTGTATCGAATCCCCTCGGGCGTCTCAATCATGAAATAGGCGTTTTCGCTTTGGAGTGCAAAATCAAATCGATTCTCGCTAGGGGTGATTCCTCCGATGCTTCGATCGGTGTACTCTTCTACGATGGAAGGGACTCGATCCATGGCTCGATTGAGAAATTTGGCCGCCTCTCTCGTCTGATCCTCTAGAGGGAGGGGCTCTTTTTGCTGTTCATAGAGTCGAAGAAAGTCCCCAATCACCACATCATCACGCTTAAAACCTGTGGTATTTGCGTTGGCTAGGTTGTTAGAAATCATATCCAGTCGGTGAAATTGTGTGACAATCCCGCCTGTGGAGCTGTAGTATCCGCTTTGCATCTCCGTCCTTGTCGTGCGCTAGATTTTCAAGCAGAGTGAAGCAAGGAGCGTTCCTTTTTGGGAGACTCCTTTTTGAGGCTGAATTTCGATAGAATGGCGAATCATTTTTTTAGCAAGGAATCTCATTTTGCAAGAGACTCTCACCTCCTTAAGTACCTATGGGTACCTCTTCCTCTTCCTCTACTCCCTGGGGGGAGGCTTTGTGGGGTTAGTGGCGGCTAGTGTGCTCGCGTATGCAGGCAAGATGGACCTTGGCGTCTCAATGCTCGTGGCAGGAATCGCCAATTTTCTTGGAGATATAGGGCTTTTTTATCTCGCTCGTTACCAAAAGGGTGAGGTGATGCGTTATTTGGTGAAGCAGCGCCGAAAGCTCGCCCTCGCCCATCTTTGGATGAAGCGCTATGGCAACGCGGTAATTTTCATTCAAAAGTATATCTATGGAATCAAGACCCTCGTTCCCTTGGCGATTGGCTTCACGAAGTATAATGACTGGAAGTTTGGAATCTACAATTTCTTTGCCTCTTTGGTCTGGGCGGTGGTGATTGGTCTAGGGGGTTATTTCTCAGGAGAGCTTTTTATGGAGCTCTTTGAGATCCTCTCGCTTCGCCCCTATCTCGCCCCTATCTTGGTGGCGATTCTTTTAGGGGGGTTGTGGCTGTGGATGGGAAGTGTCTCCAAAAAAGGCTCTAAGCGATAGAGTAGCCTAGGGCGCGGATGTTTTGGATGAATTCTTCGTCAAAGAGTTTTTTAAGACGGCTCACCTCCGCGCGAATGGTGGCGTTATCCACGAATCCTTCGGTGTAGATTCTCTCCCTAAAGAGGTCAAAATCGACCACTTTTCCTTGATTCTCGCAGAGGAGCTTGAGAATCTCTCGCTGACGAGGGGTGAGATTTTTAGGATGCTCCCCTTCGTATAAAGTGGCGGTGGCGAGGTCAAAGGCATAGTGTCCGCCTAGAGCGATGAGCCTAGGGGCGGAGGTCTTTTGGGGGAGATTTTGGAGGCGGAGGGCGAGCTCTTTGAGGTGAAAGGGCTTTTTGATGTAGTCGATGCACCCTAGCTCAAATCCCTTGGAGATATCCTCAATCTCTACGCGAGCGGTCATGAAGATAAGCGGCGTGAGAATGCGTCTTGAAGAGAGCTCTTTGGCGACCTCAAAGCCGCTTTTTTGGGGCGTGCTCACATCAAACAAAAAGAGATCAAAGGGCTGGGAGAGTCCAAGAGCGAGCGCCTTCTCTCCCCCCTCGCATTCTTTCACCTCATGGCCTAGGGTCTCTAGATACTCCCTTAGGCTCTCTCTTAACATCCTCTCATCTTCCAATAGCAAAATCTTCACCTTTTCACTCTCCTATCCTAGAGGCGCCTTTGGTTTGGCGTGTCGTTTCGTTAGTCTGGATCGTTTTCTCTACGGTCTTGTCCTCCAGAGGGCGAGAGACAAAGAAGCTGGTGAGAGGGGTGGTGCTATAGGGGTGAAAATGGAGATAGAGAGGAAACTTGCCTGCCTCATCACCATGAGTGATATCCACGCGTTTGCGCTCTCCTTCGTTCAAAACGAACTCGAGATTTTGTGAGGCACCACTAAGAGAGCCGATTCCGCCCGAGGGGTTGGGCTTGGTGGTGGAGGTGAAGTGATCCATCTCTAAGGGGGGAGAGGCGTGCTTGGGGTTTTGATACCAGTAGGCGCTATTGACACTTGGCTTAGAGAGGCCAAAACTAGCACAATCGCTTCCCCTGCAATAGACCTCATAATAGACTTTGGCAGGCTCTTTGGCGGTATTGGTGGAATCGATGGGGTTGATTCGACCAAAGAAGAGCTTCATGGGGGTGCTCACCTCTCCCTCTCCTTGGGTGGTGCCATCACTGGCGCTTAGCTTGAGTGTTTGCGTGGCGCTAGAGAGGAAGAAAGGGCTTTTGGGTTTTTTGCGATTAATGGTGGTGAAGGTGAAGGGATGGGTGATGCTCTGCTCTCCCTTGGTGAAGCCTGACTGGGGAGCGATGAGGTCGGGCAAGGTGGCGCCATCAAAGGGGGCGGTTGTAGCGCTGGTGCGCACATTCACATTTTCTTTTTCTTCGTCTCTGGTTTCTGTGATAGCGGGATTGAGGGTGTGTTTCACCGTGACCTCTTTGGCGTAGCATTGGGCACTGTAGTTTTCGGTGGTTTTGCCCTCGGCATTTTGGGCGGTGAGGGTGTAGTCGAGCTTGAGGGCCTTATCCCATGGGGCATCAAAGTAGGAAAAATCGCCAAACTCTGAGGTGAGGGCGAGGGACTCTAGGGAAAATTGAGAGGGGACAACCCCTAGGGGAAAAACTTCAGAGGGGGTGATGTAGCGCGTCTCCTCTGGCGTATCTAGAGCGTCATTGATTCCCCATTCACTCCCTGTGACCTCGGAGACTTGGAGGTTGATGCGTCCTATCTCATCGTAGGTGATGGCGTCAGAGGTGAAGACTCCATCGACAAAATGGCCCGTGATTTTGAGATTCCCCTTTTTGCACTCGCTCTTCTCTTCGTTAAAGGTGAGCTTGGGGGAGAGGGAGAGGCTTAGCGCTTGATTGTAGCCTGCGGTAGGGTTGCCTAGGGTATCTAGGGCTTTGATGGTGAGCGTGAAAGGCTCGCCCGCTTTGGGGGTGGTGGGAGTTGTCCCTGCGATTTCAAATCGATGGGGGCGCAGGGCAAAGTTGTTCGAGGTGGCGATGGTTCCATCGCTTAGCGTGATTTGGAATCGCAAATCTTGATAGGCTCGAGCCGTCATGGAGAAGGCAGGAATTTCATAGCGTTGGTTGATGGTTCTATCGCTAGTGATGAGGGATCTAACCAGAACAGGGGTGCTTGGATTGGAGTAGTCATAGAGCTCTACTTTTTTGACCACTCCCGTGGCGAGAGTCGCTCCGCTGCTATCCGTGGCATAGAGAAGGTCAAAGGCGAGATTGTCTCCCGAAATTTTAGTCGAGAGGCTTCCTCCGTTGGTACTCCAGCCCGCCCCGCGTTCTACGATTCTCGCTTTGCCCAGGGGTGAGACGGTGATGATGGAGGAGGTGATGTTGCGGTTGGAGCACTTCCCAATGGCAATCTCGCTGTGCTCCACTACATTGTAGGGATCGCTCTCATCGCGATAGGAGACCTTGTATTCATTGGTGAGATTTCCATCTTGTTGAACTTTAAAGCGATAGTAAAAAGCTTCCTCTTGCTCATGACCAATCGTCCCCCCTCCTGAAGCGCTCGCTCCTGTGCCTAGGTTGATACGGAGCTTTTGCTCGTTACCCTTATCGCTATAGGTGACCACATCATCTCCGCCTGCATCGGTTTTAGGAACGTAGATTCCAGTGCTATTGCGCACCTGAGTGCTCTCTTTGTCATACTCCAAAGAGGTGTTGAAAAACTTGGCAATAGAGACCCCTTTGGCGGGCTCGTAGTTCATGTTGGAGATGGTGACATTGATATCAAGTGTGTCGCCAATAACAATACTGGTGGGCTCTATGCCATTTTTGGTGAGATTCTCTTCGTAGCAGACATCAGGCACATAGAGATCCGTGGAGAAGGCAAAGAGTCCTGGGAAATAGGTATCTTGGGTGGAACCAAGGGTGATGCCCACGCTAGATTGGCTATTGTTGATGATATTTTGACCGCTAGAGCCTACATCAAAATCATGGATATCGATTCCGAAGTTGTTTTGGCAGTTGGGGTTTTTGGCGGTGAAGTAGTTGCTTCCTTCGGTGATGGAAGCGTCAAAAGCGTTATTGGTCACCCCATTGATATTTTTAAGACGAGTGCCTCCCAGCTGGATGTAATCCCCTGTGATGTCTACATCGCCTTCTCCTGTAAAAGTAAGGAAGCTGGACTTCACGGTACCTTTGGTGGGGGTGAGGAATCCTGAGAGGGTGTAGCTTTTGTTATTTCCGCTGCTAACAATATCGTATCCATCAAAGAGGGTGATATTTTTGAAGGTTTCGGAGTTGTTGCGATAGACCACCACGATCGCCCATGCGCCAAAGCTTCCTAGCTGGTTGATTGTCCCTTGAGTGGTGGAGAGGTCAGCGACGGTATAGACTCCCGATTCTTTGACATAGCTGGTGACATCGGCTACCCCTTGATAGGAGTAGTAGTAGCCAGAGTAGTTCTGCTCCGCCCAATTGAATTTGGATGTTTGGCTGGTGATCTCCACATAGCTTGTTTGCGTGGGAGTTTTGAGCTTGACGCTTTGAGCTTCTGCTTTGTTTCCTGCGGAGAGAATCCCCTGCCAATAGAGATAGGCTTTGACGATTTCAGAATTTGAGGTGAGCGTGAGGGTGCTACTCGAAGAGCTAAAAGTGGACGAATCAGAATCGATATCCCAATACCTGAGGGTAACTTCAGCATTATTGGTGTTGTTAGTGGGGCAGATGGTGGAATTACTGTTTTTTTGTCCTAAAATCGTGTTGCCAATGATCTTGATTCCTCCATTGAGGCTGGTTTGATAGGCTCTAGTGAAGGCGCGGAGGTTGCTACCTGAGAAATTGTTGGTGCACCCTGGAATCTCGGCACTGGTGGTGGCGGATTGGATGTAGTGAATGGTGCCATTAAGCATGATGCTTCCCGCGGTCAAAGCCCCATAGACTACCCCTTGGCTATTGACTGTGGCGCTTCCATTGGAGTAGAGAATCGCAGGGATGGAATCGTTGATGGCGATGGAGTTGCGCGCTAGAATCACCACTTTGTCATAAGTGTTGTTTCCATTGATTTTGGCGCCACTATTGTAGTTGAAACTATCAACAATAAGGGTGAGAGAGCCCGAGTTGATATTGATGGTGCCATTGAGGGTGAGGGTGGAGGCATAAATCGTCACATTGCCGTTGATATTAAGGACTCCTCCATTGTTGAGTGAGAAGGATTGGGCGGTGCCTAAAAGATTTTTGGAATTGAGATAGATGTTGCCATTAAGATTGAGAGTGCCATTGATAGTAAAGCTACTGCGAGTGGTGTTAAAGCTGAGGGTGTCATTTTGGCCTGAGTTGAGAGTGTAGCCAATGAGTGAACCAAAAATGGGAGCATTGGGAATTGTCATCAAAGGAGCATGAGAATTGACCACGCAAGTGGCTGCACCCCCTTGGCAGATTGTGGAGACTCCAGAGAGTGAGCCCACATTGATGACATTGCTGTTGTCCTCAGTGTTATAGAGTTTGGCGCCCGAGTTGGCGGTGAGATTATAGGTGGTCACCCCTACGGCATTGCTAAAGACGGCGGAACATTGGGGATCAGCGGCTAGCAGGGGAAGGGTCAAGGCGAGCCAGCCCCAAAACGCTAGAATTTTTCTCATCTCTCCTCCTCTAATGTGAAACGATAAGCAAAGCTAGTGCCGCTCTCTATCTGGGAATCGACCTCAATACTCACGCCATTTTTCTCGGCAATCTCTTGGATGATACTAAGCCCTAGGCCAAACCCTCCCTTGGCTTCATCTTCGCGGTAGTAGCGCTCAAAAAGTCTGGAGGGATTCTGGATGGGGCGACCTTGGTTGATAATTCTTAAAATAGCATAGTTTCCTTCTTTTTTTAATAAAACTTTTATAACACTTGATTCGTGGCTATATTTGAGGGCGTTGCTGAGGGTGTTGTCACAGAGCCGCTCTAGTTCTAAAGGGCTAAAAGAGATGAAGATTCCCCCCCTCTAGCTCTAGAGAAAAAGTGAGCCGATTCCCCTCGGCAATCTCACGGAAGTAGTCCACTCTAGCACGGATGAATTCGCACAGATCCACGCGCTCCTTC
This sequence comes from Wolinella succinogenes DSM 1740, assembly GCF_000196135.1. NCBI lineage: Bacteria > Pseudomonadati > Campylobacterota > Epsilonproteobacteria > Campylobacterales > Helicobacteraceae > Wolinella > Wolinella succinogenes. The sequence continues at coordinate 1,695,379 of NC_005090.1, read as the reverse complement.
ACGAAACTCTCTCGTTCTTTCTTGATGAGATAGCTGAGGTCAGAGTAGATGTTGTGCAGGCTTTTGGCAGCGGCTTCGATTTTGTGCAGGTGGGGATTGTCACCGATTTTTAGCTCCAAAAGGTCAGTGTTGGCGTAGATGACGCTCAAAGGGGTGTAGATATCGTGAATGGCGTTTTTGAGGAATCGATCCTGAGAGAGCACCATCTCTTTGAGCTCTTGGTTGCGCTTTTTTAGGCTCTCTGTCTTCTCTTGCACGCGACCTTCTAACTCTTCATTGAGCTCTTGGAGGGTCGCGATGAGCGTGTTGGCCTCACGCGCTAGGGCTTTGGTCTCTAAAAATCGCACCTCTTTGGGGTTGATGCGCGCTTTTTGGGTGAGCGCCTTTTGGAAGAGACGGAGGAATTTGACCAGCTCATCTTGAAGACGGTAGGTGATGAATCGTAACAAAATCCAAACCCCAAAGAGTAGAAGCGCCCCCATCACAAAGCTATTGAGCAAGAATCGCAAGGTCTCTTCTTTGCCCTGCTCGGAGAGAGAAGGATATTCGCTAAGTGCGATGAGTAGGAGAAGCAGTGAGAGGAGCAGGGCGGCTAGAAGGATGATTTTGGTGTGGAGATCGTGCAGACTTCGCCCATTGAAAAATTTCATGAATCGATAAGGAATCATTTTTGCTTCCTTTAGTCTATAAATCAAAGGAGAAGTGAAAGATGATAGCACAGATCGACACTATCTTTAGGCATCTAGAAGAGCACTTAGCGAGAATCAGCCTTCGGTTTTTGTGAGACTTTGAAGGAGCTTGCGAGCTAACTTCAAGGCTTTGGCGCGATGGGAAATCGCGTTTTTCTCTGACTCTTCCATCTCCCCTAGCGTCCTATTCTCCCCTTGAGGGATGAACATCGGATCGTATCCAAAGCCCCTCTCACCCCTAGGGGCAATGATCGCTTCGCCATGCATCCATCCATGAACGGTATAGATTCTTCCCTCTAAAATCATTGCCATGGCGGCGGTGTAGTGAGCGGGAGTCCTCTCCGCTCCTCTTTTTTGAATCTCTTCGATCAGTTTTTGAAGGTTGCGTTTGGAGCTGAGGGGTTCTCCCGCGTATCTGGCGCTGTAGATTCCGGGCTCTCCATGAAGCAGTGGCACGGAGATCCCGCTGTCATCGCTGAGGATGAGGTAGCGCGCTCTATCTTGAGCCGAGAGTCTCTCATGAATCGCCTTGGCCTTGATGATGGCGTTTGCTTGGAAGCTCTCTCCATCTTCGATAATCTCAAAGGGTTCCATGATTTCATGGTAACCCATCACTTCGTGATCGCTAAAAATCTGCGCGATCTCTTGGAGTTTGTCACGGTTTCCTGTGGCGATGAGGATTTTCAAATTCAGCTCCTTGCATGAAGCGTTGGGTTACAATTCGGGCTTTGAGAACAAAACCCTTTTAGAGGACTCGAATCTTAACTCAAACGAGGTTTATGGATGATTAAGCAGGTGCTCCCCCTAAGCGGAATCCTGGCCCTTCGATTTTTTGGACTTTTTATTGTCATGCCTGTGCTCTCTCTCTATGCGTTAGAGATGGAGGGGGCGACGCCGATTTTGATGGGAATCGCCATCGGAGGTTACGCGCTCACGCAGGTGCTCCTGCAGATTCCTTTTGGATTGGTGAGTGACCGTATCGGACGGAAGAAGACGATCTTTTTTGGTCTATTGGTCTTTGTTCTTGGCTCGGTGGTCTGTGCAATGGCGGAGAGTATCGAGATGCTCATTGTGGGGCGATTCCTCCAAGGAGCAGGGGCGATTGGGGGCGTGGTGAGCGCCATGATTGCGGATTTGGTCAAGGAGGAGCGGCGCACCAAGGCCATGGCTGTGATGGGGGCGACTATCTCCATGAGCTTCACCGCCGCGATGATTTTAGGGCCGATCATTGGCAGCTCCTTTGGCGTGGATAAGCTCTTTTGGCTCACCGCCCTCTTGGCAAGTTTGGCGATTTTGGTGCTCTTTATCAATGTCCCTGAGGCGCCCTTGGTGAGCTACTCCTTTGAGGCAGAGGAGAGCCGCTGGCAAGAGGTGTTGCACGATAAGAATCTTCAACTGATGAATCTCACCAACTTCCTCCAAAAAGCCTTCATGACGCTTGCTTTTTTGATCATCCCTTTGGCTTTGGTCAAGGGGATGCATTTTGAGCACCAAGATTTATGGAAGGTCTATATTCCCGCCGCCATTCTTGGGGTACTCTCCATGGCACCCGCGGCGATTTTGGCCGAGAAAAAGGGCTACTTTAAAGGGGTGTTACTTTTTGGAATCGTGATGTTTGCGCTCTCTTACACCTGTATGGTGAGCCGCGAGCCTTGGCTCTTTATCCTTGGCGTGATGCTCTTTTTTATCGGTTTTTCGGCGCACGAGCCCATTATGCAGAGCTTGGCTAGCAAATACGCCAAAGCTCATCAAAAAGGGGCGGCCCTTGGGGTTTTTACCTCTTTTGGTTATCTCGGCTCTTTTTTTGGCGGGCTTTTGGGCGGGCACTTTTACCAGTGGTTTGGGATTTTCTCCATCGCCTGTTTTGTGGGAAGTGTTTCGATCATTTGGCTGATTCTCATCTTTCGGATGAAGAATCCTGCCCATCAAAAGAATCTCTACCTCTCACTCCTAGAGTATCCAAGGGAGCGATTTTCGCGTCTTTTGGAGATGGAAGGGGTGCTAGAGTGGTATGTGAATGAGAATGAGAGAGTGGCGATTGTGAAGTATGACCAAAGTAGCGTGAGCGGCGAGACGATTTTAGAGAGAATGAAGTAGGGCTTCATGGTAGAGATCAGCAAGAGAATTATCAGCACTTTTGGCAAGACCAACGCCCATTTTAAGCTTATCACCGAGAATGACCGTGTTCTTGTGGGACTTAGCGGAGGGAAAGATTCGCTCCTTTTGGCGACCCTATTAGCGCGGCTTGCGCGTCATGCTCCTTTTAAGTTTGAATTCAAAGCGCTCACGGTGGATTATGGAATCGGGGAGGATTTCAGCTATCTTCAAAACTACTGCGCCGAGAATGGGATCCCTCATGAGGTTTTTAAGACCAACATTATGGAGGTGATGCAGGAGAAGCGGCGCGAGAATAGCTCTTATTGCAGCTTCTGCTCTCGCCTAAGGCGCGGCGCGCTCTACTCCAAGGCGCTAGAGGGGGGCTATAACAAGCTTGCTTTGGGGCACCATCTCGATGATGCGGCGGAGAGCTTTTTTATGAATTTCTCTTACAATGGCGCGATTCGCTCCATGCCGCCTATTTATCGTGCTTACAATGGGCTTTGGGTGATTCGTCCGCTCATTTGGCTAAGGGAGCGGCAAATGGTCGATTTTGTGCTCAAAAACAACCTCCAAACGCCTCTTTGTAACTGCCCCGCCCAGCATGATAAGCCTCCCTTTGCCAGAGAGCAGACCAAGAAGATGCTCCAGAAGATGGAACAGGAGAATCCTGACTTTTTCGTCTCGCTCAAGAGCGCCTTTGAGCGCGTCCATGCGGAGAGCTTCATGGATGAGCGATTCTTGGAGCGCTAGAATGGAATACTCTTATCTAGCCTTTTTGGCCCTTGTGGGCTTGCTCTTTTATAAGGTCTACGCAATTTTCCGTTAAGATTCAAGAATCTCCCCGAGCTCTTCCTCGTTCACGCATCTCACGCCTAGCTCTCTGGCCTTCTCTAGCTTGCTCCCCGCACTCTCTCCATAGAGGAGAAAGTCACTCTTTTTGGAGACACTAGAGACCACCTTGGCTCCTAGCGAGGTGAGAAGCTCCACAAAGTGCTCTCTGGGGGCGGAGAGAGTGCCTGTGATGACAAAGCTTTTGCCCGCTATAGGGGAATCTTGAGGCGTGAGTTGTATGGGGGCAAGCGGCTCTATGAGCCCTAGGAGATGCTCTATTCGCTCATGATTGACACGGCAAAACTCCAGGAGTGATTGCGCCATCTCCTCTCCAAAACCCTCTAGGCCGATAATGGCCTCGTGGTTTTGGAGGTGGAAGGCTAGCCCAAAAGCATGAGAGAGTTTCTTAGCCGCACCCTCGCCAATATGCTCGATTCCTAGGGCGTTGATGAATCGCCATAGGTCGCAACCCCTAACCCCTTGGATAGCATCAAGCAGGTTTTGCGCCTTTTTCTCTTTAAACCCCTCTAGGGATAGGAGCGATTCTTTAGTGAGGGAGAAGAGATCTTCAAACTCTTTGATTAGCCCTGCTTCAAAAAGTTGTTCAATGATCTTCTCTCCTAAGCCATCTATATTGAGTGCCTTTTTGCTGGCAAAATGGATGAGAGAGTTTTTGATTCTAGCGGGACAGCTGAGGTTTTGGCACTTGATGAGCACCTCTTCAACCAGCAGCTCACTCCCGCATTCGGGGCAGTGGGTGGGGCGAGAGAGAGGCTTCTCCTCGCCACTTCGCAAATGGGCGAAGGGCTGGATGATCTTAGGGATCACATCTCCGCTGCGAATAAGGCTCACCCAGTCCCCCTCGCGAACATCAAGGCGCTTGATCTCATCAAAATTATGGAGAGTGGCGCGAGAGATCATCGCCCCTTCGATCTCCACGGGCTCTAGATTGGCCACGGGCGTCACCACGCCACTTCGCCCCACTTGGAGCGTGATGCTAAGAAGCCTAGCCTTTTTCTCTATGGCGGGGAATTTGTAGGCGCAGGCAAAGCGTGGGGCTTTGATGGTGTAGCCAAGCTCTCTTTGGTAGGCGATCTCATCGACCCTCACCACCATCCCATCTAGCATCACAGGGTGGGTGCTGCGTTCGCTCACTAGGAGTGCATAGACTCTCTCAATCTCGTGAATATTATGGCAGCGAGTGCGCTCAGGTGAGCGGATGAATCCATACGATTCTAGGCTCTTCATGATCTCAAAAAAACTCCCCGTCTTAAAAGGATGCGCCCCCACCCCCCAAGGGATGAATCGAAGTTTGCGCTTGGCTGTGATGGCGGGATCGAGCTGGCGCAGACTGCCTGCTGCGGCATTTCTTGGATTGGCAAAAGGGGATTCGTTTTCCCTGAGACGCTCTTCTTGGAGCTTCTCAAAATCCTCTTTAGGAATCACCACCTCTCCGCGAATTTCAATGCGCTCTAAAAGGGGAATAGAGAGAGGGATGGAGGGAATCGTGCGGGCGTTTTGAGTTACATCTTCGCCAATAAGCCCATCACCCCTTGTGGCGGCACGTACCAGCCTCCCCTCTTCATAAAGAAGGTTGAGGCTCGCCCCATCAAACTTGGGGTCGCAGACAAAAGTGGCATGCGGGAATTGCTTGTAGAGGCGCTCCGCCCAAGATTTGAGCTCACCAAAATCAAAAACATCCTCCAAGCTCCACATTCGCTCCAAGTGAGAGGCCTTTTGAAATCCCTCCAAAGGGGCTCCTCCGATTCTTTGAGTGGGGGAGGCGGGGTGGATGCGCTCTGGGTTTTGGCGCTCAAAAGCGAGCGCTTCGTGATAGAGTTGGTCATACTCCTCATCAGTGGCAAGGGGTGCATCCAGCACATAGTAGGCGTGTGCCCACGCATTGAGACGCTCTATGGCTTGGGAATATTGGTCGGGGTTCATGAAGATTCTCTTTGGGTTTTTTGGAGAGGATTATAGCTTAGCCTCGCTTGCAAACTTTTGGGTATAATCCAAAATGGCTACACATCCACCACGATGAAAAGGTTTTTATGATGATAAATATTGATCAGACCACCTCGCTTCACCTCAATAATGAGGTTCAATTTTTCTGTTTTGAGCTAGAGCCTGAGGGACAGATCTATGCGACCAATGTCTTTAAAGTGCGCGAGATCATTCAATATTCAGAATCGCTCTCGCAAACAGAAGGCTCTAATAATGGCGTGATGATGGGCTTTATGAGCGTGAGGGGCGAGACAATCCCTCTGCTTGATCTAAGGCGATGGATTTTTGCAGCGTATGATTCTCCTTGGAGTGAGCTTCGAGAGTTCTCCACGCCTGGAGAGAAGATCATCGTGGCGGTTTGTGATTTTTCTGATTTTGTGGTCGGTGTCAGAATCTATGGGGCGAAAAAAATCATCAGTCGGAAATGGGATGAGGTGACGCAGGCCACCGAACAGGGGATTGCCCATGGAAAGGTGACAGCCACCGTGCGCTACGAAGATGGTCGAATCGTCCAAATTGTCGATATTGAGCGGATGCTCGTGGATGTTTTCCCTCATCTGGAGAGCCAAAAAGAGGATGAGCTGAAAAACATAAAAAGCATCAAGGCGGATAAAATGGTGCTTTTGGCTGAGGATTCTCCGAGTGCAATGAAGATGATGCAGAAGATTTTGGATCAGTTGGGCGTGGTGCATCACGATTTTGGGAATGGCAAATTGCTCCTTGATTACCTCTTTAGCTCCCCAAGCGTGATCGAGGAGGTGGGCGTGGTGATCACTGATTTGGAAATGCCTGAAGTTTCGGGTTTTGAAGTGATCAAGCGAATGAAAGCGGACGCCCTTGCAAGGGAGATTCCTATCATTGTCAACTCTTCCATGAGTGGCGATTCGAATAAAAATATGGCCACCAAACTCAATGCGGATGGGTTTGTTTCTAAATCCAATCCACGCGAGATCGAGCAAGCCTTAAGGGAGTACCTCTCTTAAAGGACTTTTACGCCCATTTGCGGCGCAAGAAAGAGATCCAAACGAGGCTTAGAATCGACAAAACAACGGTCGCGCCAAGATAGGGAACCATCGAGTAGGTGAGGGCGGAGAAGAGCGGGAAGGGTGCCCAAGAGAGCCCAAACCAGCCGATGCTCTCAAAAAGGGCCTCCATGATTTTTTGCTGGATGATCGGAAATATCCCTAGGGTGAGGATGACTCCTGCCACAATAGCACCCACAAAGCTCTGCGGTTCGGAGACCTGAAACTCTTTGGCTCTGATCTGCTCTAGTGCGATTCTTGCCTGATGGAAAAGTAGCCACCATGCCATCGCATATCCGAGCAACACGAGCGCACCGATGATGAAGAGATTTTCATAGACGAGCGATTCTAGGAGCATGATTTTGAGGCTGAAACCAAAAAAGGGCGGGATTCCAAGGAGGCTAAAGACTCCAATAAAAGAGGAGAGCGAGAAGTTTCGCCGCCCTTTGGAGGTGGGTTCGTGGCTTTTATACCAAAGATGGTGGGGGCAGAGCCAGACGATATAAAGCAGCGTGAGCGAGAGCGTGTGGTTGAGCGTGAGCAAAAAGAATCCGCTAAAGGAGTAGCAAGAGAGCGAGGAGAGCGAGACGATTAGATAGCCTCCCTCTGCGATAGAGAGCGAGGGCAAGAATCCAACGCCTCCGCGTTCCTTGAGGGTTTTGTAGTAGCCAAAAAGCACCGTGCCTACACCCACGAGCGCCAAAAAATATTGGTAGAGTTGGCGGACTTTATCGGAGGCGTCAAAGTGATCAAAGACAAAATAGAAGCTAAAGAGAAAAAGCCCATAGAGGGGAATCTTGGAGAGGGCGACAGCGAGGAAGAGCGAGAGTGCCCTAGGAGCGTCTTGGAGAATCCTAGAGTAGGATTCAAGCACGGGAAGCGCTCCCATGCGCACCAAAAAGGCACTGGAGAAGAGTAGAAGCAAAAGGATTTGGGTCTCTTCGCTGAGGGTTTTGAGAATCGACTCATTCCCTGAAAAGAGAAAACTGCCCGTGTGAGAGTAGAGGATGAGTGAGCCCAGCAAGAGGGCATGAGTCGAGATTTGAGTGGCGATCAGGTAGCGCAAAAGACCGCGGCGATTCTCGCTTTTGCTGAGCATGAGGAGGAAGTAGCTACTCCAGTTGATAATCTCCCAGCCTGCAATAAAGCTAATGAAATCGCCCGAAAAGATGATGATGAGCACGCCGCCTAGAAGGGTGTGAAAGAGGGGGTGGAATCGAGAGAGGAATCGCTCGCTTAGCTCTTGACGATAGACAAGAATCGTTACAATCGGTGCAGCTAGGGTGATCAAGATTCCAAAAAAGGCGGCGATTCCATCGATTCGAAAGCTGAAAGAGAGTGTGATGATTTTAGAAAGATCATAGTGGTAGAGGAACTCACTTCCTTCATTAAGGAGAGTAAGAAGGATCAGAAAAGGGGCAAAGGAGAAGATGATGGAGATGAGATCTCTTGAGCGCCCCAAAATAGAGAGCGAGATGAGAGCTAGTGCGGCAAAAAAGAGAAGAAAGAGCAGCTGAACATTCATTGGAACGCCCTTATTCCGATGGGGATGAGGATTTTGCCATTCATGAACTCCTCCACGCCACTGCTCACAATAAAAAAGAGGCTTGAAGGGAAAACTCCAAGATAGATCACTAGCGCCCCAAGAATCATGATAGAGGCGTACATGAGGTTGGGGACAATGGTGTGCTTGATGAGCTTGCTGGGGCGATTGGAGTAGAAGGTGCGAATGATGCGGAAATAGAGTAGGGCCTCCCCTAGCGAGGCGAGAAAGATAAAGAGAATCGGGGTGAAAAGCTGATAGTCGGCAAAGCCTTTGAGGATGAGCAGTTTGCTAAAGAATCCCGAAAAAGGCGGAAATCCCATGAGCGACATCGCCCCAAGCGTGAAAAAGAAGGAACTAATGGGCATAGCGATGGAGCAGCCGCGCAAGAGCCCCGTGTCATCACCCTTGTATTGTCTAGCAATATAGCCCACAGAGAGGTACATGAGACTGATGGCGAGCGAGTGGTTGATGAGATGGAAGAAGATGCCCTCATTGACTTGATGGAGATTATAGCCAATCCCCATGATGATGAGGCCGATTTGTGACATGGAGGAGTAGGCGAGCACGCGCTTGATGGAGAGCTCGCGCAGGGCATGGAAATTGGCAAAAACCATGCTAATCCCTCCTACAAGAATCATCGCCTCTTGGAGCAGAGGGGAGAGCTTGAAAAATATGGCTAGGAGCTGGATGAGCGCGATGAAGTAGGCTTTGGTGGTGACGGCTGAGAAAAAGGCAACATTTTGAGGTTCGCTCTCTTTATAGAGGTTGACAATCCAAACATTGAGGGGAAATATCTCTGCTTTCACAAAGAAAGAGAGAAGAAAAAGCCCCATCGCCATGTAGAGTGAGAATCGATCCATGTTTTTGAGATTCGCCCCAAACTCATACATATCCCCGCTCCCTAGCGTCTGATAGATCGTGAAAACTCCAAGAATCAAAAAGGAGGAGGAGAGAAAGTTGGAGAAGAGATAGATTTTACGCGCGGCTTCTGTGCCAAGATTGCTCTTGATGAGCCAGTAGATAGAGGTGTTGGTGAAGAGGTAGAAAAAGAGGAGATTTCCAAAGTTGCTAGAGAGCAACATCCCAAAGCTTCCCGCCAAAGCCAGCAAGAAAGAGATAGAGCGACGCAAATCTTCGCTAGGCGCACTCAAGGCTTCATAAGAGAGTCCATAGAGCGAAATGACAAAGGAGACAAAGGAGAAAAAAGTGATGAACATCAGCTCGAAGAATCCCATGGTGAGGGTCACTTCAAAGAAGGAGAAAAAGTTGATATTTTGGATAATGACCCCGCTCTCTTGTATGCTCTCCAAAAAAGGAAGGGGCATGAGGCACAAGAGCAGACAAAAAAGCGCGACCACAAAACGGAGCTCGACGATCTTCATCAGAGCAAAGAGGGGCATAAGAAGGGCAAATAGGGCGGGGATGAAGATAAGGAATATGGGTGTCATCCATTCACCCCCCAAGGGAGGAGGGGAGAAGTTACTTGCCGCAGCAGCAAGAGCCTTCGCCTCCATAAGCTTTGATCGCCTTCTCTAGGAGTGCGGCCGCTTCGTCTTTATCTTTGAACTCTTTGACGCGCACCCACTTGTTGGGCTCTAGCATCTTGTAGGTTTCAAAGAAGTTTTTGATCTTATCCAGTGTGATTTTAGGGAGGTCTTGATAGGTTTGGATTCCCTCGTATCGTGGGTCGATCTTCGTCACAGGCACGGCTAGAAGCTTCTCGTCCATTCCCGCCTCATCTTCCATCACGAGCACTCCAATGAGTCGGCATTTAATCACGCTTCCCGCTTGCAAGGGATATTCGTTGAGCACCAAAATATCGGCAGGATCGCCATCATCAGCTAGCGTGTTGGGCACAAAGCCATAGTTAGCAGGATAGAACATGGCGCTATACATCACGCGGTCTACGACCACCGCGCCACTCTCTTTATCGATCTCATATTTGATGTTGGAGCCATAGGGGATCTCAATCACCGCGTTGAGTTTGTCGGGATTCTCGCCATAGCAGATTTTTTCGATATTCATTGAAAGTTCCTTTCGTTTAGAGGGTTTGATAGGTTAGATTTCGCTCTTGAAGGTAGCTTGTGAGATTGGCATAAGATTCTTGAAGAATCTCCAGCCTCTCGCATCTCATGCTAAAGACCAGCCGCAAATCCATCGAAGGAAGCGAGCTTGCTTCGATCTCTTGAGGGAGGCTTTGCATGAAGGCGATGATACGCTCCTCAGGGGCTTGGATCTCCACACTGATGGCATGGACGGTCTCATAGCGGTCAAAGAAGCTCGTGATCGCCTCCAGCACCATGGCTTGTGCCATAGAGGGAAATCCGGGCATGAAAAAATAGCGATTCTCTAGCCCAAAGCCGGGAATTTGATTGATGGGATTGGCTAGGGGTTTGGCACCCAAGGGCACATAGGCCATTTGGATGCGGTTAGGGTAGGCCTCTTCTCCAAAGCGCTCAAGGATGATTCTCTTGGCGCTTGGTTCAAAGGCGCTCTCCCCTTGGGTGAAGACTAAAGCCGCCATCTCTCGCGTGAGGTCATCGGGCGTGGCGCCAATTCCGCCAAAGCAGAACATCGCCGCCCTCTCATCCCTTTTGATCAGCTCAAAGCACTCCTTGATAAGCTTGGGGTCATCTTTGAGGAGAAAGCTAGCCACATGGGAGAATCCACGCTCCACCAAGCGAGCGTTTAAAAACTCAAAATGGCTATCTTTGCGCCTTCCATTGAGGAGTTCGGTGCCGATGATCACAGAGTAGAAGCGGTCAATCTTCATAGTCGGCTCTTGATGAATCCTTCCATTTCGCTCACGATCTCCTCGATAGTTCGTTCGCCATTGATCTTGTGCAAGATGCCTTTGGCTGTGTAGAACGCTTGGATAGGCTTGAGGGGGGCGAGATAGACGCTCATGCGATTCCTGAAGACTTCGGCGTTGTCATCGGCTCCTCTGGCTCTCCCTAGCACGCGATCGCAGGCGACTTGCTCGCTCACCTCGACCTCGATCACATTGGTGAGCTCAACATCGCTCTCCTCTTTTAGAATCTTATCGAGTGCCTCCATCTGCTCGGTGCTTCGGGGGTAGCCATCAATAAGGACGACATTTTTGGGAGCGTTTTTGATGGCGCTCACGATGGTTTCGACCACGATCTCTAGGGGAACAAGATTGCCTTTGCTGGTGAAGCCTTCGATGATCTTGCCGCGTTCGCTACCGCTGGCTACTTCGGCGCGGAGAAGTTCGCCCGTGGAGTAGTGATTGATAGAATCGGGATTGTTTTTGGCGATGATTTCTGCGTCTGTGGTCTTTCCGCTACCAGGGGCGCCGATGATGAGGAAGAGTTTTTTCATGTTTTTCGTCCTTTTTAGTGGGTTTGGGTTTTCTCTTTGATACGAATGTGAAGCTCTTTGAGCTGCTCAGAGCTCACGGGGCTTGGGGCGCTCGTGAGAGGGCAAGTGGCCTTTTGTGTCTTGGGGAAAGCGATAACATCACGGATGCTTGGGGATTGGGTGAGCAGCATGATGAGCCGATCAAAGCCAATCGCAAAGCCGCCATGGGGAGGCGCACCAAATTTGAGTGCCTCAAGAAGAAAGTCAAATTTCTCTTGGGCCTCTTCTGGGGCGATACCTAGGAGGTCAAAGACGCGCTTTTGGATCGCTTCTTGGTGAATACGGATGCTTCCTCCACCAAGCTCTACGCCATTGAGCACGACATCATAGGCAATAGAGCTGATCTCTTCGACATCCTCGCAGTCAAGATTCTTGGGCATGGTGAAGGGGTGGTGAAGGGCTTTGACCTTGCCTTCATCTTTTTCAAACATGGGGAAGTTCACCACCCAAAGGAAGCAGAGCTGATTGGGATCGATGAGTCCCATCTGCTTGGCGACCTCAAGGCGCAATCGTCCCATGTAGTCCCAAACGCTCTTCTTCTCGCCCGCACCAAAGAAGATGATATCTCCCACTTCGGGGTTTAGGCGCTCTAGGAGGAGAGAGAGGGAACGCTCACTCATGAATTTCACTAAGGGACCTTTGAGTCCCTCCTCTTTGACTTGGATATAGGCAAGACCTGCCGCGCCAAATTTCTTGACAAACTCCTCCAAGACTCCCAAGGTTTTACGAGTGAAGAAGAGGTCTCCGCCCTTGACTTTGAGGGCTTTGAAGCGATTCTTTTTAGAATCTTGGGCGATTTTGGCAAAAATCTCGTTGTTTGAATCGCCAAAAAGATCGATCACTTCCACTAGCGGCATCTCAAAGCGGAGGTCGGGTTTGTCCGAGCCATACTCTTCCATGGCTCTGTCATAGGTTAGGTGAGGGAAGTGCTCAGGGATGGTGTGTCCGCAAGCGCTAAAAATATCGCCCAAAAGCTTCTCGGCGACTCCCATCACATCTTCTTGGTCGCAGAAGCTCATCTCCACATCAATCTGGGTGAATTCAGGCTGCCTATCTGCACGCAAATCTTCGTCTCGGAAACATTTGGCGATCTGAAAATAGCGATCAAAGCCTGAGATCATGAGAAGCTGCTTGAAGAGTTGGGGGGATTGGGGCAGGGCAAAAAACTCTCCGGGGTGGACTCGACTAGGCACGAGATAGTCGCGCGCGCCCTCTGGGGTGGCTTTGGTGAGGATAGGGGTCTCCACCTCTAAAAATCCCATGCCATCCAAAGAGTTTCGCGCGGCGATCGCGGCTTTGCTTCGGAGCCTGAAGGTGTCATAGGCCTTGGGATTGCGCAAATCGAGGAATCGATACTTAAGACGCAGATCCTCACCCACACTCTCATCACCGATGGTGATAGGGGGCGTGAGGCTTCTGTTTTCGATGATGAGCTCCTCTAAGATCACCTCAATTTTGCCCGTGGCAAGCTTGGGGTTTTCTAATCCAGTGCCTCTAGCGCGCACTTTGCCTTTGGCGATGAGGACGAATTCGTCTCGGACGACTCTAGCGTTTTCATGGGCTTTGGGACTATCGTCTGGATCGGAGACGAGCTGTATGATGCCGCTTTTATCTCGAAGGTCGATGAAGATGACGCCGCCATGATCGCGGTAGGTGTTGCACCACCCACATAGAATCACCTCTTCGCCGATATTCCCCTCTCCTAATTGTGTGCACAGATGGGTTCTCAAAACATACACTCCTGTTGCTTATGCAGAAAATAATAGACGATTCTAACATAGTGGAGCTGTGGGAAGGTTAAGGAAGGGGGAGGATTAAAAAAGGAGGAGAGATAACAAACCCCCGCGGGAAAACCCGCAAAGGTCTGAAGGAGATGAGAGGGGATTCTTAGAACTTATAAAGAGCTTGAAGTCGAGCTCTATTTCGTTTCTCGTCTTCTTCTCCAGGTGTGTTAGTATCTGTTTTGAGCATTGCATAGTAACCAGAAAGGTTAAGATTTTTGCTGTATTGATAGTTGAACCCAGGAGTAAGCTCAGTAAACTCTCGTTTATCATTTGCTACGCCAGGACTTTTGAATTTCGCTTCTCCGTCCACATACTCAATGTTTAGTCTCAAATTGTCAAGGACTTTGTATCCAAGATCAACATAGACCACGGTCAACTCATCTTCTTCATCTTTTCCTGGGAGGGCTTTAGAGCCAAGAGGAAGGGCGCTAATGGAGACACCAGTAGCGTTATTTTGCCACCAGAGTTTACCCGCTTTGCTGAATTTACCTTCATCATCTAGGGAGACGCTGTAGCCATCGTTTCCAGAGCCGATGTAGCCGAGTTTAAAGTCAACAGGCTTGTAGTCTACTGTTGCTTCAATGGTGTATAGAGAGTTTTTCTTGGCCAATTCATCTCCAGCTCCAAGATAATTCTTGCCATAGAGACCATTGTCGCCATTATCAAGTGCAGCATAAGCATACTGACCCTTGATGCCAAACATGCTGTATTTATAAGCAAGTTCTACGAAGAAGAGATTTTTAACGACATCTTCGATAGCGAATGCCCATGCTTGAGCAGTGAAATCACCATAGTTAGCCAAAGCAGCGAGAGTGTAAAGCCCTTTAGTGACTGATCTCTCATTGCCTATGTAGCCCTTCATAAGGTCATTGATGGCAAAGGTATCAAAAGCACCTGCAGCGAAGGTCCAATTGGGGATATCGCTGTTGAGAGCAAGAATACCTGTTCCTCTATCTTCATCGCCTGCGTTGGTTACAGGAGTGTTGAGGAGCTGTTTACCGATCATGACGGTTGTTTTGGTGCTATCTGGAGTGTAGGTTGCATAGAAGGTGCTCACACCGAAGTTGCCATCCTCGCCCGCACCAAGACCTGTTCCGAAGAACTGCTCTGTTCCTTGACCGGGTGTTGTTCCACTTCCCCTGTTAGTGGTTGCTTGATCGTTGTGGTAGAGGATTCCCAAGTTGAAAGCGACATTGTTCACTACGGGGGTTTTGAAGTCCGCTTTCACTTTGTATTGATGAGTCGCACTCGTTTCAGATGCATCTTTCACATTGTTTCTGTCGCTGTATCGATCATCATTGTATCGATATCGGAGGTATCCGCTTACATCTACGCCTTTGATGGCTTCTTCGAGGGGCTGTGCGAAGCTCGCTGTAGAGAGCGCGCCAAGCGCTACTGCAGCAGCTAGACTGATTTTTGCTAGTTTCATTCATTCTCCTTTTGTGTTGGGTGAAGTTCAATCAACGCATCGATTATATACAAAAAGGAATGAGAATGCAATACGAGGGGCGAAATTAGGGGAGGGGAGGGGCGAAAGGTTACGGTTTGGTTAACTCTTTTGGAGGAAACCTCCAAAAGAGTGGGTTAAGAGAGGCTTAAAACTTGTAAAGCGCCTCAAATCGAAGTTCATTTTGCTTGGCATCAGCGTAGCCAGGATTGTTTTTTAGGCTATCGTTTTTCACTTTAAGCATTGCATAATAGGAAGAGAGGGTGAGATTTTTGCTATATTGGTAGGTCACGGTAGGGGTGATCTCTTGGAATTTGACTTTGTCAGAGCCAGCCGCATCGGTGATTTTGTTTTCACCCTTGACATACTCTAGGCCTAGAGCCAATGTATCGGTCACATCCACATCCACAGCGCCATAGAACACCTCTAACTCTCTTTTTTCGCCCGCAACAGGAGCTTCGGAGACGGGGCTATAGTTCACGCCTGTGATGCTTAGGTCGTTCCAAATTTTGCCCCCCATGCTGTAGGTGCCTTGGTTGTCAAAAGAGACTTTGTAGCCATCTTTGTCAGAGCCGATATAGCCCACTCTTGCACTCACAGGAGCGAAGCTCACGCCTGCTTCGAGTGTGTAGAGGGCGTTTTTGTTGGGTAGAGCATTGCCAGCTCCTAGGTAGTTTTTACCAAAGAGACCGCTGTCGCCATTTTCAAGATCGCTGTAGGCATACTGACCCTTGATGCTGAAGAAGTCATATTTGTAGGATAGCTCGGTGAAGATCAAGCTTTTGAGCGCGTCTGTTACATTGAAATACCAAACCTGAGCATTGAAATCACCATAGTTGGCTAGAGCGGCTACAGAATATAGACCCTTGGTGACAGAAGTTGTTCCGGGTGCATTCACATCATCGAGTGCCCATGTATCAAGGGCTACACCCGCGAATGTCCAGTGGGGCAGGTCGCTATTAAGAGCGATAATCCCTGTGCCTCGGTCATCTAGAGCGTCAGTCACGGGAGTGTCAAGTCTCATTTTACCCACATTGATCACGGTGTTGGTGCTAGAGGGGGTGATGGTCGCGTAGAAAGTGGCCACGCCAAACTTGCCATCCTCACCCGCACCAAGACCTGTTCCAAAGAACTGCTCTGTTCCTTGACCGGGTTCTGTTCCGCTTCCCTTGTTAGTGTTGTTGCTATTGTTATAGACAATACCAAGGTTAAAGGCTACATTGTTCACCACTGGGGTTTTGAAGTCAGCGTTGACTCTCCATGCGTGCTTAGCGTCAGTGTTGTTATCGCCACTGGCATGGCTAGCGTTTTTGAATCGATCATCGGTGTATCGGTATCGAAGCATACCGCTGACATCCACACCTTTGATCGCCTCTTCGAGGGGTTGGGCGAAGCTCGCTGTAGAGAGCGCGCCGAGTGCTACTGCAGCCGCGAGGCTGATTTTTGCTAGTTTCATCTCATCTCCTTTTGTGTTGAATGAAAAGGCGGTAATTATAATGTAATTTTTTCGTAGAGAAGATTAAAGGAGAAAAGTTTTTGATTAAAAAGTGAGCAATCGCTTCTCACTCTTTAAAGAGTGAGGCGAGTGAGCTGATATCTTTTTTCTCTTCTTTGGGGGTTTGGGTGAGTGAAGCGGTAGGGATACCCAAGACCCCGCCCTGCTCGATGAGCTCGATTTCATAGCCTGTGAGCATGGAGGCGAGGCGAATATTGATGCCGTTTTTGCCAATGGCTTTAGGCTTTTGCTCGCTAGGGAGGGTGACGATGGCTTTGGTGCCATCGATCTTGACGCTAGAGATGAGCGCAGGAGAAAGGGAGCGCGCGACAAACATTTCAGGGATGGGCGAATACTCGATACAGTCAATGTTTTCATTTTTGAGCTCTTTGCCCACGGCGTTGATTCGCACTCCTTTGACCCCCACGGTCGCGCCCACTGCATCGATCTTGGGGCTAGAGGAGCTGATGGCGACTTTGGCTCGCTCGCCTGGGATTCGAGCGCATTTTTCGATCGTCACATCTCCATCTTTGATCTCGGGTACTTCAAGGCGGAGCAGCTCTTCAAGGAGTTTGGGGGTGGTGCGGGAGAGCTCGATCTGGATGCCATTTTTGCGATCAATGGAGACATGCTTGAGAATCGCCCCCACGACATTACCGACTTTGAAACTCTCTCCTTTGATTCGATTTTTCTTGGGCAAGAAGGCGCGAATCTCATCAATTTCGACAAAGGTATTCCCCTCATCATCCACCCTCACCACGCTTCCTGAGACTATCTTCCCTACTTGGGATTTGTATTTTTCAAAAAGCTGGGTCTCAATGAGTCTTTGGATGTGGAATTCAAGCTCTTTGTAGAGGGTGTTCACGGCGCTTCGGCTCATATTTTCTAGGCTTAACTCATATCTTAGTTCATCACCCACTTCGACCTCTTCATCCATCTCCTTGGCTTCGGTGATAGAGATATGGTTGTCAGGATCGCTAGATAGACGCTCATCACCTGGGGGGCAGACGAGAATCTTCTGATAGAGTTTGAGGGTCTTGTTCTTCTTGTCGATCTCTACATCATAGGCGATATGCTCATCTAGACTCTTTTTGGCGGTGATGATGATGGCTTCTTTGACGGCGCCCGCGACGCTATCGATCTTGAGACCCTTCTCGTAAGCGATGAGTTCGATGATGTCTAAGATTTTTTCCAAAGTTGTGATTCCTTCATGTGATATTTGGGGGTGATTTTTTCGGTGTAGTCTATAATTATATAATAAGATTACTTTGTACGGGCTTTATTTGACTCTCAGGGAAAACTCGCTTAGAGTTTAAGCCAAAAGCCGATAAAATCCATCCATTTTTAGTCTTGAAAAGAGAGGAAGGCACAACACGCATGGATATTAAACTAGCACGCACCGAAATAGAGGGAAAGCCCACGAAGATTTCGGTAGAGAAGCTTGAAGAGAGGTTGGAAGCCAAAGGCCAGAAGATCTTCTATTTTGACAAAGACAACTCTCACAAAGACATGATGAATCTCATCGACTATTTCGAGTCCAAAGGGCGTAGCGTCTATTTTCGAGAGATTCGCTATGGGCTAGATGAGAGCGACTATATGTATGAGGTGCACATCATCTAAAACGCTTCTGGAGCTGGCTGTTTGAGGCGGTCTCGCCGACCCCGCCTCTATGTTTTGACACCCTCTCTTTAAAATCCTCTCTCCAACCAAAAAAGTATCAAAATCCCGAAATTTTATCCATAACAAAGGCAATTTGACCGTGAGTAAAAAACTTTTCATTCAGACGCTCGGATGCGCGATGAATGTGCGAGATAGTGAGCATATGATCGCTGAGCTTGAAGCCAAAGAGGGCTACACCCTCACTGATGATCCCAAAGAGGCTGATCTCATTCTCATCAATACCTGCAGTGTCCGAGAGAAGCCTGAACGCAAGCTCTTCTCTGAGATCGGACAGTTTAGCAAAGAGAAAAAAGAGGAGGCCAAGATCGGCGTGTGCGGATGCACCGCGAGCCATTTAGGGAGTGAGATTCTTAAAAAGGCACCCAGCGTGAGCTTTGTGCTTGGCGCGCGCAATGTCTCCAAGATTTCGCGAGTGATTCACCAAGAGAAGGCGGTCGAGGTGGCGACAGATTATGATGATAGCAGCTATGTCTTTGCCACAGGAAGCCGAAACGATTACAAGGCGATGGTCAATATCTCCATAGGGTGCGATAAAAAGTGCGCCTATTGCATCGTGCCGCACACTCGCGGGCAAGAGATATCCGTGCCTAGTGATCTGATTTTGGGAGAGGCAAGACGGCTTGCTAGTGCAGGGGTGAAGGAGATTTTGCTTTTGGGGCAGAATGTCAATCACTATGGACGGCGATTCTCTTCGGCTCATCCAAAGATCAGCTTTACCGAGCTTTTGCGCGAGCTTAGCCAAGTGGAGGGAATCGAGCGCCTTCGATTCACTTCGCCCCATCCTCTTCATATGGATGATGAGTTTTTGGAGGAGTTTGCGAGCAATCCCAAGATCTGCAAAAGCATCCATATGCCCCTCCAGAGCGGCTCTACAAGAATCCTCTCGCTCATGAGGCGTGGCTATAGCCAAGAGTGGTTTATCAATCGCGTTGAAAGACTCAAGGCGCTTGCTCCAGAGACGACGATTGGAACGGATATTATCGTAGGATTCCCCGGAGAGAGCGAGGAGGATTTTTTAGGGACGATGGAGGTGCTAGAGAGAGTGCGTTTTGAGACGCTCTATAGCTTTGTCTATTCACCAAGACCTCACACTGAAGCAGCCTCATGGGAGAATCTCGTGGATGAGGAGGTGGCAAGCGAGCGACTTCATCGACTGCAAGCGCGCCACAAAGAGATATTGGAGGAGCTGAATCAAAAAGAGGTCGGCGCGATTCACTCCGTACTCTGGGAGCATCAAAGAAGGGATGAGGGGTGGTGCGAGGGGCGCACGGATACAGGAAAGATGGTGAGGATGAAGGGGGGCGAGGAGTTTTTGGGTAGAATCACTCCCGTGAGAATAAAAGAGGCCTATCGAGCCTTTTTGATAGGAGAGCCGCTATAAAAAAAGAGACGGGACGCGCTTTGGCGCTGGCTATCTTGCCTTTTTTGGGATACTGCATCACGCGTTTGCTTTTTTGGAGTTGCAAAAAACGCTTCGTGGTGAGTGAGAAAATCTCTAAAGAGAGCTCCTTTGTCGTGGCGTTTTGGCATGGAGAGCTGTTGCTTCAGCCCTTTTTGTATCGTCAAATCAGAGCTAAGCCAAGAATCTCGGTGATGATTAGTGACCATTTTGATGGAGAGATTATCGCACGAATGATTGGTTTTTTTGGCTTCAAGACTTTGCGAGGCTCAAGCAGCAAGGGGGCTAAGCGAGTGCTTCTTGGGGCCATTAGAGAGCTAGAAGGAGGAGGGGATATTGCCATCACGCCTGATGGACCTAGGGGACCCTACCATAGCGTGGCGGATGGAATCGTGATGATCTCTCAAAAGACGGAGCGTCCTATTGTGGTCTTTCGAGCCTTTTTTGAGGAGGCGTGGCAGCTAAAGAGTTGGGATAAGTTTTTTATCCCCAAGCCCTTCTCTAGGGTGACGCTCATTGCGCGGGATCCTTTTGATCTATCAGGGCTTGGCCTAGAGGAGGCTAAAACACTCATTTATGCCAAGATGACCGAGGAGATAGAGTGAATAAAACCCCGCTTTTTGCCCTGTTGGCGCTTTTGGCGTTTGGACTTTTGACCTACCTTTACTTCACCCCCTCTTATCAAGGGGCTTTTTTGGCTCAATACGAGCTCTCGCGAGGTGAATACAAAGAGGCAGAGCGATTGGCGCAAGAATCGCTGGGTTTGGACCCTTACAATCGGCTAGCCATGAGTGTTCTCAAAGAGGCCAAAAAAGAGCGAGAGTGGCAGGGGCTTTTGAGGGAGGCCAAGGAGCGAAAAGGGGAGATAGAGCACTCGCTTGGGATTAAGCTAAGCTTGGAGCAGAAGAGGCGATTGGAGTGGCTAGTGAAGATGACGCTAGAGCAGTTTGCCTCCATGGGAAGCGGGGCTCCTTCTAGCTTGGAGCTCAAAGAGGAGAGGGAACGATTAGAATCGTGGTATAAACGGCTGGATCGAGAACTCAAGGCACTTTAGAGGTGCTCTTAAGCAAAGCTACCTTAATATAATAGATTACAAAAAGAGAGAATTTTGGGGTTAACCTTTGAGCATACAGCGCATCGTTAAGGATATGTTCTCCACGCTTATCATTGGCGTGAATGTCGATTCGAGGAATTGCTACACTCGTGTATTGACGCTCAAAAAGGGGAAAATCCTCCACGACGAGCTCAAGGAGTTTAGGACAGTTCCTGGAGATATTCCCATTGAGGCGGCTAAATTCATCCGCAAACTTCGTAAAAAGCACCCTTTTACCTATGTCGCCACTCTAAGCCACTCCATCCACCAAGGGGCGATAGACACCATTAGGGCGGATGAGTATTTGAAGTTTGGAATCCGCTCTAATGAGGTGAGAAGCGTCATTGTTCAGGAGGCATGGAGTGCCTACATCTCTAGAGAAGGAATCGCTGAGGCGAGAGGGAAGTTTGCCAAAAGCCAAGGGGTTGATTTCCTCTTTTCTCCTTTTGCACTGCTTTATGAGGGAATCAAGGGGCGATTGGATGAGAAGAAGCGCCTCTATGTGCTTCAGCAGCAATCGGATTTGGCTTTGGCAATCATGAACGCCAAGGGGCTCTATTTTGGCGGGTTTTTTATTCTAGAGAGCGAGATGGAAGCGAGCACAGAGAAGAAGCCAGAGGAGGAGATGGCGCTTGGAGAGACGCCCCTAGAGCCCGCCTCTCCAGCCAAAATCACTGAGGCACTAAGCGCATTGGATAATGAGCTGGAGGAGATTGGGGAGCTAGAGGAGCTTGATGATAGCGTCATGATTGAGGATTTTGAAGAGCATGAAGCTCCTTTGCCCAAACACAACGAAAAAGAGGAGGAGAGGAGTGCGCTGGATGACTTTGCAAGGGCGATTAGTGTGGCAAAGTTCATCAAGGATTCTTTGAGCGAATTTTACAAAAATGAGGTCTATCGAAGTGACTTTATCGATGAGATTGTGATTTTGGACACCTATGGAATCTCTTCAGGGGCGCTCACCTATCTCAAAAACACTCTCCTTATCGATATCAAGACCCATGCGCTCGATGTCACCTCCTCTTTGGTGAAGATGGCGGAGCTTGAGATCAAAGAGAGAGAAGGAGGGGCGCGTGGGATATAGTTTCATCGCACCCCAACCCAAGAGAATTCTGCTCAAAATCACGAGGATTTGGCTCTTTTATGTCATCTTGACCTTTGGAATCTTGCTCTTTTTCGTGGGATTTTTGCAGATGCAACGAGACTATATGCTCAAAAGCGCCCTAGAGAGCGAAAAGAGCAAGCAAGAGCTCTTGGTGCAGATCGCCGCGCTTAAGAGCGAGATGGAGAGAGTGCGCTTTGAGAAGAGCTTCGCCGATGATTTGAGGACGCAAAATGGAATGCTTTCTGAGAGCGTGAAGAATCTCTTTGAGCTCATTCCCGATCAAATCACCCTCCAAGCGATTGAGATGGAGCGCGATAGGCTCACCATCAAGGGAATCACTCCCTCTAAAGAGATCTATAGCTTTTTGCTTGAAGTGCCTTTGCGCTCTATTTTTCATGAGAGTCGCGCTGATTTCTACGCGCTTCCCAATGGTTGGTTTAGTTTCGTCTCGGTGAGCCGACTCAAAGAGGAGCCCTAAAAATCATGAATAACTTCACTGAATCGCTTCGCGAGATCGACTGGATTCGCAACACGCTTTGGTTCCTCTTCTATGTAGTGGGGGTGGCGCTTCTCTTTCTTGGGTGGGTGCTTCCTGCGCTGGATGATTTTCGTCGCGCCAATATTGAGTATCGAAAGTCTGAATTCCTCTATAATGAGACCAAAAAAGATTATGATGCCATCGATAAAGAGCTCCGTGATTTCAAAGAGCTCAATGCCGCAACCCTAGAGGCACTCGCCCAAACCAGTGACGCTCAAGTGCTCCAGAGTGTTTTGTCGGGATTTTTTGAGGATTTGAAGGTGAGTGAGCTCTCTAGGGAGAAACGCCAGATTGGCTTTGAGGTGGCACGATTTGTGATTGAGGGGCGTGCGGCCAACTCCTCCTTGCTCCATCGCTTCATGGATGAGGTCTCCAAAATGGGGCGAGTCGTGAAGGTGGATTTCCCTGTTTTGCTAAAGAGTGAATCAAATGCGCTCTTTTTCCGTGCCCACTTGGAGCTCTATAAAAGCGAATCGATTCCAGCCATAAAGCAGTAGGGGCGCACTTTGGGAGGAATCTTGGCGATTCTTAGCCTCTCTCTTTGAGCTTTGGGGATAATCACTCGCTCAAAAGGGGCGATAAAGATTCCCCTCTCACTCCTGCCAATGGCCACTTTTCCTTTTAAAACCACGCAAAATCCGCTCTTTAACAGCTCTTGGCGCTCCCCTTGGCTCATCACATATCCAAGCGCCTTTAAAGAGAGGTCGATGAGGTGGAGGTTTTGGGTTTCTCTCTCTTGGGAAGGGAAATAAAAGAGAGAATCGCGGCGAATTCTTGGGTCCTCTCCATAGAGAATCTCTCGCTCCTCTTGGAGGAATCGGAAGCTTTGAAGGAGACCTTGGGCGTGCTCCTTGAGGAGAGTTTCACTCAAAGGGCGGAAGCGATTGCGCAGCGGCTTAGGGTCGCGATTGCTTTCATCTTCAAAATAGCGAATCTGGTGCTGATGCAAGTAGTCATAAAGCGCCTCTTTGGTGATCTCTCCTAGGGGACGGATGAGCTCATAGCCTAGGCGAATCTCACGCGATGAGAAGCCAAGAAGGGTGGATAGAGAGCTCCCTTGGGCAAGTCGCATGAGGAGCCACTCCAAGCGATCCCCTAGATGATGGGCGAGCAGGAGTCGTGCATACCCCTCTTGGTGGATGAGGGATTCAAAAAAGCGATAGCGCTCTAGGCGTGCTTGGTGTTCAAAATTGGAGGGGCCAAGAGGGCAAGAGAGAGTGAAGCAGCGTTTTTGGTGGCGATGGGCTAGCTCTTTGGCGTATGATTCTTCTTCTTTGGCTTGAGCCCTTTGATGGTAATTCACCAAAGCGATGTCAAAGGGAATCTCCCTCTCTAGGAGGAGGAAAAAGAGGGCTGTGGAATCAACCCCTCCTGAGAATCCTAAGAGATTCTTTCCTTGGCGGAGTCGCTCTTCCTCTTGGAGTTGGATTATTTTTCCCATCGCCTCGTGAGGGTGGCTAGGAGCTGTTTGCCTGCGACTTGGGTGATTTTAGCCCAGTAGTGACCAGGGGCGGGCTGGGGAAGAAGGGTCTCGTTGATCAAAATCTCTCCATCAATCTCTGGCGCCCATCGAGCGTCTCTAGCGGAATAGAAGAACTCATGTTCACTCGATCCGCCCTCTAAGATCACGGGAATCTCTTGCCCTACCATCTCTTTTAGAAGGGCTCTGTGCTGTTTTTGGATGATCTTATCAAGGCGTTTGAGGCGGGCGTTGATCACCCTTTTGTCTAGCTTGCCTTCCATTTTGTGGGCGCTTGTACCCTCTTCATCGGAGTAGGCAAAGAGATTCACCCGATCGAATCGAAACTCTTCTAAAAAGCGACAAAGCTCCTCAAACTCCTCTTCGCTCTCGCCTGGATGCCCAAGAATAAGCGTGGTGCGCACAAAAGAGTGGGGCACTTGGCGCATTCGCTCTAAGAGCTCTTTGTGTTTTTTTTGATTGGCTCCGCGTTTCATCCTCTTTAGCATCGATTCGGCAATGTGCTGGAGGGGCATATCAAAGTAGTTTTGCACCACTTGAGATTTTTGTATGGCTTGGATGAGTTTGGCGCTGGCGGTGGAGGGATAGAGGTAGAGGATTCGAGCGCTTTTGATTCCCTCTAGAGAGTCAAGTGCTCCAATAAGCTGGATGAGCCCCTCTTTTTCGCCGCGATCGCGCAGGTAGGAGCTGGTGTCTTGGGCGATAAAAGAGAAGTCGGTGAAGCCTTTGGCGATGAGGTTTTTCACCTCTTTGAGGGTGGATTCGAGGGTTCTGGAGTGGAGTTTGCCCTTGAATTGAGGAATCGCGCAAAAGCTACAGGTTTGGTTGCACCCTTCGCTTAGCTTCACATAGGCGTGCACGCTAGAACCAGTGATGACTCGCTCCTGCTCTTCGCTAGCAAGAAAGACTTCGCCTGAGTGGAAGCCTTGGCGCTCTCTCACCATCTGATCGATTTTATCGTAATCCCCCACGCCTGTGATGATGTCAATCTCTGGAATCTCTCTCAAAAGCTCCTCATGGTAGCGCTCGCTAAGACAGCCGCTAGCCACAAGAATCGCCCCTTTCTTGCGGCGCTCTAGCGCTTCAAAGAGAACCGATAGACTCTCTTGTTTGGCCGCTTCGATGAATCCACAAGTATTCACGATGATCACATCGGCTTTTTCGATTAAAGGGGTGATCTCATAACTTTTGAGTCGTCCCAGCATCACTTCGCTATCGACTAAGTTTTTGGTGCAGCCTAGAGAGATGAGATGGAGTTTTTTTGACATGGAAATCCTGAAAAAAAGATAGATGAGGAGTATAGCATATCTCGGGGGGAACCCC
Source organism: Wolinella succinogenes DSM 1740 (assembly GCF_000196135.1). NCBI lineage: Bacteria > Pseudomonadati > Campylobacterota > Epsilonproteobacteria > Campylobacterales > Helicobacteraceae > Wolinella > Wolinella succinogenes. The sequence continues at coordinate 1,670,462 of NC_005090.1, read as the reverse complement.
CAAGATATGGAAAGAAAAAGAGGTGTGAAGGGTTAGAAGGTGATAGCGGTGATTTATACGTAACCCATCACACTTGCCAAAATAAAACCAAACACACAAGAGGTGCCCACTCCGATGAGTCCAGGCAGAATAAAGCTGTGGTTGATAACGAATTTACCAATCTTGGTAGTGCCAGATCGGTCAAATTGAATGGTGGCAAGGTCGCTTGGATAGGTGGGGAGAATATAGTAACCATAGCACGCTGCTGCAAAAGCTAGGATATATCCAGGTTCAACACCTACGCCAAGGGCTACAGGAACCATAGTCGCAACTGCGGCCGCTTGAGAGTTTAGGAATTTAGACACAAGGAGAAGCATAAGGGCGTATGTCCAAGGATGTTGTTTTACTACATCGCCAAGGCTTGCTTTCATGTCGGCGAGGTGAGCCAAGAATACGGTTTCCGCCATCCATGCAATACCAAAAACAGCGACAATCGCGATCATACCTGATCGGAAAACTTCATTTTTGGAGATTTTAGATGTATCCACTTTGGTGAAGATAACAATCAATGCACCCGCAAGGAACATGAACATTTGGATGGTGAGAACCATGTTCATTGGTTTAAGGACACCTTTTGCATCAGGGAAAGAGGGGCGAAGCTCGGGGAACATACCAAGAAGCGCAATAACAGCGATGTTTGCAAGGAATATCCACATAGCTACCCATTGGCTGGTGGGAAGTTTTTGATTCAAAAGAGTGGCGCTTTCGCCATAAACATATTGTTTGTTTTCAGGGTTAGAGATGAAAGCCTGGAAATCAGGATCTTTATCAAGGTCTTTACCTCTGAACCAGCTGAAGATACCAATTGCTAATACCCCTGCAATGGTGCATGGAATGGTGATTTGGAGAACGGTAATGAGGCTGATTTCAGCACCATTAGCCAAATGTGACTTTGCCAAAAGAGCAACGAAAGAGACGATAGCAACAGAAACGGGACTAGCGCAGATACCCATTTGACTGGAGATAGAAGCCGCCGCCATAGGTCGTTCTGGGCGAATGTTGTTTTTGATCGCAATATCGTAGATAATAGGCATGATGGTGTAGACCACGTGACCTGTTCCACAAAGCATGGTAAGAATCATGGTGACCAAAGGAGCCAAAATAGTTACATATTTTGGGTTTTTTCGCAGAATTTTTTCAGCGATTTGCAACATAACATCAAGACCGCCTGAAGCTTGCAATGTCGCTGACGCTGCAACTACGGCAATAATGGTGAGCATAACATCTACGGGTGCTTTGCCTGGAGGCAAGTGGAAACCAAAGATGAGGATGACAAGACCAATACCGCCCAATAGACCTAGTGCTATACCCCCCTTTTTTGGCACCATAAAAGAGGCACCCCAAGACGACTAGCAGCTGAAGAAAGAATTCCATAATTTTCCCCTCGTGTTTAATTTGATCCTTTTATGAAAGTTATCCTAGTTGATAACATATAAAAGGTAACGCTAACGATTATAAGGTTTTTTCTACAAGAGAAACTAAACCATTTTAACTATTCTGTTCGTATAATACGAACAGAAGAAAAACAACCCAACCAAGGGCATAGAAAGAGGATTCTTGTGCACCTTAGTCATCTTTTCTTTAACCTAAAGCTAGATTTTCGCGTAGGGTTTTTGACCCATTTCATAGAAATTGTTGCCCTCAGAATCGATCGCCACAATTGCAGGGAAATCTTCCACAGTCAATCGAGCCACCGCCTCAGGTCCAAGCTCTGGATAGGCGAGAACTTCATATTTTTTAATGGACTTAGCGATTAGTGCTCCAGCGCCACCGATAGCGACCATATAAACCGCACCATTTTTCTTGATGGATTCGATCACCTCTTTGGAGCGATAGCCTTTGCCGACCATTCCACTCACGCCAAGATCAAGAATTGTGGGGGTGTATTTATCCATCCGTCCACTGGTGGTGGGGCCTGCAGCACCGATCACTTCGCCGGGCTTTGCGGGGCTTGGACCTAGATAGTAGATGGTCTCATTTTGGAGATCAACAGGAAGTGTCTCACCTCTAGCGAGCGCCTCAGTGAGGGCCTTGTGGGCGGCATCTCTAGCAGCGATGATGGTTCCGCTGATCAGGACATTGTCGCCAGCTTTTAGTTTTTTCGCGGTCTCTTTGTCAAAGGGTGCAGTGATTTTAATAGCGTGTGACATAATAAAACTCCTTCTTCTTATAGCGTGACGTCAGCGTGTCTAGCGGCGTGGCAGTTGATGTTAACAGCGACGGGAAGGCCAGCAATATGAGTGGGATACCACTCAATGTTGACTTTGACAGCGGTGTTGATTCCGCCTAGACCCTGAGGGCCTACCCCTGTGGCGCAAGCCATCTCTAGCAGGTCTTTTTCAAGTTGCGCATAGTCAGGATGCTCATTATAAGAATCAACGGAGCGAACCGCTGCTTTTTTGGCAAGAATCGCCGCTTTTTCCATGGTTCCACCGATGCCTACACCAATGACCATAGGAGGGCAGGCGTTAGGACCAGCGAGTTTGACGGCTTCAAGGAATACTTTTTTGACTCCTTCAAGACCATCGGCGGGAACAAGCATCTTAAGAACGCTTTTGTTCTCGCTTCCAAAGCCCTTGGGACAGACTTTGAGCTTGAGTTTATCTCCGGGAACGATTCGAGTGTGAATGACCGCTGGAGTGTTGTCTTTGGTGTTAGCTCGGTTAAAGAGAGGTTCGCCAACGACAGATTTTCGTAGGTAGCCCTCAGTGTAGCCCTTGGCTACGCCCGCGTTGATGGCGTCTTCAATGTAGCCCCCCTCGATCTTGACTTCTTGACCGATTTCTACAAAGACGACTGTCATCCCGGTGTCTTGACAGATAGGCATATCCTCTCTCTTGGCAATGTCAGCGTTTTCTATGATTCTTCCTAGAATATGCTTGCCAAGGGGTGAAACCTCCGTCTCTTCGGCTTTTTTGAAGGCGGCGTACATATCAGGTGTGACATAGTAGCAGGCTTCCTTACAGAGTTTTGCGACAGCCTCTGTAATGGCTTGAGCGGTGACTGCTCTCATAATTTTTCTCCTTTTTTATAAGATCGATAAATTTTACTCCTACTTTTCTATGCCCAATCGTAAAAATAAAAACTAAGCTAAGGATTAAAAGTTTTGTTGAAACCATCCCGCGATTTCACTACGAATCGTCTGCTTGAGCTGAATTCCTGCGATGAAGTTATCCTGCTTGGCCTTTTGGAGCATGGAGACGATTCCGTTACGAAATTTGCTGAGATAGGGGTGGTCAATCTGCGCCCAATCACCCAAAAATACGATACGGCTCTCTTCGCCCATGCGTGTTCCAATAAGCTTGATGGTGGCACTAGAGGCGTTCTGTGCCTCATCAAAAATGACAAATTTTCGAGCGATGGTCACCCCTCTAGCGTGTGCAATATCGATCACCTCAATGTTGTGTTTTTGCAGGAAATACTCGGTGGCCTCCTGTTTTTCGATACTGTTCACATCGCCTCGGTATTCGATTTTTTTGGCAAGGGATTCTTTTTGCATCTTTTCGATAGTGAAATTGACGGCGCTATAGAGTGGATACATGAAATAGCCGAGTTTTTGCCCCTCATCTCCTTTGCGAAATCCAAGTTCCGCCTCTTTGTCATTGGCTGTGACGGTGTTACGCAGATAGACGATCCCATCCACGACCCCTTTTTTGACAAGATGGATTCCTGCTTGAAGGGCGATGAGGGTCTTACCGCTTCCCGTGCTTCCTGTGGCGACCGTGATTTTATTTTTGGGGTGGATGAGCATAGAGTAGTAGAGTTTCTGCTCTAGGTTAATGGGCTTGATATAGGGGTTGGTGTCCTCTAGAATCTCATCGAGTCGCTGCTCTTCAAAGCGCCCCTCAATTTTGAGCCCAAAGCGTTTTTTGCCCGTGAGATAGAGGGAGCTCTCGGTGTTGTCCTCCTCGTTCACCTCAATGATGCTCCAGTCAGAGAGTTCACTGAAGTTTTTTCGCTTAGAGAGGTTGGAGAAGTCATAATCTTTGTGGAGGTTGAGCGTATGCCAAAAGTCGATTTCGCCGGGATTTTCTACGCGATCACGATAGAGAGATTGGGCATTGATTCCTTGGGAGAGGGAGTGGATCTTCAGAGCGATATCGTTGGTGAGCAAGATGAGGTTGAAATCTTTAGCGATTTCGGCGATTCTTGCGTCATTAAGCCCATGTTCTAGCCCCTTGGTGCGATAGTGCTGGCGGCAGACGATATAGATGGGGATCTCCCGCTCCTTTTTCTTTAGGTACATGAGGCGGATATAGTCCCCCTCTAAGGTGGCGGCGCTTTTGAAATCGTGCAGAGCGATCTCTTTGCCATTATCGTTGTTGATGAGTCTAAAAAACTCTCTCGCAAAGAATCCCGTCTCGCTGAGAAGCTCTTTTTTCTTGTTGAGCTCAGAGAGGACGACATCGCTAATGAAGATGGAGTTTTCGCCGTTTTGCCAGAGGTGTTCGAGGTTGTCCGTGTCGTCAAGGATAACGGAAGTATCCAAGAGGTAGGACTTGCTTTTGGGGGTTTTCTTTGCCATCGTTTGGAGGGAATCCTTATGAGCAAGATTTAGATAACCCTTAGATTATGGCATATTTAGACTCAATCTGTCGATAAAGGCGGGAACACCTCGGTAACAGCGAGGTGGGAGGGTTATTGGCAACCCTCGCACTCGATGCTTCGATCCATGGTGTTTTCCTCGGCTTGAGGGCTTTGGCTTCTTAAATAGTAGGTCGATTTGAGACCTAGTTTCCAAGCGTTCACATAGATGTCATTGAGATATTTACCGCTGGCTTTATCTAGGGAGATAAAGATGTTGGTGCTTTGGCCTTGGTCGATCCATTTTTGGCGGATGGAGGCGGCTTTGATGAGAAGATTTTGATCCAAATCATAAGCCGATTGGTAGAAGTTCCAAGTCTCTAGGCTTAGATTGGGGGCGACCACGGGGATGAGACCGCTTAGATTCTCCTCAAACCACTTGCGCTTGTAGATAGGCTCGATGGTTTGGGTGGTGCCCACGAGGATGCTGATGGAGCTGGTAGGGGCGATCGCCATGAGGTAGCCATTGCGCATTCCATCGCGTTTTACCTGCTCTCTTAAGGAATCCCAGTCGCAATCTGTGCCAAAGAGCCCCCCTCGATCCACCAATTTTTTGGCCTCACTGTTGGCAAGGTCAATGGGGAAGATTCCTTTAGACCAGTTGGAGCCTTCAAAATCAGGATAGATTCCCTTCTCTTTGGCAAGGGTGCTGCTTGCTTTAATCGCGTGGTAGCTCACCTGCTCCATGATCTCATCGATTCTCTCTAGGTGCTCTTGGCTCCCCCAGACGATTTTGGATTCAGCGAGCATTTGAGCCTCACCCATGACGCCTAGGCCAATCGCACGAGTTTCGAGGTTGGTGCGTTTGACCTTTTTGTTGGGGTAGAAGTTGAGGTCAATCACATTATCAAGCATTCTCACAGCAATGGGCACGACTCGCTCGATATCCTCTTGGGTGTGAATCTTGGAGAGGTTGATACTAGCGAGATTGCAGACGGCAGTTTTTCCCTCTTGAGCGATTCGCTCCGCAATAAAGACCTTTTTGCCTTGGAGGGAATCCATGGAAGTGATTTTGTTGGCTCGCTTCTCTACGCCTGTGTCGGTGGTGATGATTGCGTGCTCTTCAAAGCGTTCGCTGGAACCATCCTCATATTCCACTTGAATGAGGTAGTGGTTGGGCTCGGTGTTTTGGAAAATCTCCGTGCAGAGGTTAGAGCTTCGGATGATTCCCTTGTGGGCGTTGGGGTTGAGACGATTGGCGTTGTCTTTGAAGCAGAGGAAAGGGCTTCCAATCTCAAAATAGCTAGTGAGCACCTTTTTCCATAGCTCCTTGGCGCGGATGGTCTCTTTGATGATTCCCTCCATGCATTCATACTCCAAGTAGCGCTTCTCAAAAGCCTCTCCATGTAAATTGGTGAGATCTTGACACTCATGAGGGTCAAGAAGTGTCCAAGCTCCATCCTCCTCCACGCGCTTCATGAAGAGATCAGGAATCCAAAGGGCAGGGAAGAGGTCATGCGCTCTTCGCCGCTCTTCACCACTGTTTTTCTTCAGATCAATGAAGTCAAAAATATCGGTGTGCCAAGGCTCAAGATAGACGCTGATCGCCCCTTTTCGTGTGCCAAGCTGATCCACGGCAATGGCGACATCGTTGGTGATTTTGAGGAAGGGCACCACTCCGCCTGCGGCGTTTTTGTGTCCATCGATATAGCTTCCAAGTCCTCGCACCTTGCTGTAGTCCCAGCCAATCCCCCCGCCATATTTAGAGAGGAGCGCCATCTCCTTGTATCCATCAAAGATTCCCTCGATGTTATCAGGGGTGCTTCCAATGTAGCAAGAGCTAAGCTGGTGGCGGGGGGTTCGGGCGTTGCTGAGGGTTGGGGTGGCGGCCATCACCTCAAAGCGACTAAGAAGATCGTAGAACTTCACCGCCCACTCATTGGGTTCCCTCTCATTTTGCGCCAAAAACATGGCGATAGACATGAACATATGCTGAGGAAGCTCAATGGGTTTATTGGAGCGATCTTTGATGAGGTAGCGATCGTATAGGGTTTTGATTCCGAGGTAGTTGAATTGCAAATCGCGCTCAGGAACAATCTTGGTGTCAAGAAAATCAAGGTCAAATTTCCCTCTCAATCCTTTAATGATTCTCCCCTCGCTCTCCCCTCGCTCAAAGTAGTCTTTGAGTTTGCCATAGCCCGTGAAGCGATTGACTTTGTGGTAGAGATCATAGAGAAAGAGGCGTGCGGCGACATAGGTCCACTCAGGAGCATCGACATCGATCTTGTCCACAGCGGTTTTGATGAGGGTCTGTTGAATCTCTTCGGTGGTGATTTTGTCTCGGAATTGGATTTTGGCATCCACTTCCAACTCGCTTTGGCTGACATTTTCCAGCCCTAAAACAGCACTATGGGTGAATTTTTGGATTTTGGTCACATCCAGTGGTTCTACCCGTCCGCTTCGCTTGATAACGGTTAGCATTCAAGCCCTCCTTGTGAATTTTTCGTGCGGGTGTTTTCCCCAAGCCAAGAGGCTTGGAGGTGGTTTAAGATTGTCTAGCGTATCTTCGTCTGACGGTGGGGTCAAGATATTTTTTGCGGATTCGAATGTTAAGGGGGGTGACCTCTAGAATCTCATCATCCTCAATCCACTCTAAGGCTCTCTCTAGCGTGAGCTCTCTAGGGGGAATGAGCTTGATCGCCTCTTCGCTGCCGCTGGTTCTCATGTTGGTGAGGTTTTTGGCTTTGATTGGATTGACATCAAGATCATTGTCTCGGCTATGCTCGCCGATGATCATGCCGACATAGACTTTGGTCTGAGGACCCACAAAGAGCACGCCGCGCTCTTGGATGTTAAAGAGGGAGAATCCTGTCGTTTCACCATTTTCCATGGAGACAAGCGCCCCGTTGCTTCGGCTTTCCACGCTTCCACTAAAGGGTCTAAACTCCAAGAAAGAGTGGTTCATGACGCCTTCACCCTTGGTGTCCGTGAGGAATTCGCTTCGGTAGCCGATGAGGCCACGAGCAGGAATCTCAAACTCCAATCGAGTGTAGCCATCGCCCATAGGGTTCATGGCGCGCATCTCTGCCTTTCTTCGTCCGAGCTTCTCAATGACATTCCCCGCGTAATCTTGGGGAGTGTCAACCACGAGATTTTCAAAAGGCTCCATGCGCACGCCATCCTCTTCTTTGACGATCACTTCGGGTCTAGAGATACTAAACTCAAACCCTTCACGGCGAAGATTCTCCGCTAGGATAGTGATCTGAAGCTCGCCTCGCCCTGAGACTTTGAACTTTCCTTCGCCCATCTCCTCCATTTTCATGGCGATGTTAGTCTGCATCTCTTTTTCGAGACGGTCTTTGACTTTGTTGGCGGTGACATGCTTGCCCTCGGTGCCCGCTAGAGGAGAATCATTGACGGCAAAATAGACCGACATGGTTGGCTCTTCAAGGTGCATAGGGTCAAGAGGCATGGGGTTATTGGGGTCCACTAGGCTATCGCCCACATCGATGGAGTGGAATCCTGCTACTGCGACGATATCTCCCGCCTCGGCCTCGTCAATCTCCATCCTAGCCAAGCCGTGGAAGCCAATTAGCTTAGTGATCTTTCCGCTACTCTTCTCGCCATTGGCTTTGGCGAGCATGACGGTTTCACCTTTTTTGACCACACCGTTGAAGATTCGTGCGATTCCGATTTTGCCGACATAATTATCATAGTCAAGCGTGAAAACTTGAATCTGAAGGGGTTTTTGGGCTGAGCCACTAGGAGCAGGAACGTGCTCTAAAATCGCCTCAAAAAGGGGCTCAAGATTTTTCTTCTCATCGTTTAGCTCTTTCATTGCATAGCCATCTCTTGCCGCGGCGTAGATGACGGGGAATTCAAGCTGCTCTTCGGTCGCATCCATGGCGGCAAAAAGGTCAAAGACCTCATTGACCACTCGATCAGGATCAGCGGCAGGTTTGTCGATTTTGTTCACCACAACAATGGGTCTAAGGCCGATGCTAAGCGCTTTTTTGACGACAAACTTAGTTTGGGGCATGACGCCCTCTTGGGCATCCACTAGGAGTAAAACGCCATCAACCATTTTGAGCACGCGCTCCACCTCACCGCCAAAGTCGGCGTGTCCAGGGGTGTCGATGATATTGATTTTGTGTCCCTTGTATCGGATAGCCGTGTTTTTAGAGAGGATGGTGATCCCTCGTTCTCTTTCGATGGCGTTGCTATCCATGGCGCGCTCATCGACCTGCTCATGTGAGGCGAAAGTTCCTGACTGCTTCAAAAGCCCATCCACAAGCGTTGTTTTGCCGTGGTCAACGTGCGCGATAACCGCGATGTTTCTTATACTTTGCATCAAACTCCTAGATAATTTTTATCCCAATTTTACCCTATTTATCATTAAGCCAACCCCCTAGGGGGAGCTAGGGGGAGTTGGCTGCAAGGTCGGAACGAGGATTGCTTTGGCAAGGAGAATGATTCCCCTTAAAAGCGAGATTAAATGCTTCAAGAAATCCTACAAAGTCTCTCTAGCTCTAAGAGCGCCAAAGGCTCCTCAAGCTCCTCTAATGGTGTTAGCGAGGAATCGGGCGAGCTTTTTGCGGGGCTTTTTAACCAAGCCCTCAAAAGCACTCTTAAGAGCGGAACACTCGCTAGCACGCTCACTCAAAAGCTAGAAAAACAGAAAAACAACTTGAGTGTGGAGAGTGGTGAAAAGAGCTCTTTAGGGGCGCCCTCCAATCTTTTGAGCCCTAGCTCACCTTTTCTCTCCTCTCTCTCCACGCAAGGACTCAAAGGCACTCTCAAAGAGGCGGGCGGGACACTAAAAGAGCTCTTAGAAGAGGCTAAAAATGCCATTAAAGAGGCAAAGAGCAGCTCCAAAGAGATTCTCGTCTCCTCCAAGGGAGAGAGCCTCAAAAAAGAGAGCCCTAAAGGAGAGAATCTAAAAGAGAGTTTGAGCGCGGCTCCTATCTCCGCTCAAAGCGCTTCATTAGAGACCCCCAAGGAGACCAAAAAGCTCTCAGATGTCGCTAAGATAGCCGAAGATTTGGCACTCAAGCCCAGCTCCATCAAGGCTCAAAGTGAAACTTCCGCGGAAGTTTCACCCAAAAGCACGCTCATTAAAGAAGAACTCACAAATAGTCAAGCTCCAGAAAAAACCGTAGAAAAAAGCACTCCAAAAAGCGCAGAGATCTCCAGCGCTGCGCCTATTGTAAAGAGAGAAAAGCTCACCAAAGAAGAGGAGAATCAAAAAGGAGAAACAAGCTCCAAGACCCCCTCCGCTCCAAGCTCAAAGGATATCCCTCTTCAGGATAAACCCAAGGATAAAGAAGAGTTGTCTCTTGTAAAAAATCGCTCTTTAGCCCTCGATTCTGATCCTTTTGCCTCAAGGCCTGCAGGAGAAAACAAGAGGCAAGAAGGCGCTGAAAAAGCCCCTCAAGCCGAGGCCAATTTGGCTGGAATCTTAACGCTTACCAAAGAGAAAAAAAGCTCCACCAAGGCAAGCCAAGAGGCGATAGTCACGGAGAAGCAGGAGGCCAAAGAGAGCCAAAAAGAGAAATCAAAAGAGAAGACCAAAGGGGTTTCTAAAGAGACAACCAACGAGGCGGTCAAAGAGGCAATCAAAGGGGAGACTTCATTCAGAGAGAGCTCCTCTAAGAGCTCCCAAGAATCTCCTAAAAATCCTATTGCCAGCGCGATTTTAGAATCAAAAGAGCTGGCGCCAAAGAGTCAAAGTGCGGGTGAGCAAAGCAATCAAATAGCAGAGAACAGACTCAAGAGTGCTTTAGAGGAGCTTGTGGGGGCAGGGGGCAAGCAGGTCTCCTTGGGCAAAAAAGAGGAGAGCGAGAGCAAAGAGACGACCTTAGGAAAGAGTGAAGCGTCTATGGGGATAGAGGGGCGACTCTCCTCTCTAAGCGAGACCAAGGGTGACCTTGCCCTCAAAAGCGCGCTCGCCAAAGAGACGCTCAAAAACTTCACCGCCACGCTTAAAGAGGAGGTGCAAAACTACAAACCTCCGCTCACCAAGCTCTCCGTGGAGCTTAACCCCGAAAATCTCGGTAGCGTGGAGCTCACCATCACGCAACGAGGACAGAATCTCCTTGTGCAAGTGGTCTCTAATACCCAAGCGATTCAGCTTTTTATGAACAATACCGCCGAATTTAGACAGCAGCTAGCTAATGCTGGGTTTGGTGATGTTTCGATGAGCTTTAGCGATGGAAGCGCCTCTAGCGGGGGCTTTGGTGGGGGAGATTCTTCGGGAGGACACCCTCAAAAAGGGAACGAAAATGGCTTGTTCGCCTATAAAGCAAATGCGCTTGGAGGCGCGGATTTAGAAGAATCCGAGCGTCTAGGCTTGATGGAAATCACCCTACCCAAATACGCCTAGGAGGAACCCATGGCCACTATAACCAACACCAACTCCACTTCAACCTACACCAGCTCAAGTGATGTAGCTCAAAATAATAACGGCACACTAGACAAAGATGCTTTCATGAGGCTCTTTTTGGAGCAGCTCAAATCCCAAGACCCCACCTCTCCCATGGAGACGGAGAAAATCTTGGAGCAGACGGCAATGCTCACTCAGCTCGAACAGCAAGAGGAGATGAAAAAAACGCTATCAAGCATGACCGACACAATGAAGACGATGACCGACACGAGCACTAAACTCGCTGAGCTCCAAGAGACGATGTCAAACACCCTCAAAGACCTTGGGACAAGCCTTGACAATAGCACCAGCGTCACCACCTTCTTGGCACAACTTGCAGGATATAACTCCGTGGGTATGATTGGTAAGGTGGCCGAGACCAATGTCACGGGGCTTAATATCACTAGTAATGATGCGGTGAAATTCGATCTCTACTTTGATGAGCCTATTGATGCGAGCAAGGGAACCCCAATGCTTAAGATCTATAATGAGAAAAACGAGCTAATCAAAGAGGTGGATTTGAGCGCCTACAATGGGCAAAAAGGTTATGTCACATTTGAGTGGGATACCAAGGATTCTGGAGGGAGTTATGTGGCCAATGGAGCTTACAATGTAACAGCAGAATACAATCTTGATTCTGCCACCAATAAATATAAAGAGACGCGAATCGGTCGGGGAGAGGTTCAAAGCATCCTCTATGAAAATAGCGTCCCCTACGTGAAGCTTGGAGATAACCTCATTCTTCCTATTGGCAATGTGACTCAATTCTACGAAAAAGGCTAAGCCATGAACGCCACTCTCTTTAATGGCCTCAGTGGGATATTAACTCATCAAGTGGGGCTTGATAGCGTTTCAAATAACATCGCTAACGTCAATACGACAGGTTATCGCGCCAATATTCCGCAATTTGAGACACTTTTTGCCAAGAGCATGAGCTATATCAACTCAAGCTCTCCCATCAATAATGACTTTGAGCACGGGGTGACCGTCTCAAGCAATGCCATTAGCAATAAAAACGGGAGCTACAAAAGCTCTGATGGCGAGTTTGATATCGCCTATGCGGGCAAAGGATGGTTTGTTGTCGGGACGCAAAAAAGTGGAAGTTTTGATCTTCAAAACCCCACGGTTGCGGCAACACAAAAGAACTACTTCACTAGAGATGGCTCTTTTAGTCGAGATTCTGAAGGGTATTTGGTGAATGCCAGTGGTTATTATCTCTATGGAATTGATCTAGGAAAAATCTCAGAGACAGGCACATTCAACGCGAGCCGAAATGAAGCCGCGGACAATCTTGCTCTCTCGGGTTCCAATCTCTCTCCCCTCAAAATCCCTGAAGATCTCTATTACCAGCCTACGGTCACGACCCAAGTCGGAGCCGCAGTGAACCTCAACAAGAGCGCCACGGGCACAGGGGTCAATGAGGTCTTTTTGAATGCAGATGGTTCTTTTGACCTAGAGGCGTTCTTGGCACAAGACATGAACGCTCTCATGGATGGCGATCTTAAGCTCATTGACGCGCTTAACTATAAAGATCTCACGATCACCACCACGCTCCCCTCAGGCAAGACAGAGAGTCATACCTTCACCTACGGAGGGAGTGGAAGCAATGGATTTAAAACCGTGGGAGAGCTTAAAGGCTTGATTGAAGCGCAGACGGGATTGACGCTGGATATTACGCGAGATTCGAGTGGAAATCCCGCAGGATGCACCATGTCACTCCGCAATGACACTCTTTATGATATGAATATTAGCGTGAGTGGAAAGCTTGGACAAAAGCTAGGGCTCAATGGAAATTCTGAGAATTTCTCCAGTGGTGCTGTTGGAGCCTACAATGCGAGCGCAACAAATTATGAAGTGGGGGCGTACGTGATGCTGGATAACGTTGTTTATCGACGTACGACCAGTGTGGGCAACTCCGATCCGCACACCGACACCACTAACTGGGAGAGAATCGATTCTTCGGCCATCGAGGGTTACAATACCGCACTTGCCTACGAAGTGGGTAATGTGGTGGAGCAAGGCGGGTTGCTCTATCGAAGAATCGGCACGGCGGGCAACTCCGACCCTGCGACCAATCCCGCAGATTGGGAGGATTTGGGGGCGAGTGCGACGGGGAGTCTGCCCAACTACGCGGAGGGGACGACCTATAACACCAATGATATTGTAAGTCACAATGGAATCCTCTACAAACGCACAGGCGCTTCGGGCGCTTCTGATCCCTATACCGATAGTGCCAACTGGACAAAAGTGGGGAATGATTCGCGCTCAACGACCAAATTCGCCGTCCCTAGTTATACGAGTGGCGTAGAGGTCTATAGCTCTGATGGAACCAAGTATGTTCTCCAGTCCACCTATTACTTGCTTGATTCGGGAAATGATGGTGTGGGCGAGCGATGGGAGGTGAGAAGCGCAATCTACGATTCCACGGGCAAGAGTATGGTAAGCACGGCTCCGGTGGTGCATGAAATGACTTTTGACAATGGAGTGGCGAGTGCCGCGAGCGTGGCTATTCCTTTTGATGGAGGAACTATCACCTATAATCCTGCTCAAACCGAAGATGGCAAACTCTCCACTAACTACACCTATGTGGAATCAAGCGTCAAAGCCAAGAGTCAAGATGGCTCTCCTGCGGGGCGATTGGATGATGTTGGAGTGGATAGCAATGGACGCATTATTCTCACTTTCACCAACGGAAAGTCAGAGGTGATGGGTCGCGTAGGATTGGCGGCTTTTGTGAATGACCAGGGTTTGCAAAAGGTGGGAGGAAATATGTTCCAAATGACCTCTATCAGCGTCAATGGGGGTCAGCCCGTTTACTCTAGCGGAGCACCCATCCTGGCATGGGATGAGACAGGACAGTTGAAATTTGGAAAAGTGCTTGACAGTATGCTAGAGACAAGCAATGTGGACATTGGTGCAGCATTGACCGAGTTGATCGTTCTCCAGCGAGGATACTCTTTCAACGCCAAGGCTTTCACGACGGGGGATGAGCTCATCAAAGAGGCAATTGGGCTCAAGAAATAAGGCTTGATTTGGAATATTTTTTGCTTTTAAAATGACAAGAATAAACGACTTTAACAAATAAAGGATCGAAGATGCTCAGATCGCTATGGTCAGGTGTCAGTGGAATGCAGGCACACCAAGTCGCGCTAGATGTCGAGGGTAACAACATCGCCAACGTCAACACGACAGGCTTTAAATACTCTAGGGCGAACTTCTCGGATATGCTCTCTCAAGTCAATCGAATTGCCACCTCACCTTATGGAGGCCTTGGAGGTCAGAATGATTACTCCATCGGTCTTGGAACGAGCATTAACTCCACGACCAAGATCTTTGGGCAAGGCTCTATTCAAGATACCACCAACAAGATGGATTTGGCCATCGGTGGGGATGGGTTTTTTATCGTGAGTGGGAATGGCGGACGAACCAATGCTTACACCAGAGATGGAGCTTTTGGATTTGATGCCGCAGGAAACATGGTCAACAATGCGGGTTATATCGTGCAGGGTTGGACGCGAGATCTAAACTCTGGTAGCACCAGTTGCTACAGTGATGCGCTCTATAATGTGGTGGATACCACCGTGCCTATTAGTGGGATCAAGATTGAGCCAAAGATGGTGATTCCTGCCAAGGCCACCACTCAGGTGAATCTAGATGCCAACTTGACCGCAGGGGACACCACAGATAAGCTTGGTTGTATGTATGCACTCGATTCCACGAGTGTGACAGCTGCAGATGGAATCGCCGCGAGATACGATAGTGCAGGCAATAAAATCCAGATGGCCGAAGACATGGGTGTACTCTTTAATGCGAGCGGAAACGCCCTCAAACTCTCTGAGGGTCAAGGCGTTTGGGTGAGCTATAGCCAAGCAACCGCCACTCAGGCGGTTGCAGTTGCCACCACGGGTACGATCACTCTCAATGGCACCACCATTACCTTCACTAACGATTCGACCATCTCAGGCGTAAGCTCTCTGGTGGCGGCTCAAAACGCCATCAATGCTAAAAAATCCGAGACAGGCGTGGAAGCCTTTGCCACGGGTGGACAGCTAAGATTGGTGAATGACAACAGTCTTGATGGAAATGCAAGCAAAAAGAATGTCATTATCACCGCTTCAGGCGGTGCTTTGGCCAACTTTACGGCAGCGGATAACTCCATCACCGCGTTCCGATATGCTTATACCACTGCAAGTGATGCCGATTCGACCTCTCGACTCTTTAGGACAACCGAGGATCTAAGGGCACTCCTCCAGCAAGATGCCAACAACATCAAGCACGGGGGCGGTTATGTGGATAGTACAGGCACTAACGCCTCGGTCAAGGTGACGATCAACAAAACAGGAATGTTTGAGATTCTTAACCAAGATGATGGCGACACCACCACGGGCAATCTAAGCCTAACGGTGAGTAGCTATTATGACACTAACGTGACTAGTAACGTTCTCTTTAAGAGTGCCATGAAGGGTCTCAATACAGGAATCTTGGTTGAAGGAGGCTCCTCCACCACTTCGGCTTCTCTTATGGCGGCAAAGCATACAGCAACGACTGATATTGTGGATAGCCTTGGAAACAAGCACACCCTCACCGTCACCTTTAGGAAAGTGGGTCCTCAAGAGTGGAGCTTCAGTCTCCATGTGCCTGAACCTGCCACCTTTGTGAATGGCTCAGGAGAGAGACCTAACTATTTTGAAGGGGGTCGTGTCACCTTTGGAGAGGATGGGGGGCTCACAGGGATGAACCCTCCCACGATTCAGTTTAACCCTAAAAGCGGAGCCTCCTCTCCCCAGAGAATCGATCTAGATTTTGGGGTCTCAGGAACATTTCAAGGCCTCACAAGCACAGATAAAGAGAGTGCTACAGGGAACATCTATCAAAATGGTTACCAGTCTGGAGTCTTAGAGGATTGGCGATTTGATTCTAATGGAGTGCTTATCGGAGAGTTTAGCAATGGGAAAGATTTGGCGCTGGCTCAAGTGGCCATCGCTTCTTTCACCAACAATGGAGGCTTGCAAGCTGAGGGTTCTAACCTCTTTTCTCAGACGGCCAACTCAGGCGAACCCGTCGTCGGCACGGCAGGCTCAGGAGGAAGAGGAAAGATATCTCCTTCGGCTCTAGAGATGAGTAACGTGGATCTAAGCCGAAGCTTAACCCAGCTCATCGTGGTGCAGAGAGGATTCCAAGCCAACTCTAAAACGGTCACCACTTCCGACCAGATTCTCAACACTCTCCTTCAGCTCAAGCAGTAATTTCATCTTACTCATAGGGCGCTTTTAGCGCCCTTGTCTGCTTTTTGCTACAATGCTCTCTAAAAAAGCGAGCCCCCATGAGCCTAATCACCCTTCTTGAGAGTGCCGATATCAAGACCATTCAACAAGCTCTCAAGGAGCGATTCCTCTCTAATCTCCAATTCTTTACCTCTTTTTCAGACCCTTTGGCCAAAGCCCTTCAAGAGCCTGCAAGGGAGTATAATCTTTGGCTGGATGAGAAGGGAATCAATGTCGTCAACCTTCAAGAGAAAAGCCTGCTTTTCCCTGAGGTGGAGGGGCGCCATGGAATGCTCGCCTCCGCCAAATACCTCGCCTCCTCTCCACTCACGCATCCCAACTGGAAGCTTTACACTAACGACCTCCGCCCTCATTTCATGGATGAGGAGAAGTTTCCTTTGAGCGGACTCATGCACAATGAGCTCTTAAAGAGTGCCAGCTTGGAGGGGATGCTGGCGGAGGGGATGCATCTGCCTAATGACTTTCTCCCCTCTGTGACGCTTTTAGGGCTGGCAGGTGGGTTGCATCTAGAGTGTTTGAGGGAGCGCTACGCCAAGATTCACTCCCTGCTCATCTTTGAAGAATCGATGGATCTTTTTAGAATCTCTTGTCATCTGGTGGACTTCTCTGCGCTTTTTGATCAGGTCTCAGATAGAGCCTGCTATCTCTTTGTGGAGAGTGTGAGCGATCGGGCGTTCATCAAAAACTTTTTTGAGGTACGGCGTGTGAGCTCCAACTTCTTGCGATTGGAGCTGAGCCTCTATGAGACCCCTAAAATCGCTACGATTCGCGAGGCAATCGCGGAGGCTCATGCGGTGAATGCGAGGGGATGGGGAACTTTTGAGGATGAGATGATTGGGGTGAGAAACGCTTTAGAAAATGTCTCCTATCTCAAAGAGGAGCAAAAGCACCCCGTGCTTCTTAACCCTAAGCGCCTCAATGCGCCCCTTTGTGTGGTGGGTAATGGACCAAGTCTAGATGCGCTCCTCCCCTTTATCCGACAAAATGCCAACAAGATGATCATCCTAAGCTCAGGAACCGCGCTCAAACCGCTCCTCTCTCATGGAATCACCCCTGATTTTCAGGTAGAGATCGAACGAATCGACTTTTTGCATGAGGTTTTAGAGGGGGCTCCTTTGGGTGAAATCCCTCTTTTATCGGGCACGATGGTCAATCCCAAAGCGCTTTCGCTTGCCAAAGAATCCTATCTCTTTCAGCGTGGGGGGAGTGCGGTGAGCGAGCTGCATAAGCCCGAGTTTATCCTAGGATTCTCCTCGCCTTTTGTCGGAAATGCGGCGTTTGCTTTGGCGTGTCTTTTTGGGAGTGATGTGCTCATCGCAGGGCTTGATTGCGGCTACATCAAAGGGGCAAAGAAGCACGCCCAAAACTCCTTTTATGGAGAGGAAGAGATAGAGATTCCTTCGGGTTGTTTTGCAGTGAGAGGCAATGGAACTAAAGAGGTCTATTCTGATTCGATCTTTTCCCTCTCCAGGGAGAATCTCGAAAACGCGATCAAGGTTTTCACTCCCCAAATGGTGCTCAATTTAGGGGAGGGCGCCTATATCGAAGGGGCAAGACCCACCCATCCTGCAGAATTTGAACTTAGAAAGATTGATAAAAAAAGCGCCCTAGAGGAGTTTAAGCGGGCGTTTGTGAAAGAGACGAGCCAGCTCTTTAGGGAGGAGAAGAGAGATTTTCACCTTCTTGATTGGGAGGAGCTAGTGAGGGTGTTTGAAGAGCTTTGGGCGCGCCCTGTGAGCACCAAAAAAGAGCTCTTTGCCTTCATTGATGAGGCGTTTGCGCTTTTGGCTTCTCATAGCAGACGCCATCCTTTTATCGGGACGCTTTTGAGCGGAAGCATTTCGCACTATCTCCAAGCCCTTCTTTTGGATGCGATTCATATACCTAGCAATGATATTTCAACTTTTTTTGAGCGCGCTAGGAGTATATTTGCAGAGGGAATGAAGCGCTTCAAAAGCGAGTATGCGGGTGCTGTTTTGAAGGCTCGAATCAAAAGTGGAACGGCTGTTGCTTCAAGCATAGAAACCCTAGGTCAATAAAAGGAATTGCGATGACAAAAATGATTTACTCCTCTATCGTTGCAGGAACGCTACTCCTAGCAACGGGAGCTTTGGCTGCCACGGATGGAACAACAACGGTCACATCAAATGTGCAAAGCGGAGCGGTGGATGCCTATCCCAACCGAAACTCCTACAAGTCCAATGCCCTAAGAGGCAATGAAGTACAAGCGGATGAGGTAGTGATCCCCAACGCTCCTATGATCACTCCCTCTAGCATTATTGAAATCAGTGCTGTGGGCATGGGGGTCGCTCCTGAGAACACCATCTCTCCAGCCCAAGCGCTAGCGCTAGCCAAGAGGGCGGCGATTGTGGATGCCTACCGACAAATTGGTGAAAAAATGTATGGAATCCGTGTCAACGCTCAAGATACCGTGAGGGACATGGTGCTTAAAAACTCCACTGTTAAAACCAAGGTGCTGGCTGTGATTCGAAATGCAGAGATCGTTGAAACGGTCTATAAAGATGGTCTTTGCCAAGTGAGCATGGAGCTCAAGCTAGATGGGAAGCGCTGGTATCGAATCCTTACGGGCGAAGAGTTTTAAGCGTTGCTTCTCCTCTCTCTCCGCGGGAGCCTAAAGGCTCTCGCCCTCTCTCTTTTTCCCCTCTTTTTTCTCGCGTGCGCGCCAAAACCAAGCCTCCTTCTCTCTTCAGATCCTAAGCTGATTTTGCTTGCCACCCCTGGGTTTCGATTCAATGACACGGGATTTGTGAAGCACTACAACGACAAAATCTCCGTGGAGATCTACTCCATTGGTCAGGTGATGCTGGTGCTGGAGATTCGCTCTGATTCGATCTGCCTCAATGGAGAGTGCCACTCCAAGGCGCGGGTGAATGAGGAGATTTTTGGCGCTAGTGTCGCTTACGAGACCCTTTTGGAAGAGATAATTCAAGGCAAGGATATCTTCAAAGGAGAGGGGAAGCTCACAGAGCAAGGACTGATTCGTCAGCATCTCGTCTCGCCTGATTACGACATTGTCTATGAGCGCTCTTTGAAGGGAACCCTCTTTCGTGATAGAATCAATAAAACCGCCCTCATGATCAAGGAGCTTTGATTTGAAAAAATTTGTCGGTGCCCATGTGAGTGCTAGTGGAGGCGTGCGAAACGCTCCGCTCAACGCTCAAAAGATCGGCGCAAAGGCCTTTGCGCTCTTCACGAAGAATCAGCGCCAATGGAGCGCCAAAGCGCTAGAAGAGGAGGAGATTGAGCAGTTTAAGGCTAACCTCAAAGCCGCAGGGATTGCGCCTTCTTGTGTGTTGCCGCACGATAGCTACCTCATCAACTTAGGCCATCCAGGA
Source organism: Wolinella succinogenes DSM 1740 (assembly GCF_000196135.1). NCBI lineage: Bacteria > Pseudomonadati > Campylobacterota > Epsilonproteobacteria > Campylobacterales > Helicobacteraceae > Wolinella > Wolinella succinogenes. The sequence continues at coordinate 1,650,837 of NC_005090.1, read as the reverse complement.
GAGGCGGAGCTCGCCAAATCTAGGGAAGCTTTTTTGGATGAGATGAGGCGATGTGAGCAGTTGGGGCTGGATCGGCTCAATTTTCACCCTGGAAGCCACCTTGGAGCTATCAGCGAGAGTGAGTGTCTAAGTCGTGTCGCCGAATCGATCAATCTTGCGCTAGAGGCCACTTCTGGGGTGATCGCAGTGATTGAGAACACCGCAGGGCAGGGGAGCAATGTCGGCTATGATTTTCGCCATCTAGGTGAGATTATCGATCAAGTCCACGACAAGAGCCGTGTGGGAATCTGTATTGACACCTGTCATATGTTCAGCGCGGGTTATGACATTCGCACGCGTGAGGCGTATGAGGCGAGCATGGCGATCTTGGATAGAGAAGTGGGGTGGTGCTATCTTAAAGGAATGCACCTCAATGATTCCAAGGTGAAGTTTCAAAGCCGTGTGGATCGGCATCATAGCCTAGGGATGGGAGAGCTTGGAATCGCTCCTTTTGAATTTATCATGAATGATCCTCGCATGGATGGGATTCCTCTGATTTTAGAGACGATTGATGAGGCTCTTTGGGCGCAGGAGATCACCCTCCTTTACTCCTTAATCAAGGAATAAAGCGAGTTTCTAGGCTAAAGGTTTTTATCAACATCTTTCAAGTATATTCTGACTTTTTCCAGCGGAAATCTTAACTTTTATTAAGAAAACTTCGATTCGAGGCAAAGCGTTGAGACACTTTTTAACCCTAAAAGATTTTAGTGCACAGGAGATTCTAGAGATTCTCGCCCTCTCCAAAGAGATCAAGGATGACCTCAAAAAAGGGATTCGACCTCCTTTGATGCAGGGCAAGGTGCTAGGGATGATCTTCGAGAAGAGCTCCACAAGAACGCGTGTGAGCTTTGAGAGCGGAATCTATCAGCTCGGTGGCATGGGGATGTTCCTCTCCAATCGTGACATTCAGCTAGGTCGTGGCGAGCCGATGAAAGACACGGCACGGGTGATCTCGCGTATGGTCGACATGGTGATGATTCGCACCTCAGGACATGAGCGAATCGAGGAGTTTGCCAAATACTCCCAAGTGCCCGTGGTCAATGGACTCACCGATTCTTATCATCCTGTTCAGCTGATGGCTGACTATCTCACGATGATGGAGCAGGGCAAAGATCAAAACCCGATCGTAGCCTATGTGGGAGATGGAAACAATATGACCCACTCTTGGCTCATGCTCGCCTCTAAGCTTGGTTTTGAGCTGAGGGTTGCGACCCCTAGGGGTTATGAGCCTAATTTGAAGATTTTTGAGGAGGCACAAAAGATCGCTAGCCTAAGCGGAGCCAAAATCACGCTCACAAACGACCCAAAGAGGGCGGTTGAGGGAGCGGATGTGGTGACTACAGACACTTGGGCTTCGATGGGACAGGAAGAGGAGAAAGAGAAGCGCGCGCGCGATTTCCAAGGTTATTGCGTGGATAGTGCGCTCATGGGACTGGCCAAAAGCGATGCAATTTTCCTCCACTGCCTTCCCGCCTATAGAGGGCAGGAGGTGAGCGAAGAGGTGCTTGAGGGGCCTCAGAGTCTTATTTTTGATGAGGCAGAGAATCGCCTTCATGTTCAGAAAGGAATTATGGTTTGGCTAGATCGAAAAAGGAGCTAGGGACGATGGAGAAGCTAGTTGAATCCCTCTCTTCTAATCAAAAGAGGAATCAGGCTCTCCTGCACCCCTTTGAGGGCAATGAAGCGCTTCTGGAACTCACCAAGGGTCGTCTAGGAAATGAGGAGCCCTGTCATGTGAAAGGAGCACAAGGAGAGGAGTATGTGATACTTCCAAAGCATCTTCTTCTTGGTCTTGTGAATCTTTTGCAAAAGGGGCGTGAAGAGCGTGTCAAGCTCAACTTGGAGCGCGATATTCTTCAGCAGATGCCTATTGATTTTGAGGATGTTTGGGAAGTGGCGCTTCAGGAGATTCATCGAGAAAATGCCAATCCCTCCTATGTGGACACCAAGCGACTCATCAAGGAGATCAAGCGCCGCCATCCCAATCTCTTTTTTCAATTGGGCGACCTTTTTGGGCGCGCCAAAGAAGAGATGTTGGATTAAGGGGCGGGCGTGATTGATTTTGAAAAGTTTGCCCGCTACTCCAAAGCAGGCCCTAGATACACCAGCTATCCCACCGCCAATGAGTTTCATGAAGGCTTTGGTGAAAAAGAGTATAGAGAGGCCTTGCGGAGAGAAGACCCAGCCAAAGCGCTTTCACTCTATATCCACCTCCCTTTTTGTCGAAGCGCCTGTTATTTTTGCGGTTGCAATGTCATCTACACCAGCAAAGAGGATAAAAAAGAGCGCTATATTGGCTATCTCAAAAAAGAGCTTGCCCTGCTCAAGGAGGCGATGGATACGCACCGTGAGGTGACCCAGCTCCACTTTGGTGGGGGCACCCCCACCTTCATGGATGCTTCCCAGCTCGCAGAAATCCTTGATCTTCTCCATGAGACTTTTCCCCGATTCAGCGATGATGCAGAGCTTAGCTGTGAGATCGACCCTCGATTCTTCACCCAAGAGCAGATGCAAGCACTCAAAAGGGGAGGAATCAACCGTCTTAGTTTTGGGGTGCAGGACTTTAACCCTGGTGTTCAAGAGGCGATCCATCGCACTCAGAGTGTCGAGTTGGTCGCTAGAGCGGTGGAGATGGCTAGAGCGCATGGAATCAACTCTATCAATTTTGACCTCATCTATGGCCTCCCCTATCAAGATTTTGAGAGTTTTGCCAAAACCCTAGAAGAGGTGGTGAAGCTCTCCCCTGATCGCCTCGCGGTCTTTAACTATGCGCATGTGCCTTGGATGAAAAAGACCATGCGAAAGATTGATGAGACCACGCTTCCCTCCCCCAAAGAGAAGCTCAAGATTTTGGAGCACACGATTGGGTTTCTTCAAAATAGCGGCTATGAGACCATCGGAATGGATCACTTTGCCAAGCGCGAAGACGAGCTCTTTAAGGCGATTGAAAAAGGGGAGCTCAGGCGAAATTTCCAAGGCTACACGACCAAAGGTAAAAGCCAGACGATAGGAATCGGCCTCACCTCTATTGGGGAAGGGAGCGACTATTACGCGCAGAATCATAAAGAGATGGAGGCCTATGAAAGGGCGCTGGATGAGGGACATCTCCCTATCCACAAAGGAATCTTGCTCAGCGAAGATGATCGATTGCGCAAAGAGGTGATCATGAGCCTCATGAGTAACTTCAAGCTCGCCTTTGCCCCCCTTAATGAGCGCTATGGAATCGATTTTAAATCCTACTTTGCCGAGGCGTTAGAAGAGCTCAAAGAGTACGAAGAAGCGGGGCTTTTGGAGCTCAACGAGGAGGGAATCGCGGTCTCTCCTACAGGAACCATGCTCATTCGGAATATTGCCATGCCTTTTGACGCCTTTTTGAAAAAGAGTCCTCTTTCAGAGCGCAAATTCAGTAAAACGGTGTGATCATGTTCAACTACCAACAAACCAGCCAATCTTGCGTGAAGTGCGGGAAGTGTATCCCCTCTTGCACCATCTACAACATCCACCCCGATGAGGTGACTTCACCTAGAGGATTTATCGATCTTTTAGGCGCTTACCAGCGCGGGGAGCTAGAGCTAGATAAAAACGCCAAAGATATTTTTGAAAAGTGCTTCCTCTGCACCAATTGCACCTATGTCTGCCCCAATCTCCTCCCGACTGATCAGGTGATTGAGAATGTGCGTGCTGAGATTGCGCAAAAGTTCGGGATCGCTTGGTTTAAGCGAGCCTACTTTTTCTTGCTCAGGAATCGCTGGCTGATGGATTGGGGGTTTGCCCTAGGGTCGGTTTTCACGCCGCTACTCTTTAAGAATCTGCCCAAGCATCAATCCGTGAAACCACGCTTTAAACTCCCCCTCATCGGGGAGCGAGTTTTCATGTGGCTTCGCTTTAAGAGCTTTATGGAGAGCTACCCCGAAGAGACACTCAACTCAGATAGGGAGAATCCTCGCCGTGTGGCGATTTTTATTGGCTGTTTGGCCAATTACAACTACACCAAAATCGGCGATTCTCTCATGGAGATTCTAAAAGAGCTCCGAATTGATGCCTTTATCCCCAAAAAGCAGCAGTGCTGTGGCGCACCTGCCTACTTTACGGGAGATTTTCCTACTGTGGATAAGCTGATCAAGCAGAATGTGACCTATTTTGAGAGCTTTATTGATGAGGTCGAGGCGATCATCATCCCTGAGGCGACCTGTAGCGCGATGATTCTAGAGGACTGGGAGCGCTTCATGCACAATCAGCCCGAATGGAGAGAGCGTATCGCTAGATTGTTGCCTAAAATTTTCATCGCGAGTGATTGGCTCTACCACAAGACCGATCTTTTGAAGCGTCTTGAGGCGCTCTCTGTGAAAATGGACAAAAGCATCACCTATCATGATCCCTGTCATGCGCGCAAAGTGCTCGGGGTCTTTAAAGAACCTAGAGCGCTTCTTGGGGCGAACTATAAGATCGTTGAGATGAGTGATCCTAATCAGTGCTGTGGTTTTGGTGGAGTCACGCTCCAGACGGAGAAGTATCAATACTCCAAAAAAGTGGGAATCGCCAAAACGAAAATGATCCAAGAGACAGGGGCAAAAATCGTGAGTGCGGAGTGCAGTGCCTGCAGGATGCAACTCACCAATGCACTAGATCATGAGAAGATTGATGTGGAGTTTGCCCATCCGCTAGAGCTTATTGCTGAGGCGCTTAAGGCGAGAGGATAGCCTAATCGCCTTAAGAAGGGTGAGGAGTAGAGCTAAAAAGAGCACAAAGTAGTGCGGGCTTTGGGCGACTTTTTGTGCCATGAAGTAGTGAATCGCCCCTAGCCAAAGGGCTAAATAGATCACAATGTGTCCTCTTTGGAATCTTTTCCAGAGCTTGGGAATCGAAGTTAGCGCCAACCCCGCCAAGATCATCCATCCAAAAAATCCAAGAAGGACAAAAGGTTTTTGCACCGCCTGATTCCATAGGGCGCTCCACTCTAGGGACAAATCGAGAATGAGGTAGGCGCCAAAGTGGAGGGTGGCATAAAAGAAGCTAAAAAGTCCAAGGAATCGACGATAGGAGATGAGTTTTGGGGAAGAGTAGCGAGAAAGCGGGGTGAGCGCGAGCGTGCCAAAAAGCAATGCTAGCGCGCCAAGACCCGTATAAGTGTAAATCTCTTTAAGTGGATCAGGGCTCTCACCCCCTAGAATCCTATAGAGGAGAATCATGAGAGGGATGAGAAGAATCCCTGCAAGAGCCACTTTTTTCAAAAATCTCTCTTTAGGTCCATGCCTGCATAAAGAGAGGCGACCTCTTTTTCATATCCATTAAACTTCAATGTCTTTTGCTTTAGTAATGAGCCAAGAAGCCTCTCGGAGGCCTGAGACCAGCGTGGGTGATCGACCTCTGGATTCACATTGGCATAGAAACCATACTCTCTTGGATTGAGGAGTTTCCATGTGTTGAGGGGCTCTTCTTGGGTGAGCTCGATTTTGGCAATCGATTTGATCGATTTGAATCCATACTTCCATGGCACGATGAGGCGAAGAGGGGCGCCATTTTGTGCGGGGAGCTTCTCGCCATACATCCCCACCGCCAAGAGAGTGAGCGGGTGCATCGCCTCATCTAGACGCAATCCCTCCACATAAGGATGAGGAATCACTCCAAGTGCGCCCCTTTTTTGATCGGGAAACTGGGTGGGATCCAAGAGGGTGGTGAATTTGACATATCGGGCCTTGGTGGTTGGCTTTAGCCTCTCTAGGAGAGCGGAAAGAGGAAATCCAATCCATGGCACCACCATAGACCAGCCCTCCACGCATCGAAAGCGGTAGATTCTCTCCTCCAAGGGAAATTGATAAAGCTCATCAATGGAGAGGCTTTGGGGATTTTCCACCTCTCCACTAGCCAAAAGCTCCCAAGGGTAGGGGCGCAGTGTCTTGGAGAGGCCTACAGGGGCGGTTTTGGAGGTGGAAAATTCATAGAAATTGACATATCCGCTAGCCTGTTCAAAAGAGTTTGGCTTCAGGTTTTCGAGGTTTTCAGAGGGGATAAAAGAGAGCGGAGAGGGCGCCTTGGTCTTGAGTGCGGCTAGAAGATTGCTCACAGAGCCAGTCGCCACCACTGAGGCGGCGCCTAGCTTCAGGAAGCTTCGCCTTTGGTCAAATAGCTCCTTGGGAGTGACATCGCTAGGCTTTGGCTTCATGACTATTCCATTTCAAAAACAAAAGGAACCCCTCGAATAAGACCGCTACTGTAGATCTTTTCGGCATTTTCATCGATGAGTTTGGTGGGTTGATTGCGAAGGTTTTCAGGAATTTTGTAGCTGTCTGCATAGACCTCTCTTAGGATAGAGATCTTCTCTTTATCGCTCTTGGCCTCTTTAATCTTATCCATGGCGATCTGGCTCTTCACAAAAGCGGTGCGTGCACCCACGGGAGCGAGGATAATTTTGATGTGGTGATCTTTGAGCTTCTCTTCAATCGTCTTCATCTCGTTGCGGCAGTAGGGGCACTCAGGGTCGGTGACGACCACAAGCGTCTTTTTGACATTGTTGCCTGTGGATTTGAGATTCACATAGCGATTCTCAGGAATCGATTTGAAAATTTCGTTGAGCTTTTTGCCTTTGGCGGTCTCGTTGAAGTTTTGAATCTCTTTGATAGCGTTTTGGACGATCTCATCATTTTTGGCGTTTTGGGTGAAGAAGAGATTAGAGAATCCAATGATATTGTTGCCATCTAGTGAGGCAAACAGAGGGAATCGCTGGCCGCTAGTGGCGCTCTCAACGCTCACGAACTTCATCTCTTTGAAGCCTTCAAGTTCGTAGCTTTTGACCACTTTGATGGGCATGCCTGTTTTGGTTTGGACTAGAGCTTCGAGATTCTCTTCAAAGCTTTTAGCAAGAGCCAAGGAGGCGACAAGGGAGCTGGCGAGGGCGACTTTGAGCAGGGTTTTTGTCATGAAGATTCCTTTGGAACAAAATGAAAGTCAGTGGCATCTATTGTATCGGAAATCGCTTTTGGCTCTCTTGATGGAGGTCATCCAAGCCCCTTTTTTTTGAATAGGGGGGCTTGGATAGAGGGAGTGATAGAGGAGGAGGATTAAGAGAGGAGCTCTTCAAGAGTGATGTAATCACCCACGCGACCCGTCATTTTCTCTGCATCGGTGTTCACGGGGAGAGTCTTTTTGCCGGGTCTCCAGCCCGCGGGACAAACTTCACCGGTTTGAGTGGCGTGCTGCCATGCGCGAATCTGTCGGATAAGCTCTTGGACATTTCGTCCCACCATAGGAGCTTGAACCTCTTGGGCGACGACTACGCCTTCGGGATTGACTAAGAATCGACCGCGAAGCGCCAAACCCTCCTCTTCGATCATGACTCCAAAAGCTCTCGCCATATCGCCTTTTGGATCGGCAGCGATCGTCATTTTGAGGCCTTTGAGGATGGGCTCAGTCTCCACGAATCGCTTGTGAGAGAAGTGGGTGTCCGTGGAAGCGGCAAGCACCTCTACGCCAAGCTCGCCCGTGATCTCATCAAGATGCGCATTCATTGCGGCAATCTCAGTGGGGCAGACGAAGGTGAAGTCAGCAGGATAGAAGCAGATGAGCGTCCATTTGCCTTCATAATCTTGGCTGGAGACTTTTTTGTAGTGGCCTGTGGCAGCATCATAAGCCATGGTCTCAAACGCGGGCATTTTTCTTAGAACAAGTGAACTGGACATATTTTTATTCTCCTTGGTGGATAGGTTTTGATCATTGGAAACAGAAGTTTTTTCATTGTTGGAATCGATTGCTTTGACTCCAGTGTCGCATGCCATGCTTTCTCCTTTGGGTTTCTTAAATGGCGTGAAGGAATAATATAAGATTATTTCTTAAAAGAAAATAATTATCGATTAGGAAAAATTGTTTTTGATTACCAAAGGAGATTTTTTTCTAGGCTTTTATAGAATCTTTTCTCAAAATATCCGCAAAGAGGGAGAAGAATCGATGGGGCGATGGGTCGTTGGGTGGCTTATAGGAGCGCTATTTTGGAGTGGATGCGCGGTTAAATATGAGAGTTTTGAACCCACAGCTCAAGAGAATCAAAAGGTCAAAACCCTCCAAAAAGAGCTCTTGGCGCTATCCCCTGAGGTTGATCCCAAAGAGGCAGAGCTCATTGCGCACGAGGCGATCACCTATCCAAAGCAGCTGGCCAACTCCTACAATCTCATCTCGCCTCCTCTTTTCCATAATTTTCTCGTCAACGCGGGAATTCGCGATCGAGGACTCTGCTATCAGTGGGCAGAAGATTTAGGGAATCATCTCAAAACTTTTCGCCCCCAGAGTCTCAAAATCCGCTTTGGGGTTGCCAATCTTGGAGAGAATGACGAGCATAATGCCGTGGTGGTGATCCCAAAGGGCGGGAGCTTCTCGGAGGGAATCGTGCTCGATCCTTGGCGGGAATCTTCTAAGCTCTATTGGATTGGCGTGGGGAGCGATCCTAAGTATAGGTGGAAGGAGCGCTAAGATTCCAAAGGCGCGAAAGAGCGAACGATCTGGCGAAAGAGTGCAGGATCTTCACACTGGATGAGAAGCATATCGCCCTCCTCAAAGAGGGTTGAGCCTGTGGGCTTGATCTGCTCTTTTTCTCGCTTGATGAGAAGAATCAAGAATTCACTAGGAAGCTCCAGCTCGGCAATACTTTTGCCAATGACGCTAGAGTTTTTAGTGATATAGAACTGTTTGAGCGTGTGATGCAAAAGAGGCGAGGCGATGATGCTTGGTTCGGGCACTTTGGACTCTTTGGATTCTTCGACCTTGAGCCATTTGGCGACCCTTGGGAGGGTGGTGCCTTGGATGAGTATGGAAGTGAGCACGATAAAAAAGATGGTGTTAAAGATGAGCGAAGAGCTTTCCAGTCCTGCTAAAAACGGATAGGTCGCTAGGATAATCGGAACTGCGCCCCTAAGACCCACCCAAGAGATGAAACTCTTCTCTTGGAGGCTTAAAGAGCTGAAAGTGAGCGTGAGAAAAACCCCCAAAGGACGCGCTACAAAGATAAGCCACAAAGAGATACCAATGGCTGCAGGGGCGATGGCGGGGAGATCAGAAGGGAAGACCAAGAGGCCGAGCGTGAGAAAAACGGCGATCTGCATGATCCATGCGAGCCCATCATGGAATCCGATGAGATTCTTTTTGTGGACAAATTCGCGGGCATTAGAGGCGATGCCTGCGATATAGACGGCTAAGAATCCATTCCCTCCCAAAAAAGAGCTTGCACTAAAAAGGAGCAAGACCCATGCGATGCTAAAGACAGGATAGAGTCCATAGTGCCCCAGATGAATGCGATTGAAGATAGGAGGGAGGAGAATCCCAAAAAGATAGCCCATGATTCCCCCGACTAAAAACTGCAGGAAAAATTTCCCGATCCACTCCCCTAGTGAGGAGCTCTCAGGGAGGAGAATCATCTGCAAAATCGCCACTGTGAGGAAGATCGCCATGGGGTCGTTGCTGCCTGATTCAAGCTCTAGTAGAGGGGCGAGGCGTTTTTTGAGTGAGATTCCTTGGGCGCGCAATATCGCAAAAACAGCCGCGGCATCGGTTGAAGAGATGATGGCGCCTAGAAGGAGCGATTCTTGCCATGTGAAATCAAGCAAATAGCGCACGCTGAGCGCCACAAAGAGTGCGGTGAAAATCACCCCAAAAGTGGCTAGCGCGAGTCCTGCGCCTAGCACGGGCTTGATCGCTTTCCATGAGGTGTCAAGCCCTCCGCCAAAAAGGATGAAGATGAGCGCGAGGGTGCCAACGCTTTGGGCGAGTTTGGCGTTGTCAAAGTAGATTCCAAGAATCCCATCGGATCCCGCTAGCATCCCAAGCCCTAAAAAGATAAAAAGCGCAGGGATTCCAAACTTGTCTGAAAGCTTGCTAGAAACCACGCTAAGAAGCATTAAGAGGGCGCTAATGAGGAGATAGAGTTCAAGATTGTCCATGTTTATCCTTTGAATCGGGGAATATAAAAGACCTCTTTGTAGAGGTAATGACTCGTGATATAGCAAGCGCTTAGGGAGCCAAAAAAGAGCAAAAGCATGATCGAGAGCTGCAAAGAGGCTGCCTGCATCGGCTCAAAGCCCGCCAGCAGCATCCCTGTCATCGCCCCAGGGATAAAGATCACCCCTAGATTTTTGAGATTATTGAGAAGGGGGAGCATGGCGCGTTCCATCGTCCTTTGGCGCTCCTCTTGGGTGGCGTGCGCGAGTGTGTCGCCTAGGGCCAGTTTGCCTTCAATGAGGGGGAGATTCCCTAGAAGTTGCTCTTGAAGGGTTTTGGCGCACAGAAGATAGGCGCTAAGCGAGTTGCCCACGACCATGCCTGCGATGGGAATGAATTCGCGCGAAGAGCCTGAGAGAGTTTGGGTGAGCAACCCTAAAGGCAGAGCGATCAAAGAGGAGCCACCCAGCACCAAAAAGAGAATCAATCTAGGGCGGCGAGAAAAACCACTCTCTTTGGCCTCCAAAGAGGCAAACAAAAGCATCAAGAGCAGTGCGGTGAGGTTAAAAAACCAAGAATCGTGTTCAAAAATCCACAAAAGCGCCACACCAAGGAGGGAGATTTGGATGAGGGCGCGACTGGAGGCGATGAGACTTTGGCGCGCTAGGAGCGGATGGGAACGCCACAAAAAGAGAATCACAAGAAGCGCTAAGAATAGGAGTGCTCCTGTCCCTAGGTGAAATCCCTCCAAGAGTTTCACCCGAGATTCCCCAAAGCCACGAGGCTAAAAGCCATCACAGCCATGCCTGTGACGAGTCCATAGAGCGTGTCGTGGGCGTGTCCATAGACTCTAGAGGCAGGGATGAGCTCATCAAAGGAGATATAGATCATGATGCCTGCCACGATTCCAAAGGTGAGCGCAAGCGTGAAATCGCCCAAAAAAGGATAGAGCAAGAAGAATCCGACCACCGCCCCAAGAGGCTCGGCTAGGCCTGAGAGGGTCGAGTAAAAAAAGGCGCGCTTGCGATCGCCTGTCGCGTGATAGATGGGCAGCGAGACGGCCATCCCTTCGGGGATATTGTGGATGGCAACCGCAAGGGCGATCATGAGGCCAAAGGAGAGATTATCAAGGGCGGAGATAAAGGTGGCAAACCCCTCGGGGAAGTTGTGGATGCTAATGGCGATGGCGGTGAAGATTCCCGTGCGCTTGAGCGAGCTAGTGATGGCGTAGTCGCGCTTGAGCGGGGAGAGCTCTTTTTGGCTCTTGAGCTCGTGGGGGTTGACATCTTTGGGGATGAGCTTGTCAATGAGTGCAGAAAGAGTGACCCCAGCAAAAAAGCAGAGCAGAGCGAGAATCTGCCCTAGATTCCCCGGGTAGATGAGTGCAAAGGCCTCCATCGACTTAGGGAGAATCTCCATGAAGGAGACATAAATCATCACGCCAGCGGAGAAACTATACTGCCACTAAAATTCAAGACAATAAATTGAAAGGTTTATCTTCCTAAATGGTAGAATTTTCTAAAGATTTAGGAGAGGAAAAAATGAGTAGAAAAAGAAAAAGCTATAGTGCAGAATTTAAAACTAGAGTTGTCTTAGAATTACTAGGTGGCGAAGAGACTGTAGCACAGATTGCCAGTAAATATGAGATTACACCAAAAAGTCTCATTGATTGGAAAAAGCAGTTTTTAGAGAATGCATCACTAGTATTTGATGTAGGTTCGGCTACTAAAGCCTATAAAGATGAGATAGAAGAGCTAAAAACAGAGAATGATGCTCTAGCAAAGAAATTAGGAAAAACAACCATAGAGAGGGATTGGGCAGTGGGAAAGCTAAAGAGCTTGGGCTTATCAAATAAAAAAGATCTTGTCACACCCAAGCTAAAGAATCTCTCCATGGCAAGACAATGTGAAATAATAGATTTAAATCGCTCAACCCTTTATTATGAACCTAAACCCATATCAGACAATGATTTAAAAATCATGAAAAGGATAGATGAGATATATACTGATATATCCTCAACCTATGGCTATCGGTTTATGCATAGGCAGCTTTTGGAAGATGGATTTTCAATTGGTGTAAATAAAGTCAATAAGCTAATGAACACTATGGGGATACAGGCAATCTTTCCAAAAAAGAAACGACACACATCCATTAAAAACTATAAACATAAAATCTATCCATATCTACTACGAGAGCTTGAAATTAACAGAGCCAATCAGGTTTGGAGTGGAGATATTACCTATATCCCAATCAAGGGTGGTTTCGTGTATTTGTGCGCCATTATTGATTGGCACAGTAAAACGATACTCTCATGGAAAATATCAACAACTATGGATACATCTCTTGTAACAGATGTTTTAAAAGAAGCCATTGAAAAATATGACATTCCTGTAATATTCAACTCCGACCAAGGTAGCCAATATACCAGCCATGAACATACAGAACTTCTCAAGAAACACAACATTCAAATCTCTATGAACGGTAAAGGCAGATCCATTGATAATATTGCCATTGAGAGATTTTTTAGGACTTTAAAATATGATGAAATCTATATCAATGAGTATAGCTCTATTTCAGATCTCAGATTTAAGGTTTCAAGATATATCAATTTTTACAATCACAATAGATTTCATTCAGCACTAAATTATCAAAAGCCCATGAATGTTTATCTAGAAGGGTTGAAAAACGTTGCTTAAATTAAAGGCTAGAGGCTGGAAGATGAATTCTCAAAAAGTTGTCTTGACAAATGGTGGCAGTATATGGTGTTTGTGTTTTTGGTGTCGCTGCTCTCTTCTATTGTTGTGATGCAAGCTTCTTCTCACAAAGGCTTTTTCCTTGATGATCACGACTCAAGCAAGCCCCAGCGCTTCCACCATGCGCCCACACCTAGGGCGGGAGGGCTGGCGATTTTCCTGGCCTCCTTGGCGGTAGTGTGGCTGATCCCTTGGGGGTGGGCTTTTATGCTGGCGAGCTCCTTGGCTTTTGCTAGTGGAATCATCGAAGATTTTAAAGGCACCCTCACGCCAAAGGTGCGCCTCTTTATCCAGCTAAGTGCTGCTTTGGCGGGAGTGTGGCTGGTGGATGCATTGATTCTTGATATAGGGATTGATTGGATTTTGCCTTGGGGATTGGGGCTTGTTTTCACGCTCTTTGCGGTGGTGGGTGCGATCAATTCGATCAATATCATTGATGGATTCAATGGGCTTGCCTCGGGAGTGGCGATGATGGTACTCTTCTCGTTGGCGTTGGCGGCACACTCGGTGGGAGATGGAGAGATCCTTTGCCTCTCTTTGAGCGTGCTAGCAGCGACGCTTGGATTTTTTGTGCTCAATTTCCCCAAGGGGAAGATATTTCTTGGGGATGGCGGGGCTTATTTTCTGGGTTTTGTGATCGTTGAGATTGCGATCATGCTGAGCCAAAAGCACGAAGAGATTTCGCCTTGGTTTGTGCTTGGGGTGATGATCTATCCCGTCTATGAGGTGCTCTTCTCCGTCTATCGCCGCCGTTTGGTGCGGGGGCTCTCCGCGCTCCACCCCGATGGCATCCATCTCCATTCACTCCTGTTTAAGCGCAAGGCCAGAAACAACCCCAAGACCTCGATTCTTGTATGGATGCTCACCGCCCCCTTTATCTTTTTGCCCCTTGGGTATAAGGGCAACGAGAAGTGGCTAATATTGACGATTCTTCTTTTTGTGGTGGGGTACAACTGGCTCTATCACGCGCTAGTGAATTTCAAGGTGCGCCAAAAGCGGCGCGCCAAGAAGAGGGCTTAGATCGCCCTCTCTAGCATAGCGTTGAGCCGCTTAGCAAAGCCTACGGCGTCTTTGAGACTCCCGCTCTCTAGGAGCTTGGCTTGATCTAGCAATAGATGAGCGTAGTCGCTGGCGCGCTCCTCATCCTCTAGCGCTAGAAGCTTGCCCACCATAGGATGTTCGGGGTTGAGCTCCAAGATGGGTTTGGGCTCGGGGAAGTCACCTAGGGCATTGCCCATCTGGCGCATCATTTTGATCATGGCAAAGTTAGGATCGTCCTCGTCCGCCACCACGCACGCAGGAGAATCAACGAGTCTCTTGGAGAGGCGCACGCTCTTGATCTCTCCGCTGAGCGCCTTTTCAAAGCGCTCTAGCAGGGGCTTGAAGCGCTCTTTTTCTTCTTCGCTCACGCTCTCCTCTTCAAAGTCCTTATCCGCTTCGGCGCTATTGATCGCCTTAAGGGGGAGGTCGCCATACTGATTCACCATAGGCATGACGATAGAATCGATCTCCTCGTCAAAGAAGAGCACCTCAATTTCGCGTTTTTTGAATTTCTCCAAGAGGGGCGAGTTCTGAAGCAAATCGGCGTTTTCACCCATGAGATAGTAGATCGCCTTTTGCCCCTCTTTCATGCGCTCCTTGTAGCTTTGGAGAGAGATTTTCTTGTTGGGACTGAGGCTAGAGTGGAATCGCATGAGCTCTAGGAGCTTCTCTTTGTTCTCAAAATCCCCATAGAGACCCTCTTTGAGCGCTCGTCCAAACTCCTTGAAGAAAGCTTCATACTTCTCCTCGTCTTTGGCAAGATTCTCGATTTCGGCGAGGATCTTTTTGGTCGAGGCGGATTTGATATTGGCGAGGATTCGGTTTTGCTGGAGAATCTCCCGGCTGACATTGAGTGGTAGGTCTTCGCTATCGATGATTCCCCGCACAAATCGCAGATAGCTAGGGAGGAGCTCTTTGTCATCATCGGTGATGAAGACACGCTTGACATAGAGCTTCACGCCTGAGCGATAGTCCACGCGATAGAGGTCAAAGGGCGCCTTGGAGGGGAGGTAAAAGAGCGTGGTGTACTCTTGGCTTCCCTCGACCTTGATGTGCACCCATGCTAGAGGATCATGAGAATCGTGGCTTAGGCTCTTGTAGAACTCTTTGTAGTCCTCCTCTTTGAGCTCGTTTTTGGAGATTCTCCACAGGGCGAAAGCTTTGTTCACCTGCTCCTCTTTGGATTCCTCTTGGTCGTTCTTTTTTTGAGTGTAGTGGAGGAAGATGGGGAAGGGGATGTGGTCGGAGTATTTTTTGATGATCTCCTCAAGTCGCCAGCGGCTAGCGAACTCCTTCTCCTCCTCTTTGAGGAAGAGTTTGATCTCGGTTCCATGGCTCTCTTTGGAGCATGGGGTGATCTCATAGTCGCCCTTGCCCTCGCTAAGCCACGCATAGGCGCTCTCTTCGCCCGCTTTTTTCGTGGTGACAACAATTTTGTCAGCGACCATGAATGCCGCATAGAATCCCACTCCAAACTGGCCGATGAGCGCCGAATCTTTCTTCTTGTCGCCACTGAGCCTCGAGACGAAGCTCTTGGTCCCGCTTTTAGCGATGGTGCCGAGGTTTTCGACTAGGTCGCTCTCATTCATCCCGATTCCCGTATCGCTTAGAGTGAGAATCTTTTTCTCCTCATCAAAGTGGATGTCGATTCTTGGAGTGTATTGGAGGTTTTTGAGGTTCTCATCCGTGAGGGTGAGATACTGGAGCTTCTCTAGTGCATCGGAGGCATTGGAGATGAGCTCGCGGAGGAAAATCTCTTTGTTAGAGTAGAGCGAGTGAATCATGAGGTCAAGGAGTTGATTGACCTCGGTCTGAAAGGTGTGTTTTGCCATAGAAATCTCTCCTTGGAAAAATTTCTGGCAATTATAACAGAAGATTGATAAAAAACCTTAAAGTTGATAGAGATCGTATAAGGTTATATGCCAGCGCTACTTACAACTATTGGCACGGCGGTGACAATCGCATCGAAATTGAAGGTGCATCTTCTTGAGTTCCGCCGCCAGCTTTTTGAGGTGTGCCACCTCTGTATCCTTCAGATTCCCTTCGTGTCTTTTCATCCAAAGCAGCCTCTCTTTGAGCGCTCCCATCTTCCCCTCTATCGACATCCCAAAACCCCTTTGGTGGACAAAATTTATGAAAATATTATACTTTTGAATTCTTAAATATGAATTAATAAATACCCATTAGAGTAAGTATTATGTCATAAAAATACTAAAAAGAGTATATTTTAAGAAAAATATTGGAACGGCTTTTGCTCCAAGGTCGCTTATGGAAAGCCGAGATTTGAAAGTGATGCTAAAGCAGGCGGGATTGTCAAAAAAAGAGTTTGCGCAGATTGTGGGACTCTCTCAGCAGACCGTGAGCAATTGGGGGTGCAGCAAAAATATACCCCGATGGGTAGAGAGCTGGCTAGAGCTCTATATCGATTCTCGACGTTTTAGAGAGCTAAAACAGCAGTTCCAAGAGATGGGGATTTGTCACTTTGTGGAAGAGGGGAGGAGAATCTAGCGCCTAGAGACCTCTTTGAGGAGGTTTTTGAGTTTTTGGGCAAAGAGGGAGTTCATTCCCTCCATGAACTCCACAACCTTGCGCATCTGCTCATCGCTTAGCTCGACTAGCGCATGGTGGCATAGGTTATCAAAAACCTCTTCGCTATCTTGATAGATGCTCTCCTCAAAGAGCTTCAAGAAGTGCTTGAGTTTCGCCCTTTCTCGGCGCTCTTGAGCCATCGTTTCAAGCAAGATCGCATACATCTCCTCCAGCTCCTCCACTTTCATGGTTTTGAGCTTTTCAGCGGTGTAGGCGTTGGTCACTTTCATGATTTTAGTGATGATTCCTTTTTTCTCTTCGCTATTTTCATAAAACTCTCTATAGTAGCCCTCGATTTCATCGCGTCGATACTGCTTCAAGAGGTCATTTTTCATCTTGGCGAGGTGAATGATCTGCTCTTTTCGATGGGGATTCTTGAGTGTGAGGAGGACGGTTTTGAGTCGATGAATATTCTCTCGTTGGCGCTCATATTCGTGCATTTGCACAGCAAGCTCTTCGGGGGGGAGCTCGCGATAGTGCCTCTGTATATCATCAAGGAGCCACTCTTGATACTCTCGATATTTGATTTTGACCATCCGCGCTAGGCGCTTGTAGAGTTGGTCGGTGGTGTGATTGGCGAGTAGTTCAAGGATGTCTTGGTAGTCGTGGGTGTGCACTAGTTCATCAAGCACGAGATAGAGCGAGTCGGGATTCTTGGAGTTCTCTTTGATTTTCTGCCAAAACTCTTTCAGTGAAAGTGGCGCGATTCCGTCCAGAGGGGAGGGAAGGGAGGGATTCTCCTCCTCTTCTTCTTCTTTGAGATAGGAGGGAAAGAGGCGGATGAGCTCCATCGTCTCGCGAGTGAAGAGGTCCTTGAGTGCTTCGCTCTGCATGCTTTGAAGCTCATTCATGGAGTGACCGTGGTGGATGAGCTGTTCGATGAGTTCCTCGCGATTGAGATTCATCTACGCCTCAGTCGATTCTAGGGCTTGCAGGATTTTGAAGGCTTGGGCGTGTTCTTTGACATCGTGGCATCGTATGAGGCTTGCTCCCGCCTTGTGGGCTTCGGCGTGGAGGATGAGAGTGCCAGGGAGGCGCTCCTCAGTCATTGAGGGGGAGAGGGCGTGAATGAGAGATTTGCGGCTTGCCCCTACAAGGAGCGGCAGACCAAAGCGCTTGAAGTGAGAGAGGTGGCGGATGAGTTTGAGATTGTGCTCCACGCTCTTGCCAAAGCCAATTCCCACATCTAGCGTGATTTGAGTCACTCCCGATTCGTGGAGGGTTTCGATTCGCTCGACAAAGAATCGATCGACCGTCTCGATCACATTTTCGTAGTGGGGATTTTGCTGCATCAATCGAGGAGATTCTCCTTGCATATGCATGATCACTACCTCGCACTGCCGCTCTTTGGCGAGGCTCACCATGCGAGGATTTTTGAGCGCGGTGATGTCATTGATGAGGCTAAATCCACAATCCAAACAGAGCTCTGCGACGCTAGGATTGTAGGTGTCGATACTGAATTTCACCCGCTCAAAGAGACGCGATTCTTGAATCGCTTTGGCGATGGGTCGGATGCGTTTTAGCTCCTCCTCTTCGCTCACCCAATCACTCCCCGGACGCGTGGAGGCTGCGCCAATATCAATGATGTGAGCCCCTTCCTTGATCATCTCTTCGATGCGCCAAAGAGCATTTTCTCCGAGGAATCGACTCTTGTCATAGAAGCTATCTTCGTTGGCGTTGATGATTCCCATAAGCTGGAGGGGCTGAGAGGGGGTTTTGAGATAGCTTTTGAGGGTTTGGGCGAGCTCTTTGAGTCCAAAGGGTTGAGTTTGGCACTTTTTAATGAGAAGCTCTAGATGTTTTTGGTTGGCGATGAGGATGCCATCTTGATAGGGCTCTTTAAAGAGAATCGCCTCTTTGGGGGTGGCGAATTCTGCCCCAAGCGAGAGACAATCCTGTTTGAGGATGAGGGCGGCTTGAGTTTTGAGGCGATAGATTTTGAAGAAGAACTGCTCGCCTTTTTTGGCCATGATGTGGATTCCGCCTTTGTCGGAGTGGAGGGCGGTGAGATAGGCGGTGAGGTTGGCAGGATCAATTTTTTGGACGAACACTCTTTTTCCTTTGTAAAAGAAGAAGTAGAAGGGGTAAAAAAATATGCGCGGGACGCTCAAATTGCTCAGCCAGCACGATCGCTCGTCCAAAAAGCTCTAAATCTTGGGCGCGCAAGGGGAGCGATTCTTCTTTGCAGGCAAAAAGAAGCGATTCGATGAGCCTTTTGGTCTCCTCTTTGGAGGGGTTTTCGCGGGTGAGCTCTTTGAGAAATCCATAGACCTCTTTGAGTGAGAGCGAGGAGAGCGCTAGGGGGAAAGGGTTTTGAGAGAGAGGCTCTCGATGATCGATGATGGGGAGGCGCGAGCGAATCGTGGGAAGGAGCGAAGATTTGGAGGTCGCTAGCAAAATAAATGAGATGTGCTTGGGAGGCTCTTCTAAGATCTTCAAAAGAGCATTTTGGGCGTAGAGGTTGTAGTTTTGCGCGGCGATGATCACTCTCACAGGCTCCTTGGAGGCAATGTAGGCTTGGGCGATCACCTCTTTGCTGTCATCGATTAAAAACTCCTCTTTGAAAAAGAGCTTTTGATGTTCATTGGATCCTCCAGCCCCTAGCTCCTCGATAGAAGCGGCTAGATTGGAGGTGAGGAGGATGTATCCGCTTGGGCGCTCCATGCCTAGATATCCAGAGAGACGTGACCAAAGAGCGCGGCGGAGAGGGTCTTGTCAAAGATTCGATAGAGTTGGAAAAGTCTCATATCCAAAAGATCATCGCTGGAGCTAAGCACGAAGCTATTTTGCATCCCCTCATCCAAAATCCAGTTGAAGCTATCATCCTTGCTAAAGGCGAGCTTGGCACGCCGATCTTCACTCTTTCCGATATACCAAAAGATGTATTGATCTTTGAAGGAGATGGAGAGCATATCGTTGATGAGCGCCCCATCCTCTTCGTTTTTGATGTACTCCACATGGGGATAGATCGATTTGATGTTGTAGATGGGGAGGAAGGGGCGATTTTTTTGAGGCTTGTTGATAGAGGCGCCGATGTAGCTCCCAAACCAGCTCCGCTCGCTATCGGTCATGACGATGACACTGTATCCCTCCAAGAGGTGACGGATAGTGTTGGCTGCTAGAGGAACCCACTCAAACTTGCGCTCCTCTAGCCAGCTCATCATGCTCTCATCATTGCGGATGGTCTCAATAGTCCATTTGAGCAGGTCTTGCATCAAGCCTACTTGTCTAGCTCGTAGGTGGCGTGAAGCGTGCGGACGGAGAGCTCGGCGTATTTGAGGTTGATGATCATGGAGATTTTGATCTCGCTGGTGCTGATCATCATGATGTTGATGTTGTCCTGAGCTAAGGCTTTGAAAGCCTTACTCGCCACGCCTGTGTGAGACTTCATGCCCACGCCTACGATGGAGACTTTGGCGATGTTGTCGTCAAACTCGATTCCTCCGACGCTTCCTTCAAAGCGTTTGAGCACGAGCTTGGCGCTCTCTAGCTCGGTTTTAGGGATGGTGAAATCCATATCAGTGAGAGAATCGTAACCGATGGTTTGAACGATCATATCGACATTGATATTAGCCTCAGCCAGTGCGCCAAAAATTTCAGCGGCGATTCCAGGTCTGTCTTGGACGTTGGTGATGCTCACGCGAGCTTGATTTTTATCTAGAGCGATTCCGCTGACTACGGGGTTTTCCATGATTTCTTCTTCCTTTGTAATGAGGGTTCCGGGATTGTCGCTAAAAGAGCTTTTGGTGATGAGGTTGACATTGAGTTTTTTGGCGAGCTCTACAGAGCGGTTGAGGAGGACTTTGGCTCCCATGCTCGCGAGCTCTAGCATCTCATCGTAGCTGATCTTGTCGATCTTTTTGGCTTTGGGTTCGATTCTTGGATCGGTAGTGTAGACTCCTTCGACATCGGTGTAGATTTCGCATAGGTCGGCCTTGAGGGCACCTGCAAGGGCTACGGCGCTCAGGTCGCTTCCCCCGCGCCCTAGGGTGGTCACCTCGCCATCGGGAGTGATTCCTTGAAAGCCTGCGACCACTACAATGGTGTCATCCTCTAAGAGGGAATCGATTCTCGCGGTGTCGATGTGATCGATTCGGGCTTTGCTGTGGCTTTTGTCCGTGATCATTCCCGCGCCTCGTCCGCTTAGCGAGATGGACTTAAAGCCCATTGCTTGAAGCGCTAATGCCAAAAGAGCGCTAGTGACGCGCTCGCCAGAGCTTAGAATCATATCCAGCTCCCTAGGATCAGGAATCTGGCTGAAGTGCTTGGCGTATCCTAGGAGTTTGTCGGTCTCTCCGCTCATGGCTGAGACCACCACCACGAGCCGATGACCCTCTTTTTTGGTTTTGGCGACCTTGTTGGCGACATTTTGGATTCGATCGAGATCACCGACACTGGTTCCGCCGTATTTTTGCACGATTAACATCTTAGAGGTATCCCTTTTTCTTGAAGTATTCGAGCACCTGCTTATAAATGGGTCTTTTAAAGTAGGTGATGTGATGGAAAATATTCTCGTAGGAGACGAATTTATAGTCGCTAAATTCAGGCTCTTGGGTGTTGAGGTTGACAAGAGAATCATGCCTTAGCCGAACAAGAAAATATTTTTGAGTCTGTCCGTCATAAGGATACATCTTGGGCGCGACTGTTTCAGGAAAATCATAGCTCACCCACTCAGGGTGTTCCGCCACAATATCGACCTCTTTGGTGCCGATCTCCTCCTCTAGCTCTCGAAGCAGCGCCTCTTTGGGCGATTCGTTTGAATCGATTCCCCCTTGGGGGAACTGCCACGCGTCTTTGATGTCGTTGCGACAGGCGATGAATATTTCGCACGCGTGAGGGTACTTCGAGGAGAGGATGATGGCGGCGACATTGGGTCGATAGTGGCGTTTGGTCTGTTTGGGTTCGCTCATGTTTGCTTTAGGGTCGCTTCCAAAAAAGTATAGATTCTGTCCTTTAATCATAAGAAAAAACGATTTAAAAAGAGTTGATTGGCGGAGATGAAGTTATGTTATCATTGAAAACTTGGAGTCACTCATCTAAGAAGCGGGAGGCTGAGCCATGAAATACCAATGGATAATCTTCTTTTGGCTCCTTCCTTTGCTTGCGTGGGGAGCGGATGGGTGGAGTGCGAGGGAGCGCGAATATATCGCCGCTCATCCCTCTATCACTCTGGGAGTGATTGATAATCACCCGCCCATGAGCTTTAAACATAAAGAGACTCAGGTGGGAATCCTTCCTGATATTGTCGCTCTTTTGGGTCGGTACACCCCTTTTAAGATTGAGGCGGCCTATCTTCCTATCGGCGAAGTGGTGGCCAAAAGCCAATCGGGCGAGATTGAGGGCTTTATCGGACAGCCGAGTACGGAACGCGAAAAGAGCCTTCGTTTCACCCACCCCCTCCACTCTTTCCCCTACGCGCTTTTTTCAAAGACCTCCCAAACCTGTACGAGCATGAGGGAGTTAAGGGGCAAAAGAATCGCTGTTTTGAAGGATTTTGCGGCGCATTCGATTCTTCAAGAAGCGCTCAAGGGAGAGGCAGAGACGATCGCCTATGGCAGTTTCATTGAGGCGATGGAGGGGATCATGCGCGATGAAGCGGATCTCTACCTTGACCATATGCAAGCGGGAGTCTATCAGCTCAAACAGTGGGGAGTCTCACAGGTTCAGCTTGCCTGCATTTTCAAAGAATCGCCCCAAACTTTCTCTATTGGGGTCAAAAAAGATCAAGAGATTCTTTTTTCAATTCTCAATAAAAGCGTGGCCAAGATTCCCACCTCTGAAATCGAGGGAATCTTTTTTCGCTGGGTCTATGAAGGGGTCGGGGGATTTGAGAAGCGTTTGGCGCTCACTCGAGCTGAGGAGGAGTTTGCCGAGCGTTTTCCTGAAATCACTGTTTTGGGCGATGGAAATCTGCCGCCCTACTCGTGGATGGATGGCGAGGGCAGGGCGAGAGGAATCCTCCCTGAGGTGCTAGAAGCGCTCAGTCAAAAAATGGGCGTGAAGCTCTCTCCTAAGCTGCTCCCCTACGCTAAACTCACCGAAGAGCTCTGCCTAAGCAAGGCCAAGGTGGCCACCTTGGTGGATGTTTTGGATTGTAAAGTCAAGCCTCAGGACTATCTGCACACTCTTCCCTACACACGCATTCCTCTCGCCTCTTTTGCCCTCAAAGAGAATCTCAAGCGCCTAGAGAGGGTTTTTGCCCTCAAGGGGCGCCGTATCGTCTTTCTTGAGGGGGTTCTTCCCTCTTCTTTACCCAGTATTCACGAGGATAACCATTTTCTTTTTGCCAAAGATTATCAAGAGGCGTTTAGCCTTCTTCTCTCCAAAGAGGCTGACCTTTTCGTGGACGCCTACTATCCCGTGCTGGCTCTATCGCAGCAGATGGGGCTTAGGGAGGTGGAGTTTTTCCGTCTTTTGCCAGAAAACTATCGAGGTGACTTCCTCGTCCACGAATCGCTATCGCCCCTCAAAGGAATGATTGATCGCGCCTTGCTAGAGATGGAGAGTTCGGGGGAGATGCAGGGGATTTTGACCCGACATATTGGGATATTGGAGACAGAAGAGCTGGATATTACGCCCCAAGAGCGGCAGTGGCTAGAAGAGCATCCCGTCATTAAAATCGGAGCGGAGAGGGATTTTCCTCCGTTTGAGTGGATCGATCCAGAGAGTGGAAAACACCTAGGCGTGGCACCTGAGATGCTGGCTAAAGTCCAAAAGCTTTTGGGGGTGAAGCTGGAGCTTGAATCGGGCAAAGATTGGCCAAGGCTCATGAAGGATTTGGAGGAGGGAAGATTGGATATGCTCTCCACCATCATAAGAACTCCTGCTCGAGAGAATCGATTCCTCTTTAGCGCCCCCTACCTTAGTTTCCCGCTAGTGATCGTGGGACATGATGAGCGTCGAGGATTCATCGAAAATCTCTCTGCGCTTAAGCGCTCTAAGGTGGGTGTAGTGAAGGGATACTACACTGAGGAGCTTTTGAGGCGTTCTGGCGTAGAGATAGAGGTGATGACCTATGCTAATGCCAAAGAGGGAATGAAGGCGCTCGTGGATAGGCGCATCGATTTTTTCTTGGAGAATCTTCCCACGATCAACTATATCATCGCCCAAGAGGGCTACTCAGGAGCCAAGCTTTTGGGGAGAATCGATCAGGATTTTAGCCTCACTTTTGGCTTTTACAAGGAGCATCCTGAGCTGGCTAGCCTGATTGATAAAGCGATTGCGGCGATTCCTGAGAAGGAGAAGCAAGAGATCTATAATCGCTGGTCAAAGTTTGATATCGCTCCTAAGACCAATTGGAAGATGATCGTTCAGATTTTAAGCATTGCGCTCTTGTTTGTCTTGTTTATGCTTTTTGTCAATCGAAATCTAAGTCGTGAGGTGCGTCGTCGCAGGGAGGTTGAGGCGGAGTTGCTGAAAGCCAAAGAGCTGGCCGAGAGCGCCAATAGGGCTAAGAGCGAATTTCTCTCTAATATGAGTCATGAGATTCGAACACCGCTCAACTCTATTCTTGGATTTGCTGAGATTCTCCAGCACTCCTCTTTGGGAATCAAAGAGCAGCGCTATGCAGAGAATATCCTCAAATCGGGCAAGGTGCTCATGGATATTATTAATGACATCTTGGATCTCTCTAGGGTGGAGGCGGGCAAGATGCTTATCCAAAAGCATCCCGTGGAGCTAGAAGCGCTTGTGAGAGAGGTGTATGGACTCTTTTTAATGAAGGCCAAGGAGAAGAATCTCGATCTCGATCTAGTGATTGATGAACGCTTGCCAAAGATTTTGGTGATTGATGGGACGAGGGTGCGACAGATTCTCTTTAATCTTGTGGGCAATGCGATCAAATTCACCCACAAGGGCTATGTCCGCATCTCTGTGGAGCGGGGAGAGAGGGAGAGCGAGGGAGGAATCGAGCTTGTTTTGCGTATCAAAGATAGCGGGATTGGAATCGCTCAAGCCGATTCAAATAAAATCTTTGAAGCGTTTGAGCAGCAGAGCGGACAAGACAACCGCCTCTATGGCGGAACAGGTCTAGGGCTTGCTATCTGCCAGCGCCTCGCTAGACTCATGGATGGCGAGATTTCGCTGGTGAGCCAAGAGGGCTTGGGAAGCGAATTCATCGTCTCTCTCCAAGGGGTGATCGCGGGCGTGGTGGATCAACCCTTGGAGCGCATCTCTCCCTCTTATCGCTTTGGGTCTGAGTGGGTGCTCGTGGTGGATGATGTGGAGGAGAATCTAGAGCTCACCTCCGCCCTATTGGAGGCATTTGGGCTCCAAGTCGCCACCGCTAAAGATGGAGAGGAGGCGGTGGAGATCGCACAAAATTTGGAACCAAAGCTGATTTTGATGGATTTGAGGATGCCCAAAATGGATGGCTTTGAGGCGACCAAGGAGATGCGAAAGCTCAAAGCGCTTCGCTCCACTCCTATAGTCGCCCTCACCGCTTCGCTGATCGAAAAGGGCAAGATGGAGGCGCATCAAGACCTCTTTGATGAGATTTGGCAAAAGCCACTCCCACTTCAAACGCTTCAAGCCCTGCTTTTGCGCTATTTCACGCCCGTAGAGACGCAAGAAGATTCCATGGAGGTTAAGCCAAGTCTGGCGGTTCTCGCTTCGCTCTCTAGCACGCATCAAACGTTTCTTCTTGAGCTCATTCGCTCCTATTTCACCAAAGGAAGCCTAGAAGAGGCTAAGGCTTTCGCAAGCTATCTTCATGCGCTTGCCAAAGAGGGAAATGACGCACTAGAGGGGCTCTCCAAAGAGATTTTGGAGTGGGTTGAGGGCTTTGAGATTGACACTTTAGAGAAGCGCTTCAGGGGGATGGAGCGATTCTTGGAAGGAGAAAAAGAGTGAAGCTTCTCATTGTGGATGATATTTTGGACAACATCAAGGTGGCGATGAATCACCTCAAGCCCCTGGGATGCGAATTCATCTACGCTACTAGTGGCAAGCAAGCCCTAGAGCGAGCCCTTATTCATCATCCCGATCTTATCCTTATGGATGTGATGATGCCTGAGATGGATGGCTATGAGACGGTGATACGCCTGAAGCAGAGCGCCGAGACCGCTTCGATTCCCGTCATCTACCTCACTGCCAAGATCGACCCAAAGGACATCGCTCGAGGGTTTGAGTGCGGTGGTGTGGACTATGTGACCAAGCCCTTTAGTGGAGCGGAACTGCTCGCTAGGGTGCGCACCCATTTAGAGCTTCGCCGATACCAAAACCACCTAGAGAGACTCGTGAGTGAGCGCACTCAAGAGGTGGAAAAGCTTAGAAATGCTGTCATTGAGGCGCTAGGAGGGATGGCGGAGTATCGAGACCCTGAGACGGGAGGGCACATCAAGCGCACGCAACACTATGTAAGAGAGCTGGCACAACGCCTCTATGAGAAGGGAAAATTTTTGATGATTCTAAATCCTGAATACATTCAGACACTCTTCCTCTCTGCGCCCTTGCATGATATTGGCAAGGTGGGAATCCGCGACCACATCCTCTTAAAGCCCGCCAGTCTGACGCCTGAAGAGTTTGAGGAGATGAAGCGCCACACCCTTATTGGGGAGCAGGCGATCGCCAAGCTCATCCACAATGCGGGCGAGTGTGAATTCCTCTCTTGCGCTCTAGAGATCGCGGGCTCTCACCATGAAAGATTTGATGGGAGCGGCTACCCTAGAGGGTTGGCGGGGGAGGCGATTCCTCTATCGGCTCGAATCATGGCGCTCGCGGATGTCTATGATGCGTTGGTGAACAAACGCGTCTATAAAGAGGCTTGGTCGCACGAGAGGGCGATGCAGGTGATGAGGGCGGGTCGCGGGAATCACTTTGACCCTCAGGTGTTTGACACCTTTTTGGAGCTGGAAGAGCGATTTATTGAGATATATGAAACCTTCCGCGACGATTAGTGCAGATAGAGAAGAATCTCAATGGCGATGAGAATGATAATGATCCACTCTAAATTGGCGGAGTGTTTGTGATTCTGCTCGTCAGCTAGCATGGTGAGAAGCTCTTCAATGACGCTTAGCTTCTGCCCCAAAACTTCGATTCGAGAGGGAATATCTAGATATTGGCGAATCTCCTGATAATAGGGCTCTAGGGTTGGGTATTCCCAGAAAAACTCTGGAGTATCCAGGAGCTCAAAGTGAAGGTGAATGTCGGCTTTGGCGAGAAAAAGCTTGCCGCGAAGCTTGGCAATCTCTCTGCGGCTTAAGAGAATCTTACCGCTTTGAGCGAGG
Source organism: Wolinella succinogenes DSM 1740 (assembly GCF_000196135.1). Taxonomy (NCBI): domain Bacteria; kingdom Pseudomonadati; phylum Campylobacterota; class Epsilonproteobacteria; order Campylobacterales; family Helicobacteraceae; genus Wolinella; species Wolinella succinogenes. Next base: position 1,624,268 of record NC_005090.1, on the reverse strand, counting down.
CTTTCAGGCAGGTGGCGCGTCTCATCAATAGTGCTTTGGATGAGATTCTCAAAGCTGGCGAGTTTGGTGGATTGGATGATGCCATGCGAGAAGGCGAGTTTTTGCAAAGGAGTCTCTTCGCTTAGGCGAATCGTGTCGTTATGGATGCGACTTGAAGCCTCTGGCTCAAGGATATATTCAAAATCATCCACCACCACCTCGCTTAAGATTCCCACGCTAAAGGGGGCGATGGAATCAAGAAGCGCCTTTTGGGTCTCGTAGTCGCAATCCCAAAAGACCACCCCGCCATACTCAAAGAGAAAGACTAGGCCCTCTTTGAGCTCGATTTGGAGGCAGTCTCGAACGAGCATCACGCGATGGCGATTCTCCAGAAACTCTCTTAGGGCGTTGAAGTCGTATCGAGTGGCGTTGCAGTAGGCGCGTAGAGGTTTTTTCTCCATGGTTTGTCCTTTTTAGCGTTCATCCAGCCAGCGGATGATTTTGAACTCTCCCTCTAGAGTCTCCACCAAAGCGGTGCACGATTCCACCCAATCCCCACAATTCATGTAGGTGATTCCCTCAATGTCTCGAATCTCGGCTTTGTGGATGTGTCCACAAATGATACCATCAAACTTCTCTTCTCTTGCGTGCGCCACCAAAATCTTTTCAAAGTCGCTGATGTAGGCGACGGCTTGCTTGACATGGTCTTTGATGAATTGGCTAAAAGACCAGTATCGGCGGAATCCTAAGCGCTGGCGGAGGGTGTTGATGGGATCATTAAGACGCAGGAGGAACTGATAGCCATTATCCCCTAGGATCGCCAACCACTTTTTGGTCATGGTGATGGAATCATAGAGATCGCCATGGACGATTTTGTAGCGCTTTTTGTTTTTGGCTTTGTAGGTCGCTTCATCCACCACGCGGATATGATCTCCAAGCGCGAGAGGCAAAAAGGGACGGATGAATTCATCATGATTCCCTAAGATATAGGTGACCCTCACCCCTTTGCGTGCGGCTTTGAGTATCTTTTGAATCACATCCGAGTGGGGCTGTAGCCAGATCCATTTGCGCTTGAGCGACCAGCCATCGATAATATCACCGACAAGATAGAGCTCTTTGGTTTCAATCTCTTTGATGAATTCAAGCAATAAAGAGGCTTTGGAATCTTTGGTGCCGAGATGGGTGTCAGAGATGAAGACAGCTTTGAATTTCATGCAGAGGGGCTCTTTGGTGTTTTTGTAATAGTTCGCTTGCCATCCTACACTACAATGGTGAGCAAACCATTACAAAAAATAGTCCCAAGGAGAGCGCTTGTGAGAATCTTACTCTTCACCGACACCCTAGGCGATGCCAATGGGGTGAGTCGTTTTGTGACGGACATGGGGAGAGAGGCGCAAGAGAGCCAAGGGGAGCTTCATATCTTTGGCTCTACGCTCAAAAAGCGCTACGAGAGCGCCCTCTATATTCACAACGAGAAGCCTTTTTGGCGCTTTAGGATGCCCTTTTATCCTGAGCTGGATTTGGCGATTCCCCCTTTTTGGCGTTTTTGGTCGCTCGCTAAAGAGCTTAATCCTGACATCATCCATATCTCCACGCCAGGCTTTGTCGGGCTGTGCGGGAGAATCATCGCCAAGAGGCTAGGCAAACCCCTTTGTGGCACCTACCACACCGACTTTCCCGCCTATATCATGGAAAACACCCAAAGCTCTTTTTTAAAACGCCTCTCGATTCGGTGCTTGCGCTGGTTTTATGCCCCTTTTTCGCGTCTGCTTTTGCGCTCTATGACTCACTCTAGAGAGCTTTTTGAAGAGCTTAGGATAGAGCCTTCAAGGGTGGGGGTCATCCAAGCAGGAATCGATTTGACGCGCTTTGGCCCAAGATTTCGGGATCGCACGATCTGGAAAGAGTGGGGATTGTGCATGAATGCCCCCAAGGCGCTCTATGTCGGGAGGCTCAACAAGGAGAAGAATTTCCTCTTTTTGCTGGAGGCATGGAGGGAGCTCAAGGCGCACTATGCCAAGCCTTTAGAGCTTGTGGTGGTGGGCGAGGGAGAGTTTAGCGGAGCGTTGGCGGATGAAGATTTGGATATTCACTATCTTGGATTTAAAGGAGGGGAGGAGCTCTCCAAGATCTATGCCAGTAGCGACTTTTTTCTCTTTCCTTCACGCACGGACACTTTGGGGCAGGCGGTGATGGAGGCGTGTGCGAGTGGATTGCCCGCGGTGGTGAGCGATGAGGGAGGGCCCAAGGAGATCGTCTCTATGACCCAAAGCGGCTATATCTTGGACGCTAAGAATCACAAGGCGTGGAAAGAGGCGATTATCCATCTAGCCCAAGAGCCTTTGGTGCGAGAAGAGTGGGGGAAGAGGGGAGCGAGTGCGATGCTTAGCCTAGGAATTAGGAGAAGCTGGGAGAGTTTTTACAAGGAGCACCAAAAGGTGCCCTTGGTATAATCGCCCTAGTGATTCATCCTCATCCAAAGGTCATCCAAGCGTGCTTCTCTACTTTCATATCCCCTTTTGTGCGAGCAAGTGCGGCTACTGCGCTTTTGATTCTAGAAGCGCTCCTTCTAGCTGGCACGCTCCCTATATGCAAGCGCTCCTTGTGGCGCTTAAATCGGAGCTAGCAAAGCTAAAAGAGGAGAGGATTGAGAGCGTCTATTTTGGGGGTGGGACGCCCACTCTTTTGGATAGCCATCTTTTTGAGCCACTTTTTGAGCGATTCTCTCCCTATCTCTCCAAAGAGGCGGAGATCACCATCGAGGCCAATCCCCGCTCGCTCACCCCCTCTTGGGCAGAGAGGATGCACTCCTTTGGGGTGAATCGTGTAAGTCTGGGGGTGCAGAGCTTTGAGAGGAAGAAATTGGCATGGCTAGAGCGTGATCATGGCGAGGGAGAGATTGAGCGTGCCATGGAATCGCTCCTTAAGGCTAGAATCAAGCACATCAGCATTGATCTTATCTATGACACTCCGCTTGATTCGCCAACCCTCCTCTCCAAAGAGATCCAAAGAGCCTCCACTCTCCCTATCGATCACCTCTCGGCGTATAGTTTGACGCTGGAGGAGGGGAGTCGATTTTTCGCCAAAGGTCAAAAAGGCATGGAGGGAGAATCCTACGCCTCTTTGGTGCGAGAGAGACTAGGAGAAGATGGATTTGTGCAATATGAGGTGAGCAATTACGCCAGAGGCTATCGCTCATCCCACAACCTTGGCTATTGGATGGCAAAGGATTACATAGGGGTGGGCGCGGGCGCGGTAGGATGCCTAGGGGGAGTGCGCTACTATCCCGCCAAAGAGATAGAGCGTTACATCAAAGAGCCGCTTTGGCGAGAAGAAGAGCCATTAAGCCACGAGGATAAGAGGCTAGAGAGGCTCTTTTTGGGGCTCAGATCGGAGGTGGGGATCGCGCCCCATGAGGCGAATCGCTCTAAGCTTGAGCTGCTTTTATCAGGGGGTAAGGTGAGGGAGGAGCGGGGAAGAATCCTCGCCAATGATCTCTTTCTCGCCGATGAGATCGCCCTTTATCTATCTTAACAAAGGATTTGAATGTTCCCTAGACGATTCCATTCGCCCGTGTTTGCCCTTTTGATGTCTTTAATCATGTCGTTTTTTATGTCGGGAGTCATCACGATGCTCAATATTGGGCTGGTCTCGGACTTTTTCTATCGCTGGCTGGCTGTCGCTTTCCCCGGCGCTTTTATTGTGGCTTTTCCTATTGCACTTTTTGTTGTGCCTATCGTCAAAAGGCTTACAGAGAGGCTGATGAGGGATTAGAAAGTTGGGTCCATTTTTAGAATTGAACTTTGCTGGCAAAAACAATATATAATCTCCCTAGCGCACCATGAAAGAGAGGCTAGGGTTTGCACGGAAGGATTCTCTATTACAATGATATGACTGGCACGGGCACTATCGCCAATTTGCATCGCCGTGTCTTTGAATTCACCAAACAGAGCTGGCATGATAGGCGGAGTCTGCCTGAGCGGGAGATGTTTGTCGATTTTCGCCTAGATGAACACGGCAAGGTGACCGACTGTAAAGAATCGAGCTTCAAGCAGCTCAAAAAGAGCTACCCTATCAGCGAGAACGATTTTTGGGCGACGGCTGATGATCAAAAGCTAGAAGAGCGTTCAAATGAGGCGAAAGAGGCGCTGATTCTTCAAGGAATCCATACGCTGGATCCCGCCAAACCCCTCCCTCTCACTCTCCCGATGGATCGTTGTTTTGACCTCTTTTTCTCTGAGGAGCTGGAGATGCTCACGCGTTACGAGGAGCTCTTTGCCAACGAATCTTCTTACCGCTTTGTTGACTACGCCAAGCTCAAGCCCTTCTTGCAAAAGGCGAAAGCCCATCTCCTGAGTCTTGACCCCTCCATAGGGTATGAGCCTTTTTTGGAAGCAGAGCAGGATATTCGCAAGCTCGAAGCCCTCCTAGAGGGAATGGATTGGGTCTTTAGACTCGAATCAAGAGCGCTCTTTGAGGAGATGTTTTTAAAGCATCAGATCGTCTATCTTCAGGCCAAGCGCCGTTTTTCTCTAGAGCTAGAGCGAGTGAGCCAATTGGAGGCAAGAGCGAAAAAAATCCCCTTTGACTTGGAGACCCTAAAGAAGCGCGCCGCTTCGGTGAGCGACCCCAAGATGCGAATCTCTTATGAGGAGAAGATGGCTCACCTTGCCAAAGAGAGCGAGGCGTGCCAAAGGGAGCTAGCGCTCAGACAAAAGAGTGTGGAGCTTTTGGGTGTGCAGATGGAGCGCTTTGAAAAAGCCAACTTTGAAGAGCTGATGGAGGCGTATAACTTTGGGGAGCAGAAAGAGAAGGTGCGATTCTATCTGAGGCGCATTTTGGACTATCTAGGCTATGTGTTGGACTATACGATTTGGGAGCACGCATCGACTTCTAAAAATATCGCCTCCAGCTTTTACAATCAGGGAATCCAAGGGGGATTCAACGCCTTCTCTTTTCTGCGCTACTATCTCAAGCCTCTGGATAAGAGTCGCCTTAGCCTCCAAGACAAGGAGCTCTATCGCTATTTGTGCGAGTATGAGGCAAAAGAGACGATCAAATTTTTGGTGGTCTCAGAGGATGCGGAGTTTGCCATGATGCTCAAACGCCGCCTTTTGGGCGCGCAGAAGGATGTGCTTGTCTATGCCTTTTCTCGTGGAGTCGATTCGATGCCCTATATCAAAAGCGTCTCTGTGCATGCGGCATTTGTCGATATGGAGATTCGATCCATCAAGATAGAGGAGTGGTTGGAGTTTTTCGAGCAGCACACCCCAAGCCCTGATGCCAAGATCTTTTGCTGGGTGCTTGGCTTTGGCGATGCGAGAGAGGAATCACTCAAAACCCATCGTTGCCTGACGCTAAAGAAGAGTCTAGGGGAGGAGAAGTTGGCTAAGATGTTAGAGTGTCTGCTCCCCACTCTTAAAAAAGGGTAGGGTAGAGCAGGCGTTTGAGCTTGAAGCTTTGGCGATGAAAAGGGGAGTAGCCTAGGTGCAAGATCGCCTCTAGGTGCGCCTTGGTGCCATAGCCACAATGCTTGGCGAATCCATACTCAGGATGGAGCCGATCCAGTCGCTCCATCTCCCTGTCTTTGGAGGCTTTGGCCAAGATACTTGCCGCGGAGATACAAGGGAGCAGGGAATCGCCCCTAATGAGCGTTTCCACTCCTTGGACGCCAAATGAGGTGTTGCCATCCATGATATAAGAATCGGCACTCACTTGGGTGCATATCTCTAGAATCGACTCCCTAAGACAGATTCCAAGCCCTAGGGAATCGACCTTTTGGGCGCTTGATTCTACGATATGAAAAGAAGCGTTTTGGACGATTTCATCATAAAGTCTGAATCGATTCTTTTTGGAGAGTTTTTTAGAATCTCTAAGCCCCTCGATCTCTATCTCCAAAACCACTCCCGCCACAAAAAGACTTCCTGCGAGCGTGCCTCTTCCTGCCTCATCGATTCCACAGATTCTCACTCTTTCTCTCCAAGGGCAAACTCCCAAAAGGGGAGCACGGTGTAGGGAGTGCCGAGGCTCTCTCCTTCGTGATTAAGCCCCATGCTAATGATAAGAAATGATTCTAAAAATTCACGCTCTTCACGAATCTTAGCGAGCCTTGTTTCGACATTTTCAGGGGTGGCGAAGGGCACCACAAGCACGCCTAACTCATGACTTGGCAAGAGAAGATCGACCTTGTCGGTGTAGGCGATCTCTTCGGTTTGTTTGAGCAGCTCTAAAAAGACCATATTCTCAATCAGCGCTCCAAAATTTCTCTCATAGCTAAGCGCATTAGCGAGCGTGAAGTCCCAGAAAAAGAGCTTTTTGGGCGCGCTTTTTTGTTCAAATTTTTCGATGAGGTGAAGAATCCCTCGCGCCTGATAATCGAGAAAAACCGCATATATTCGGTCTTTGGATAGTTGGATTCGCTTTTTTAGGTGGGTGTAGAGCTGATGGGCGCTCACCTTGTGTCCCATGTGCGAAAGGAGTCCCTGAAGGATAAAAAATTCACTCTCATTGGCGCATAAAAGTCGCAAAATCTCCTGCTTGCGCTCACTCTTTTTAGAATCTTCGCAGAGTGAAATCTCAGGCAAAGAGCCATCTTTGAGAAAAGAGTTGAAGAGGTGGCGCACGCTCTGGTGGCGCCGATCAAAGCTCAAATACTCCTCAAAATCGAGCCCTCGCAAAGAGTATCGCGCATAGCCTCGCGCCTCGATTCTCTTTTCGCTCACTAGAAGAATCGATTCCGCATTGGGCAAGGGGAAACCAGGCGTGTAGTTGTCAATCGCCAAGGCTTGAATCTGATTTTTTTGGCAAAAAGGGGCGAGGTGCTGTGTGATGCTGGAGAGAGAAGATTCCACGCGCGGATCTTTGAGGTTGAGATAGAGGGAGCGCTCATGCTCTTTGAGATAGCTTTTAGCCAGCGAGCTTTTTCCCGACTTTGGTGGGCCGCACAGAATCGCTCTAGGGTCGTTTAGAGCGATCTTTCGTGGCATAAAAGAGGGACTGTTTTTCGACTTTTCCCAGAGTCGTTCTAAAATTTCCATGCAAAATAGTAGTCCTTTCCTTTTTAAAAGGAAATAAATTTCAATAAGAATCGCTCAAAATCCCCAAAAAACGCACTTTTTATATTGACGGAAGTTTGATGGATAGAGTATAATTGCGCTCCCCAAAAATACACCGGAGTCCTTTCGGTGAGTTCTTTTAAGGAAAACCAAATGGAAAAAATTCGACTTAAGCTCAAAGCTTACGATCACCGAGTTCTCGATAGATCCGTTGTTTCTATCGTAGAAGCAGTTAAACGAACCGGATCAGAAATCCGAGGTCCCGTTCCCCTTCCCACTAAGAAAAGACGATACACCGTTCTTCGATCTCCACACATCAACAAAGATTCACGAGAGCAGTTTGAGATTCGCGTTCATAGCCGAATTATCGATATTGTCTCAGCGACGTCAGAAACGGTAGACAGCCTCATGAAGCTCGACTTGGCTCCCGAAGTGGATGTTGAAGTCAGATCTATGGGCAAGTAAGAATAGGTGAAGGAATAGCATATGGAATTTCTAGTAGAAAAAATCGGCATGAGCCGAACAATCTCCGTTCCCAGCACACCCGTTACCTTGCTCAAGGTTAAAGACGCCAAGGTATGCGAAGTTCTAGGAAACGGCAAGGCGCTTGTCGCTTACGCTCAAGGCAAAGATGCCAACAAAGCGATCGAGGGTCAGCAAAAAAAATACAATCTAAGCAAAGAGTTTAACCGATTTGCCACATTGGAAGTCGCTAACGGCGAAGCGGGCGATCAAGATGTAGCTCCTTTGGCGCAAGCTGTGCGTGTTAAAGTCTCCCTTCAAACGAAAGGTCGAGGTTTTACAGGCGTTATGAAACGATGGAACTTTGCGGGCGGTCCCGCGGCGCATGGTCACCGATTCAAAAGACGAACCGGTTCTATCGGTAACCGAGAATGGCCAGGTCGAGTCCAGCCAGGCAAAAAGATGGCAGGTCAATATGGTAATGAAAAAGTGACCGTTCAAAATGAGATTGTCTCTTTTGATGCTGAGAACAAGATTCTTGTTCTTAAGGGCTCAATTCCCGGATTCAACGGTGCATTTGGAAGAATAAAGGTAGTGAAATGAGCAAGGCAATTATTCTAAACAACGAACTACAAAAAAACGGCGAGGTTGCTCTGCCTGAACGATTTAAAGAGATCCACTCTCACAACCTCTATCTATATGTAAAGTCTTATTTGGCTTCTTTGCGCGCTAACAGCGCCAAAGCTAAAAAACGAGGCGAAGTGAGCGGCGGAGGCAAAAAGCCTTGGAGCCAAAAAGGTGGCGGTCGCGCTAGAGCTGGAAGCATCACCTCTCCTGTATTTGTGGGCGGGGGCGTTTCTCATGGACCTAGCAACAACCGAAACTATGACCTCAAAGTCAACAAGAAGCAAAAGAAATTGGCGCTTCAATACGCTCTCATGGAAAAAGCCGAGCAGGGCAAGCTTTATGTTGTCGATTCTCTCCAAGTGGACAGCGGCAAGACTAAAGATGCTTATGCAATGTTCAAAACACTCAACGAAAGAAGCACGCTATTTGTTTCCCAAATCAGCGATGAGAAGACTTTCTTGGCGTTCCGCAACCTTAAAGAGTGCTATCTAGCCGATGCAAACGAGCTCAATGCTTACTTGGTCGCGGCTTTCCGATCTGTAGTGATCGAGAAATCACTCTTTGAAAACATCACAAAAGAGGGCTAATCATGGCGGATATTACTGATATCAAATCCATTATGTACACAGAGAAGTCGCTTCAAATCCAAGAGAGCGGAGTGCTAGTCGTGCAAACCTCTCCTAAAGTGAGCAAGAATCAACTCAAAGAGGTCTTTAAAGAGTATTTTGGCTTCACTCCCGTGAGAGTCAATTCGCTCCGACAAGCAGGAAAAATCAAGCGATTCCGTGGTGTAGAGGGCAAACGAGCCTCTTTCAAAAAATTCTACGTGAAGCTCCCTGAGGGCGCTAAAATCGAATCGCTAGCGGTATAAGGAGAAGAGAAACATGGCAATTAAAACCTATAAACCCTATACGCCCAGCCGAAGGTTCATGACAGGCCTAAGCTCTAGCGACATCACCAGCAAACCCAGTGTGAGAAGCCTTTTGATGAAACTTCCTGTCACAGCGGGAAGAAACAACAACGGCCGAATCACTAGCCGACACAAAGAGGGCGGAGCGAAGAAGCTCTATCGAATCATCGACTTCAAGCGCAACAAGTTCAACATCGAAGGAACCGTGAGCGCCATTGAATACGATCCTTACCGAAACTGCCGAATCGCCCTTGTCACCTATAAAGATGGCGAGAAGCGATACATTATTCAGCCTACTGGCCTAGCTGTAGGTGATCTAGTGATTTCAGCTGAGGGCGGACTTGACATTAAGACAGGTTACGCGATGAAGCTTAAAAACATCCCTATTGGTACCATCATCCACAATATTGAACTCCATCCTGGAGCAGGCGGTCAGCTAGCTCGAAGTGCGGGGGCTTCAGCTCAAATCATGGGTCGTGAAGGTAAATACACCATCATTCGTATGCCCAGTGGTGAGATGAGATACATTCTTGAAGAGTGCATGGCAACCATCGGAACAGTCGGCAATGCGGACTTCGCCAATATCTCTATTGGTAAAGCAGGACGAAATCGACATCGCGGTATTCGACCTCAAACTCGTGGTGCGGCCATGAACCCTGTTGATCACCCCCATGGTGGTGGTGAAGGTAAAACAGGTTCCAGTGGACATCCTGTATCTCCTTGGGGCATGCCAGCGAAGGGCTTTAAAACTAGAAAGAAAAAAGCTAGTGACAAGCTCATCATTTCAAGAAGAAAAAAATAAGAGGATAGCGTAGCATGGCTAGATCAATTAAAAAAGGTCCATTTATCGACGACCACTTGATGAAAAAAGTGCTCAAAAGCAAAGAGACCAAAGACAACAAGCCCATCAAGACTTGGTCACGACGAAGCACGATTGTGCCTGATATGATCGGTCTTACCCTCAATGTTCACAATGGCAGAGCATTTGTTCCTGTCTATGTGACTGAGAATCACGTGGGATACAAATTGGGTGAATTCGCCCCCACAAGAACCTTCAAAGGACACAAGGGTAGTGTTCAGAAGAAGATCGGTAAGTAAGGAGAGTAGAAAATGAGCAAAGCACTATTACGATACATCCGACTCTCACCTACAAAGGCTAGACTTGTTGCTCGCGAAGTTCAAGGAATGAACGCTGAATTGGCGATTGCCTCTTTGGAATTCATGCCCAACAAAGCGGCCAAAGTTATCTCTAAAGTGATCGCTTCAGCCGTAGCTAATGGCGGAATGGGCGCAGAAAACGCGGTGGTTAAGTCTTGCCGAGTGGATGCAGGTCCCGTTTTGAGAAGATTCACTCCTAGAGCTAGAGGCCGAGCCACTCCTATTCGCAAACCTACTTCCCATGTCTTCGTGGAAGTTGTAGAACAAAGTAAGGATAAATAGTCATGGGTCAAAAAGTCAATCCTATAGGTCTTAGATTAGGCATCAACCGAAACTGGGCGTCACGATGGTTCCCTAACTATCAAACCGCTCCTTTGAATATCAGCGAAGATCACAAGATTCGAAAATTCCTCAAAAAAGAGCTCTATTATGCGGGCGTGAGCGAGATTATCATTGAGCGAACGGCTAAGAAGCTTCGAGTGACTGTGGTAGCGGCTCGACCTGGAATCATCATCGGTAAAAAAGGTGCAGATATTGAGAAACTCAAAGAAGCACTCAAAAAGATCGTTGATAAAGAGATCTCTATTAATATTAAGGAAGTGAAGCGCCCCCAAGCGAACGCTCAATTGGCCGCTGAAAATGTCACTATGCAACTAGAGCGACGAGTCGCTTTTAGACGCGCAATGAAAAAAGTGATGCAAGCGGCTATGAAAGCAGGCGCTAAAGGAATCAAAATCAAAGTTTCAGGTCGATTGGCTGGAGCGGAGATGGCGCGAACAGAGTGGTATATGGAAGGACGAGTTCCTCTTCATACATTGCGAGCGAAGATTGATTACGGTTTTGCTGAGGCGATGACCACTTATGGAATCATCGGGGCAAAAGTTTGGATCTTTAAAGGTGAAGTTCTTCAAAAAGGAATCCAGCCTGAGAAGAAAGAAGAGGCTCCTGCTCGAGATAAAGAGGGTAGAGGCACACGAAGAAGAGGGAGGCAATAAACCATGTTAATGCCAAAACGAACCAAATTCAGAAAGCAGATGAAGGGTCGAAACCGAGGAAAATCTTTCCGAGGAAACTCTCTAGCCTTTGGTGATATTGGAATCAAAGCAACAGAGCACGGTCGAATCGACTCTCGACAGATTGAAGCGGCGAGAATCGCCATGACCCGACACATCAAAAGAGCGGGTAAGATTTGGATCAGAGTGTTCCCTGACAAGCCTTTGACGGCGAAGCCTCTTGAGACTCGTATGGGTAAAGGTAAAGGCTCTGTGGATAAGTGGGTAATGAATATTCAGCCTGGCCGCATCGTCTATGAAATGGCGGGAATCGAAGAGGAGTTGGCACGCGAAGCTCTAGCTCTTGCTCAAAGCAAACTTCCTTTCAAAACCAAAATCGTGACAAGCGAGAGTGAAAATGAAATTTACTGAATTGAAAGACCAAGAAGTAGCGGCATTGCAAAAGCTACTCAAAGAGAAGAAGTCGCTGCTGTTTGAACTCAGGCTCAAACTCAAAACCATGCAGCTTAGCAATCCCAACGAAATCAAAGCCGTCAGAAAAGATATCGCGAGAATCAATACGGCGCTTGCAGCTAAAGAGGGTTAATCATGAGCAACGAACAAGCACACAAAAGAGTTATTCAAGGGAAAGTCGTCACTAAAGCGGGCGACAAGAGCGTGACGATTCTTGTTGAAAGAAGAGTGACCCACCCCAAATATAGAAAAATCGTTAAAAGATTCAAGAAATATATCGTGCATGATGAGAGTAATGCAGTGAAAGTAGGCGATATGATCGAAGCGATCGAATGTCGACCCCTTTCTAAGCGAAAATCCTTCAGCTTGCACAAAGTCCTTTCGGTAGGAGTTGAAGCATGATCCAGAGTTTTACTAGATTGACAGTCGCTGACAACAGTGGCGCCAAAGAGGTAATGTGCATCAAGGTTCTTGGCGGAAGCAAGAGACGATACGCAACCGTTGGCGACGTGATTATCGCTTCTGTTAAGAAAGCCCTTCCCAATGGAAAGATCAAGAAAGGTCAAGTGGTGAAGGCTGTTGTCGTGCGAACTAAAAAAGAGGTTCAGCGAGACAATGGTTCTTTGATTCGATTCGATGACAACGCCGCGGTCATCCTTGACAACAAGCGAGAGCCTGTAGGCACGCGTATTTTTGGACCCGTAGGTCGAGAAGTGCGATACGCCAACTTCATGAAAATTGTCTCTCTTGCACCGGAGGTACTCTAATATGGTTAAGTTTCAGATTAAAAAAGGCGACAAGGTTCAGGTGATTGCCGGAGATGACAAGGGTAAGGTCGCTGAAGTGATCAAGGTGATGCCCAAGAGCTCCCAAGTGATCGTCGCGGGCTGCAAAGTCGCCAAAAAGAGCGTCAAGCCAAGCGAGCAAAACCCCAAGGGTGGTTTTGTGAACAAAGAGATGCCTATACACATCTCCAATGTGAAAAAAGTGGAGGCGTAAGAATCCATGTATCAACTCAAAAAACTTTATAACGAAGAACTAAAAGCTAAACTTAGCGAAGAGCTCGGAATCAAAAACCCCATGCTTCTTCCTAAACTAGAAAAAATCGTGATTAGCGTGGGCGCGGGCGATCATGCTAAAGACACTAAAGTCATGCAAAACATCGCAGATACTATCTCTCTTATCGCAGGACAAAAAGCGGTCATCACGATCGCTAAAAAGTCCGTAGCGGGCTTCAAAATGAGAGAGGGAATGCCCATGGGTGTGAAAGTGACCCTTCGCGGTAACCAAATGTACAACTTCCTTGAGAAGCTCATTTCTATCGCTCTTCCTAGAGTGAAAGACTTCCGAGGCGTTCCTCGAAATGGCTTTGATGGTCGAGGCAACTACAGCTTTGGTCTAAACGAGCAGCTCATGTTCCCTGAGGTCGTCTATGATGACATTATGGTGAGCCACGGTATGAACATCACGATGGTTACAACGACCAACAATGATAAAGAGGCGTTCAAAATGCTAGAGCTATTTGGTATGCCTTTCGCAAAAGGAAGAGTCAATGGCTAAGAAATCAATGGTGGCTAAGGCTAGCCGAAAACCTAAATTTAAAGTAAGAGCTTATACACGATGCCAGGTCTGCGGACGACCCCACTCTGTTTACAGAGATTTTGGTCTATGCCGAGTTTGCCTAAGAAAAATGGGCAACGAGGGACTCATCCCTGGTCTTCGAAAAGCTAGCTGGTAAGGAGAAGAAATGGTGAATGATATTATTGCGGATTCTCTAACCCGAATCAGAAACGCGGCGATGAGAAGATTGGATTACACCACTCTTTACTATGCCAAAATCGTAGTTTCCATCTTAGAGGTGTTCCTTGCTAAAGGTTTCATCGAGAGCTATAAAGTGATCGATAAAGACGGAAAACAGTCCATTAACGTTGTTTTGAAATATGACGAGAAGGGACGATCCGTGATCAGTGAAATCAAGCGAATCAGTAAATCCGGACGAAGAGTCTATAAAGGGCGAGACGAGCTCAAGCGATTCAAGAACGGTTATGGAACCATCGTCGTGAGCACCTCTAAAGGTGTGATCGGCAATGAAGAAGCCTACAAAGCCAATGTTGGCGGCGAAGCGCTTTGCAGCATCTGGTAAGGAAAGAGCATGTCACGAATCGGTAAAAGACCTATTAGCATTCCAAGTGGCGTTGATGCCAAAATCGAAGGAAGCAAAATTGTGTTTACCAAAGGAAAGCAGGAGAAAGTCCTCGAGACATACGGTCGCGTAGGACTTGAGATCGCTAATGGCGAGCTAGTTTTAAAACTAGGAGGCGAAGATGCTCAGTCTAAGGCTTATTGGGGAACCTATCGAGCCTTGGCGAACAACATCGTTATCGGGCTTTCCGCCGGTTTCACCAAGCAACTAGAGATCAATGGCGTGGGTTACAAAGCAGCCGTAAAGGGTAGCGTTCTTGAGCTTGCCCTTGGCTTCTCCCACCCTGTGAACTATGAGATTCCCGAAGGTGTGGAGATTGCCGTAGAGAAAAACGTCATCACCATCAAGGGAAGTGATAAGCAGCAAATCGGTCAGATTGCGGCAGAGATTCGAGAGTTCAGGCCTCCTGAGCCTTACAAAGGCAAGGGCGTGAAGTATAGTGATGAAACCATCATCCGAAAAGCCGGCAAGACTTCTAAGAAGTAAGGATAGGTCATGTTAGAAAAAGTATTGAAAAGAAAAAATGCCCTCCGCGCTAAGCGAAAACTTCGCGTTCGAGGCAAGATTTTCGGCACCGCCCAGAAGCCTAGAGTCTCTCTCTTCCGCTCCAACCGATACCTTTATGCGCAAGCGATCAATGATGAGAGTGGTCTCACTCTAGCGAGCGTGGATGGTAAGAAGCTTGGTCTTGGAAACAATAAAGAGGAGGCGAAGAAAATCGCCGCTTCTTTTGCGGCCTCATTGCAGGAAGCCGGTATCAAAGAAGTAGTGTTTGATCGTAACGGTTACCTCTATCACGGTGTCGTTGCTAGTTTTGCGGACTCTCTTCGAGAGAACGGAATCGGTCTGTAAGGGGTAAAAATGGAAATCAATCGAGACGAATTTAAAGAGGTTGTCGTTAACATCGGCAGAGTGACCAAGGTCGTCAAAGGGGGTCGAAGATTCCGCTTCAACGCTCTTGTAGTCGTGGGTAACAAAAATGGCTTGGTAGGCTTTGGCCTCGGAAAAGCTAAAGAGGTTCCCGATGCGATCAAAAAAGCGGTGGATGATGCGTTCAAAAACATCATCAAGGTGAATGTCAAAGGAACCACCATCGCTCATGATATCGAGCATAAGTATAATGCAAGCAAGATTCTTCTTAAGCCTGCTAGCGAGGGTACAGGGGTGATCGCCGGTGGATCGGCTCGACCTGTGATCGAATTGGCTGGCATTAAGGATATCTTGACTAAATCTTTAGGTTCAAACAACCCATACAACGTAGTTCGCGCTACGATTGATGCGTTGAGCCGAATCAAAGCGTAAGGAAAAGCCATGGCACTAGAAAACCTCAAGCCTGCCCAAGGCAGCACAAAAGATCGAAAACGAGTCGGTCGAGGTCAAGGAAGCGGCATGGGCAAAACCTCCACTAGAGGAGGCAAAGGTCAAACCGCTCGAACAGGCTACAAGGCGAAGAGAGGCTTTGAAGGGGGTCAGCAACCCCTCCAGAGACGACTTCCCAAGGTGGGCTTCACCACTCAAATCGCCAAACCTTATGTGATCAACGTAGAGAAGATCACTAAAGTGGCTGAGCTGGCTGAAATCACTCTTGATAGCATCGCCTCCGTCCATAAATTCCCTGCTAGCACGCTCAAGATCAAATTGATCGGCAAAGGAGCTTCTGAGCTAGCTTCCAAAATCAAAGACGAGAGAATCACCACAAGCGGACGAGCCTAATGAATAAAGCGATCGTCAACAAGATTCTCATTACGCTCGGCTTCTTGCTAGCCTATAGAGTGTTGGCGTACGTTCCGGTTCCTGGCGTTGATACGGCGGTTATCAAAGCTTTCTTTGATAGCAACTCCGGCAACGCGCTGGGGCTCTTTAATATGTTCAGCGGTAATGCCGTTGAGCGCCTCAGCATCATCTCGCTCGGGATCATGCCCTACATCACTGCCTCCATCATCATGGAGCTTCTTGCCGCGACTTTCCCCACATTGGCCAAAATGAAAAAAGAGCGCGATGGAATGGTTAAATATATGCAGATTGTGCGATATGCGACCGTGGTCATCACGCTGGTTCAGGCTGTGGGAGTCTCTATTGGACTTAAAAGTATCGGCGGAGGTCCTCAAGGGGCGATTCTAATTGACATGAACGTGTTCATTGCGGTTTCGGCTTTCTCTATGCTGGCAGGAACCATGATGCTCATGTGGATTGGAGAGCAGATCACTCAGCGAGGCATGGGGAACGGAATCAGTCTAATTATCTTCGCGGGTATCGTCTCTGGAATCCCAGCCGCCATTGGAGGAACCTTCAAGCTAGTCAATACTGGCGAGATCAACTTCTTGGTGTTGTTGGCGATTGTGGTGATCATCATCGCTACAGTTCTCTCCATCATTTTCGTGGAGCTTGGCGAGAGGCGAGTGCCTGTCTCTTATGCTCGCAAGGTGATGATGCAGAATCAAAACAAGCGCGTGATGAACTATATTCCGATTAAGCTCAACCTTAGCGGGGTGATTCCTCCTATTTTTGCTTCGGCGTTGCTCATGTTTCCTTCGACCCTTTTACAGGCGTCAAGCAACAGCACCGTCATGGCAATTGCGGACTTTTTGAGTCCTAATGGCTACGCCTATAATGTGATTATGTTTGGGCTAGTGATCTTTTTTGCCTATTTCTACTCTTCGATCGTGTTCAACGCGAAGGATATCTCTGAGAATCTCAAGCGACAGGGAGGCTTTATTCCAGGATTGCGCCCCGGTGAGGGAACCGCAGGATTCTTGAATGAGGTTGCCAGCCGTTTGACTTTTTGGGGAGCGCTCTATTTGGCGCTCATCTCAACCCTTCCTTGGGTGCTTGTCAAAAGCATGGGGGTTCCTTTCTATTTTGGAGGAACCGCAGTGCTCATCGTTGTTCAAGTCGCTATTGACACCATGAGAAAGATTGAGGCTCAGATTTACATGAGCAAGTATCAAACCCTAAGCGCCGTGGGCTTATAAGAACATGGCTATTGCAATTCGCAAACCCGAAGAGATCAAGGCTCTAGCATCGGCCAATCGGATCGTTGCTCAGACCCTCTCTCTCCTTCGGGAGCATGCAAAACCCGGAATTTCTCTCTTAGAGCTAGATAAGATAGCGGAGGATTTCATCCGTTCCCAAGGGGCAAGGCCCTCATTTAAAGGGCTTTATGGTTTCCCAGGTGCGATCTGCACCTCCGTCAACGAGGTGATCATTCATGGGATTCCAAATGGTTATCAGCTCAAAGAGGGAGATATATTAGGAGTGGATATTGGGACAGAGTATAAAGGCTGGTTTGGAGATGGCGCTGCAACCTTTGGGATTGGCGCTGTGACCCAAAACGATGAAGCCCTTATGGCCTGCTCTCGTGATGCCCTCTTGTATGCCATCGATTCGATTCGGGTGGATATGCGCTTTAAAGAGCTGAGTCATTTGATTGAGCAGTTTATTCTCAAGAGGGGTATGGTCCCTTTGAGGGGATTCTGCGGTCATGGAATTGGTCGAAAACCTCATGAAGAACCTGAGATTCCTAACTATCTTGAAGGAGGGAATCCCAAGCAGGGACCCAAGATTCGTGAGGGAATGGTCTTTTGTATTGAGCCGATGATCTGCCAAAAAAGCGGAGAGGCAAAGATATTGTCAGATAAGTGGGCGGTGGTTTCCCATGACGGACTCAACGGAAGCCATCACGAGCACACCGTGGCAATCGTCAATGGAAGAGCCGAGATACTTTCAAAGGAGTAGAAAGCAAAAATGGCAAAAGATGATGTGATAGAGGTGGACGGAAAGGTGATCGAGGCGCTACCCAACGCGACTTTTAGGGTAGAGCTCGATAATAAGCATGTGATTTTGTGTCACATCGCGGGGCGCATGAGAATGCACTATATCAAGATTCTCCCTGGAGATAGGGTCAAGATTGAGCTCACCCCCTATAGCCTAGACAAGGGCCGAATCACGTTTAGATATAAGTAGCTTTTAATTAACTTTAATGTAGAATCGCCGACCTTGATTACTTGAAAAATACAATTTCGGTTTGGCTAAAAGTTGATTTGGTTTAAATGACAGGAGTAAACAACGATGAAAGTAAGACCATCAGTCAAGAAGATGTGCGATAAATGCAAAATCATTAAGAGAAAAGGGATCGTCAGAGTGATCTGCAGCACCCCTAAACACAAACAGAGACAAGGATAAACCATGGCGAGAATTGCTGGTGTTGATTTGCCCAAGAAAAAAAGAATTGAATATGCACTCACCTATATCTATGGAATTGGACTCAAGACCTCCAGAGATATCCTAAGTGCCGTCAATATCTCTTTGGACAAGCGCGTCCAAGAGTTGAGCGAAGACGAAGTTTCGCTTATCAGCAAGAAGATCCAAGAATCATACGCTGTCGAGGGTGATTTGAGAAAAAAAGTCACTATGGATATCAAAGCGTTGATGGATCTAGGAAGCTATCGAGGTCTTCGACACCGAAAGGGTCTGCCTGTTCGCGGTCAAACCACTAAGAACAACGCGAGAACTAGAAAAGGCAAGAGAAAAACCGTCGGAAGCGCGAGCAAGTAAGGGGTAGGGAATGGCAAAAAGAAAAGTAACAAACAAAAAAAGAGTTGTCAAGAAGAATATAGCCCGAGGAATCATTCACATCGCTGCAACGTTCAATAACACTAGCGTTACGATCACTGATGAGATGGGAAATGTTATTTGCTGGAGTACCGCGGGGGCTTTGGGCTTCAAGGGAAGCAAAAAATCGACTCCCTATGCAGCGCAACAAGCGGTTGAGGATGCAGTAGTAAAGGCCAAAGAGCACGGAATCAAGGAACTTGGAATCAAGGTTCAAGGTCCTGGAAGTGGACGCGAAACAGCCGTAAAGAGCCTCGGTTCTATTGAAGGAATCAAAGTATTGTGGTTTAAAGATGTCACTCCATTGCCCCACAATGGATGCCGACCGCCCAAGCGCCGAAGAGTGTAAGTTAAGGAGAAATGTAAATGGCAAGATATAGAGGACCAGTAGAAAAAATCGAAAGAAGATTTGGAGTCAGCCTTAACCTTAAAGGTGAGCGAAGACTCGCCGGTAAAAGCTCCTTGGAAAAAAGACCTTACGCTCCCGGTCAGCATGGTCAAAGAAGAAGCAAAATTTCTGAGTATGGACTACAGCTCCGAGAGAAGCAAAAAGCAAAATTCATGTATGGAATTTCTGAGAAGCAGTTCCGAAGCATTTTCCAAGAGGCTAACCGACTCGAAGGCAACACGGGAGAGCTTTTGATTAAGCTTTTGGAGCGACGCCTTGATAACGTGGTCTACCGAATGGGCTTTGCGACCACTAGAAGATTTGCTCGACAAATGGTTAGCCATGGGCATGTTCTAGTTGATGGCAAGCGTGTGAATATTCCTTCTTATATGGTTCTTCCTGGACAGAAGGTAGAGATTCGCGAAAAAAGCAAAAACAATCCCCAAGTTCAGCGCTCCATCGAGCTCACTAAGCAAACAGGTATCGCTCCATGGGTGGATGTGGATCAAGCTAAAGTCTTTGGAATCTTCACTCGACTTCCCGAGCGCGAAGAGGTTGTAATCCCTGTCGAAGAGAGACTAATCGTTGAGCTATACTCTAAATAATTAGGTGCGGCATAATGAAAAATATTAAAACTTCTCCCTATATTCCGACGGATATTTCCATTCAGGAAATCGGCAAGAACAAGATCAAGATCTCTGCCTATCCTTTTGAGTCGGGCTATGCAATCACCCTTGCTCACCCCTTGAGAAGACTTCTCTTGGGTAGCTCTGTGGGATTTGCACCTACCGCCCTAAAAATCGAAGGAGCCGCACACGAGTTTGATTCGGTTCGTGGGATTATGGAGGATGTGGCTCTCTTCATCGTCAATCTTAAAAGCATTCGATTCAAGATGAGAGGAGATGCCGAGCGCGTCACTTTGGACTACTCCTTCAAAGGACCAGCCACCATTAAGGGCTCTGATCTTGTGAATGATTATGTGGACGTGGTTACGCCTAATCAGCACCTAGCCACCATCAACGAAGATGCGACTTTGACCTTCTCCTTGATCGTCCAGAAGGGAATTGGATATGTTCCTAGTGAAGAGACAAGGAATCTGATTCCTGAGGGCTATATTCCTCTTGATGCCTACTTCACCCCCGTGAAGAAAGCCACCTACGAGATCGAAAATGTCCTTGTAGAGGACAATCCCACCTACGAGAAGATCGTTTTGGAAATCGAAACGGATGGTCTCATTGAGCCTATCGCGGCTTTTAAAGACGCTTTGGGTGTGATGCAAAAACAGATGTCTGTTTTTAATAGTGAGTGGAGCGTCTCCTCAGCTGAATCAACTTCAAGCGATGAGGAAGACCCTGAGCTCAAGCCCCTTCTTCAAAAGATCGAAGCTCTTAATTTGAGCGCCCGTTCTTTCAACTGCCTTGATCGCGCTGGAATGAAATTTGTCGGCGAATTAGTGCTTTTGGGAGAGAATGAGCTTAAAGAAGTGAAGAATCTAGGCAAGAAGTCTTTTGATGAGATCAAAGACAAGCTTGAAGAGATTGGCTATCCTGTGGGTTCAGACTTGGCTGAAGAGGTGTCGAGTGCACTTCAGAAGCGATTAAATAAACTAAAATAACGATAAAAAGCAAATAAGGATAACCTATGAGACACAACCACGGTTATAGAAAGCTAGGCAGGACTTCAGCGCATCGAAAGGCGCTTTTGAAGAATCTGGCTATCGCTTTGGTGGAGAATCAGAAGATTGAGACCACGGTCATCAAAGCTAAAGAACTTCAGAGTTATATCGAAAAGCTAATCACTAAGGCTTCTGAAGGTTCTTTCAACGCGCATAGAGCAGTTTTTGCACACCTTCAAGACAAAAACGCCACTAACAAACTTGTGGTGGAGATCGCTCCTAAGTATAGCGATCGCAAAGGCGGTTACACTCGAATCGTCCGAACACGTCTTCGCAAGGGCGATGCTGCTCCTTTAGCTTTCATCGAACTCATCTAAACTTTTTTCACCTTGCCCTCTTCTGCTTTTTAAAGCAGGAGAGGGCAAGGTAACCCCTCTTTCCCCTCTTTTTCCCTTAATTTAAAACCATGAAACTTTATTGTAAAATCGCCCTCATTACCCGTTTCTAACCCCTTTTTGAGGAGAATTAATCGTGTTTCCCTTTAGTGATGATGATCTTTTGAAGCCCGTTGAGAGAGTTTTGGAGAAGGTTCGCCCCACCTTGGCACTGGATGGAGGGGATGTCTCTTTGATTGGCGTCGCCGCCCCCAAGGTCTATGTGCGATTGGAGGGGGCTTGTAAGGGCTGTGCAAGTAGTGCGCTCACGCTTAAGAATGGAATTGAGCGGCAGATGCGCCTAGAGATTCATCCCGAAATTGAAATTGTCAATGTGCCGCATGGCATGGAGAGCGAATGGAGAAGCTTATAGATAAGAAATTTTTACACTCCTTGAAGTTGAAGGCCGAGCAGGATTATATTCAAGGCAGGTATGATGAATCGACTCGCTCCTACTCGCAGATTCTTGCAGAGAGGAGTGAGGATTTGGAATCAAGGGTGGGGCTCTTGCTCGCGGATATGGCGCTAGATCATGAGGAGGAATCGAAAGCTCTTTATGAATACTACCAAATTCTCAAGCGCCAAAATCCCGAAGAATCTCACAAAATCATGCTGGAATTAGTGGAGAGCTTTGATGGGAATGTGAGTGAGATATCGGCTATGATTAATGCTTTTAATAGTGTGAATGTCGATTCGGTCAAGGGAATTCTCTATAGTGATTTTCAGCATCTGGTTGAGAATCGAGGGGGGTTTAAGCGAGCGTTTGAGGATTTGATGTTCAGCACTAAAATCATCATCACCAGCAAAGAAGAGTTTTTAGAGTTCTTGGATTCTCTTATTGAATATGATTTTAGCGAAATTGCCCTCAACTATTTAGAGGCCACGGGTGATGCACTCGCCTATGATCCTCGTTTCCAGAGACTTTATGAGAAGGCGGCAAAGCGATGAAGGTTTTTTCTCATCAAGACGAGGTGGAGTTTATCAGCGATGATTCACGAGAGTGCACTCCAAAGAGTGCCTTTTTGCTCACTCAGAGCTCTAGAGTTTATGAGGCGGCGGCTAGAGAGAAGGGGTGTAAGCTCTTCTTGGAGCCTAAAGATCTCCATCGATTCTTAAAGACCGATATTCCTCTTATTGGGGTCACAGGCACCAATGGCAAAACCACCACGAGTGCGGCGATCTATTCGATTCTGCTTGATTTGGGATATAAGGTGGCACTTTTGGGGACGCGAGGCTTTTTCATGAATGATGAGCTCATTGAGCCCAAAGGTCTCACCACTCCTCCTCTTTTGGAGCTTTATGAGCGAATCGATCGTGCCAAGAGGGCAGGGTGTGACTTTTTTGTGATGGAGGTGAGCTCGCATGCGATTGACCAAAAGCGTATCGAGGGGCTCAATTTTGCGCTTAAGATTCTCACCAATATCACGAGCGACCACTTGGACTACCACAAGAGCCTAGAGCACTACATTCAAACCAAGAACTCTTTCTTTGACGATTCGACCCCAAAACTCATCAACAAGGATGAGTCAAAGGCGAAGTTTAATCTCCAAAATGCCCTCTCTTATGGAATCGAGCATCCCTCCAGTTACCATGTCAAAGCCTACTCGCTTCACGGGGGTATTGAAGCACGAATTGCCTTTTTAGAAAAAGAGGCCTCGCTCTCCTCGTCGCTTTTTGGCAAGCACAATCTCTACAATCTTCTTGCGGCCGTCTCCGCTGTGCATCGTCTCATAGGAGGCGAGTTGCAGGAGATTTGTGATATGGCGGAGCGTTTTGGGGGCGTGGAGGGGCGCATGGAGCGCGTGAGCGAAGAGCCTTTGGTGGTGGTTGATTTTGCCCATACCGAAGATGGGATGAGGCAGATTTTTGAATCTTTTCCCCATCAAGAAATTGTAGTGCTCTTTGGAGCTGGCGGAGATCGGGATCGGAGTAAACGCCCTAAAATGGGAGCAGTGGCCGATCGTTACGCGAAGCGTATCTACCTCACCAGCGACAACCCTCGGAGTGAAGATCCCCTTCTTATTATCGAAGAGATAGAGAAGGGAATTCACCATTGCCAAAAGTGCGTCAAGGAGCCTGATAGGGTGCAGGCCATCAGGCGAGCCGTGAAAGAATTGGAAGCGCAAGAAGTATTACTAATCCTTGGCAAGGGGGATGAGGCGGAGCAGATCATTGGGTCGCAGAAAATTCCCATGAAGGACAGAGAGACGGTGCTATCGGCTCTTGGTGAAATTAGGGGAGTGCGATAAAGTTATTATTTCTTTTATATTAATAATACTTGAGAAGTTCAAATTAGATGAAAAGTTAAATTTTTTTTATATGCTTTTTTAAGAAAGTAAAGAGTAAAGTAACCATGTTCCTGTAAGGCGCTATGCCTTAACACCAATTCAATGAAGGAATGGACATGGAGAGAACCCAAGAGCTTTTTAAAAAGGCTTCGCAAAGACTACAAGAGTTGTCTTCCTTGCCTGCAATTAGGGAGGATAAAGATATTCCGCAGATGCTAGAAGAGAAGGGCATCGAGCGGCGAGATTTCATGAAATGGGCGGGAGCGATGACAGCGATGTTGTCTTTGCCAGCGACCTTTACTCCTCTCACTGCCAAAGCGGCTGAGTTGGCGGATCGATTGCCTGTGATTTGGCTCCATATGGCTGAGTGTACAGGTTGTAGCGAGAGTCTCCTAAGAACCGATGGTCCGGGGATTGACAGTCTCATTTTTGACTACATCTCCCTAGAGTATCATGAAACCGTTATGGCGGCTGCGGGCTGGCAAGCTGAGCACAACCTAGAGCACGCTATCGAGAAATACAAAGGTCGCTATGTCCTCATGGTTGAGGGAGGTATTCCTGCGGGAAGTAGTGAGTTTTATCTCACCGTAGGGCCTCACGGAACCACAGGTGCAGAGCACGCTAGACACGCTTCAGCTAATGCAGCCGCTATTTTTGCGATCGGTTCCTGTAGCAGTTTTGGAGGAGTTCAAGCGGCTCGCCCCAATCCTACCAACGCTCAGCCCCTCAGCAAAGTTACCAACAAGCCTGTCATCAATGTCCCTGGATGTCCTCCTAGCGAGAAGAACATCGTAGGAAACGTTCTCCATTTTATTCTTTTTGGAACCCTTCCTTCTGTCGATGCTTTCAATCGACCCATGTGGGCCTATGGTCTTAGAATCCACGACCTATGTGAGCGACGCGGTCGATTTGATGCGGGCGAGTTTGTTCAAGAGTTCGGAGATGAGGGAGCTAAAAAAGGCTACTGCCTCTACAAAGTCGGTTGTAAAGGTCCCTACACTTTCAACAACTGCTCTAAACTTCGATTCAATCAGCACACTAGCTGGCCTGTTCAGGCAGGACATGGATGCATCGGCTGTTCTGAGCCTGATTTTTGGGATACCATGGGGCCTTTTGAAGAGCCTGTGGCCAATCGACTCTATGCCACAGCTTTTGATGGATTAGGTGCAGATAAGACGGCGGATAAAATCGGTATCACGCTACTAGCGGCAACAGCCGTAGGTGTGGCGGCGCACGCGGTATTGTCCATGATGGTCAAAGATAAAGAGAATAATTAAGGAGCGGCTTTATGACAAAACGAATCGTAGTAGATCCTATCACTCGAATTGAAGGACACCTAAGAATCGAAGTGGTAGTGGATGAAAACAACGTCATTCAAGATGCGTTCTCCACGGCGACCCTTTGGCGAGGATTGGAGACAATCCTTAAGGGCAGAGACCCAAGAGACGCGGGCTTTTTCACGCAAAGAATCTGTGGCGTCTGCACCTACTCCCACTACAAAGCAGGAATCAGTGCCGTGGAAAACGCATTGGGAATCAAACCTCCTCTAAACGCGGAGCTAATCCGCTCACTAATGAGCATCTCTTTGATTCTCCATGATCACACAGTTCACTTTTATCACCTTCACGGGCTTGACTGGTGCGACATCACCTCTGCGCTCAAAGCTGACCCCGTGGCCGCGAGCAAGCTAGCCTTTAAATACTCCCCCAACCCTATCGCTACGGGAGCGGATGAGCTCACAGCGGTGCAAAAGCGCGTGGCTGAGTTTGCCGCTAAAGGAAATCTTGGACCATTCGCCAACGCCTATTGGGGCCACAAAACCTATCGATTCTCCCCTGAGCAAAACCTCATTGTCCTCTCTCACTACCTCAAGGCGCTTGAAGTTCAAAGAGTAGCGGCGCAGATGATGGCGATTTGGGGTGCAAAACAGCCTCACCCTCAAAGCCTCACCGTAGGGGGTGTGACCTCCGTTATGGATGCCCTTGATCCTAGTCGACTAGGGGATTGGCTCACCAAGTACAAATATGTGGCCGACTTTGTCAATCGTGCCTATTATGCTGATGTGGTGATGGCGGCCGAAGTCTTCAAGAGCGAGCCAAGTGTTCTTGGAGGATGCAATGTGAAAAACTTCTACTCCTATCAAGAGATTCCTCTTAATAAGACTGAATGGATGTATAGCACGGGAATCGTAATGGATGGAGACATCACCAAGGTTCATGAGATCAACGAAGATCTTATCACCGAAGAGGCGACTCACGCTTGGTATAAAGAGAATAAAGCCCTCCATCCTTATGATGGACAGCAAGATCCCAACTACACAGGCTTCAAAGACATGGAGACAGTCGGACCTGATGGCACGATGGTCAAAACCAAAGTCATTGACGAGAAGGGCAAATACACTTGGATCAAAGCTCCAAGGTATGGCGGTAAACCTCTAGAGGTTGGACCTTTGGCGACGATCGTAGTTGGTTTGGCAGCGAAGAATCCCCGAATCGAGAAGGTGGCCACTCAATTCCTTAAAGATACAGGACTTCCTTTGGCAGCGCTCTTCACCACGCTTGGAAGAACGGCGGCTAGGATGCTTGAGTGTAAACTTTCAGCCGACTATGGCTTTGAGGCGTTCAACTCACTTATCGCCAATCTCAAAGTGGATCAATCCACCTACACTACCTACAAGATCGACAAAAACAAAGAATACAAAGGTCGATACATGGGGACAGTGCCCCGAGGCGTGCTAAGCCACTGGGTGAGAATCAAAAATGGTGTCATTCAAAACTATCAAGCGGTCGTTCCCTCCACTTGGAACGCAGGCCCTAGAGATGCTAATGGAACCAAAGGACCTTATGAAGCCTCGTTGGTTGGCATGAAGTTGCAAGATCTTTCTCAGCCTTTAGAGATCATCCGAGTGATTCACTCTTTTGACCCCTGCATCGCCTGCGCGGTTCATGTCATGGATACCAAGGGCAACGAGCTAAGTCAATATCGAGTCGATCCTATCACGGTGGGTTGCAACCTTTAAAGGAGTTTCTCATGGAAAACAGAGCGAATACCGAGGGGACTTTTGAGCGAGAGTTGGAGTTTACAGCTCTCACTCGCTGGTTCCACTGGATCAGGGCTATTGCCATTTTCGTGCTGATCGTGACGGGTTTTTATATTGCCTATCCGTTCCTAACGCCGATCAAGAACTCTGAGCCGACCAATTTCATGTACGCTTTGGCTCGAAGCTGGCATCAGATTTTTGGCTTTGCCCTTATTGCGGTGACTATTTTTAGAGTCTACCTCTTTATCTTTGACAAAGGGTGCAGGGTTGAGCGAGCCTCTTTTTGGGATCTCATCAATCCTTTGACATGGTTTAGGCAACTAAGAAACTATATGCTTCTTGGACCTCACCCCCATCTCAAAGGGGTTTACAATCCCGTTCAGCTAGCAGCCTATATGGGCTTGATGGTGCTTATCCTGCTCATCTCTGTCACGGGAATCATCCTCTACTATAATGTCTATCATGATGGACTAGGGGCGATTCTTTTTGCAATCTTTAAACCTCTTGAAGTGATGTTTGGAGGGTTGGCCAATGTGCGAGCCATCCACCATATCACCACTTGGGCGTTTGTGATTTTTATTCCTGTCCACATCTATATGGCGACATGGAACTCCGCGCGCTATCCTAATGGCGGAATTGATTCAATTTTTAGTGGTTTCCGATACCACAAAAAACACTATTAATCTTCTTTAAAGAAACAGTGCTTTGAAGATATTGGTTTTAGGAATAGGGAATATCCTATTTGGCGATGAGGGGATTGGGGTGCATCTCTCCAACCTCCTCAAAGTAAATTATCGTTTTGAAGGCCCCCACCAAGTCGATGTGATCGATGGGGGCACACTCGCGCAACTCCTCATCCCTCTCATCACCTCCTATGATTATGTGATTGTTATTGATTGCGTGGACGCAGGCGGAGGAAAAATCGGAGAGGTCTACTTCTTTGATTTTGACAATGTCCCTAATGTGATCACTTGGCAAGGAAGCGCGCATGAGGTGGAGATGCTTCAGACTCTTCGGATGACTGAGGTTAATGGCGATCTACCCCCTGTGAAAATCGTGGGAGTAATCCCTTCGATCATTGGGAGTGAGACGGCCTTTGATCTCTCAAAAGAGGTGGCAGAAGCGAGTGTGACGATGGAGAAGATCGTCCTCAATCATCTTCAAGAGTTGGGAGTAGAGATCACGCGAATCGATTCAAAGACGATCGATGAGATTGCCCCCCTCTCTTACAAAGGTTTTTAGTCCATGTGGTTGAATTTTATTTTTCGGCGTACCGCCCCTGTTCCTTTTTTGGAATCGATTCTAATCAAGGAGGCCAAAAAGGAGTCGCTCCGCTTTCAGCGCTCACTCTTTGATTCTTTTAGTTATGGATTCGTGGTGGGCGGAGAGCGTGAATCGCTCCTTCGCTTTTCGGAGAATCTCTCTAAAAACCTTCCTCTTTCCCTCTTTTTCTTTTTCATCAAAGTGGAGCCGCTAGAGGGGGAGCCCCCCTCTTTGGAAACTTTGGCGGAGAATCCTGCTCAAGGGGTGATGGATTTTACTCCTTTAGAGATGGAGGCGTTTTTACCTAAAGAGGGCGAGCGATCTTTGAGATCTCTCCCTTGGCGGGTGAGCTTTCAGCTCAAAGGAGAGAAGAGAGAGAACCTAGAGGGTGAGGCTCTCTATGAGGCCTTTGAAGCCTTGGCTAAGAAGGTGCTCGAAGGGGAATCGATTTTGATCACCACGCGTAGAGGACTCTATCAACTCTCACTCAAAGGCACCAAAAAAACCCAAAAGGGAGAGAATAAGCCCCTTTTCATGCCCTTGGATGTGGCCTCAGCCGAGCTTCTTTTCCGTGTCTGTGAACCTGAGCTCAACGCTCTTGCGACTTGGGAAAAACCCCGAATCGAGCTTGCCCCCAAAGGGGTCTTTTTGGATCGTTTTGAGGGAGCGCTCTATCCAGAGAGTGGCGTGGAGGTGCTTTTGCCCTACGACCTACCCCTCATGATTCTATCGCACTTTCTTCGTGCCCACGAGGTGGAGATGGTGGTTCTAGAGAGGGCTTTAGAGGGTGAGGGCGAAGGACTCTTTTATGAGAATAGTGAGCCCCTAGAGTCGCTCAAGGTGTGCGTGAGTGATGATTCGACGGTTCTTGTGACTGATCGAGAGAGGGGAGGGTTGATTCCTGATTATTCAACCCTGATCTCAAAACTCCTTGAGGAGAATCATCTTCACGAAGGAGCTTTGGCGCTTCATCTAAGCCATCACGCCCCTAGCTATTTTTGGCTCATCCAAGGGGAGGCTAGACGGAGTGTCATGCGCTTTGAACTCCCTTTAAACCCCGCGCTTTTATGGCAAGAGATCGCACAAAGCGGCGAAACAGGAGAGAGTTTGACTCAAAACTTTTCTAGAGAGTTTCCAGGGTTGGCCAAGCGCATCCAAAATAGCCAAGCTCAAGGAGTCTCTGAAAATCTCAATGACTGGGTGGGAATGGCAGGATTCTTCCTTGGACTCCAAGAGGAGTGGAATCCCAAAGGAGCACAGGAAGCACTTTGGAGTAAAGCCAAAGCCTTTCTCGGAGCCAAAGGGCCCAGGGTGGACTTCCCCCTCAAAAAAGAGGAATCGGGTCGCGTGGGACTTGATGCGACTCGTGTGATTCGCTCCTGCATGAGTTTCAAGCTCGCAGGAATTGATGATGAGACTCTCGCCTTTGGTGTGATTGATAGCCTAGCGGAGTTTTGGGGCAATCTGCTTAGAGATATGAGTGAAAACTTTGCTCAAGAGAGGGTGATATTAAGTGGCTCCCTCTTGTCGAATCGAGCCTTTTTAAACAAGATTTTGCAATACACTCCCAAACATCTTCAACTCCATTTTCCCCTGCAGACCCCCTTGGATTTTGTTTCCTAGGCCTTAAGGAGCGGAAGCTAGAAATATGCTAGAATCCGTTCCTTAATCCCCTTAGGAGCACGCTAGAATATGAAATTCGATATGCTATGGAGCAAGATCCATCGAGCGACCGTCACCGATGCCAATCTCAATTATGTCGGATCCATCACGATTGATGAAGAGTTGATGGAGGCGGCGGAGCTTTTGGTGGGGCAGAAGGTCGAGATTCTTGATGTCAATAACGGAGAGCGCTTTAGCACCTATGTCATTAGGGGTGAGCGCGGAAGTAGAGAGATCTGTCTCAATGGCGCAGCCGCGCGAAAAGTCGCCATTGGCGATAAGATCATTATTGTTGCCTACGCACAGTATGATCGAAGCGAGCTATCTAGCTACAAACCCACCGTGGTATTAGTGGATGAGAAGAACGATATTGTCCAAATCAAGCATGAGGTGTGAGTGATGTTTGACCCTTCAAAGCTCAGTGAGATGCTGACTCAGTTTCAAGATAAAGCCAAGGAGATGGAGGAGAAGAGCCACAACACCTCTTTCACTGCTAAAAGCGGGGGAGGACTGGTGAGCGTGAGCATGAGTGGCGCGGGCGAACTCTTGGATGTAAGCATTGATGATTCTTTGCTAGAAGACAAAGAATCGCTCCAGATTCTCCTTATCAGCGCGATCAATGATGTTTACAAAAGCGTGGAAGAAAACAAAAAATCGATGACGCTAGGGATGCTCGGCGGCATGGCACCTTTCCCTTTTGGGAGCTAAGGAGTAAAGAGATGAGGTGGTGGCTTGGGATGGCGCTCCTTTGGAGCGGCATGGCACTCTTTGGCTATGATTTTTCTAGATGCGGTGAGAGAATCGCTCTCTCTAGTGAGAAAGTGGGCGATTCTTATGGACTTGCGATTGATGAGAAACGTCTGCTTCACTACTCCAAAACCCCGCCCAAGGGCTATAAAATCCTCAAATCTGACCCCTATGTAGGTCTCTATCTTTTGGAGGCAAAAAAGCCTAAGGTCCCCTTGGAGCTCCGCGATATCACCCCTGAGACGATGGAGGATATTCTTGGCGCGGGCACCCCAGAGGGCTTTATGGAGGGGAATATCACTCAGCGGATGAGCGGTCTGCTCGCTTATGCGCGTTTCAGCCAAAAAAGTCCCCCCAACTCCATCATCAGCAGCATCTGCTATCAGATTTATGGGTTAGGCGTGGGGGGCAATGAATTCATCGAGAGCTCCTATATCAAGCGATTCCTAGAACAAAAGCGCGTGCAATATGGCGATCTTCTGATTCGATTCGAAAAAAATAGAAGAGAGCCCGTGGTCGCTCTTATTGACCCTTTTATCGAGGAGAACCTCTTTCGTTTAGGGGATAGGGTGCTAAGCCTTGAGGGGAGGGCGATAGGAAGTCGGAGCGAGCTGGAGAATCAAATCTATGGGCTGGCTCCCGGCAGAGAGGTTCGCGTGAGTGTGATGCGAGAGGGTGAGGTGGTGAGCTTTGAGACGCGAGTCTATCCAAGGATTGGCGGGATGCTTCTGCCCGATCATCTGCTAGAGCGCGTGGGGCTTCGATTTTCTCAAGATTGGAGTTTGCAGGCCGCACACAAAATGCAGGGCAGGGGGCTAGAGAATCTTCAGGCGGGAGATCAGATTCTTCGCGTCAATGGGATTGATATGCCCCAAGGCGAGGAGGGCTTGAGGCTTTTGAGCCGCTTTGCCTCTGAAGAGATGAGCTGGCTCATTCGCCGAGGAGAGTTTGAATTTTTCATCAAAGTGAACAAAAAGCCCAAAAACGCGGAGGATTGATTTGGCGATGAATTTAGAATCGGTGATGGAGGGCTTTGAGCGCTTCTTGGAGGAAGAGGCGCCTCTTTTTGAGGGATTTCACCCCCATTACAATGAGTATCTTTGGGAGATGGTGAGAAATGGGGGGAAGCGCTTTCGCCCTAGACTGCTTTTGGGGGTGGTGAGTGCATTAGCTCCGCTACTTGTGAAGAGTGCTTATGCACCCGCCTTAGCGCTAGAGATTCTCCACACCTATTCGCTCATCCACGATGATCTTCCTGCGATGGATAATGCTGCCACTAGGCGGGGGCATCCCACGCTTCATGTCAAGTATGATGAGGCGAGCGCGGTTTTGGCTGGAGATGCACTCAACACACACGCCTTTTACCTTCTAGCCCAAGCCCCCTTGGGGAGCGACACCAAGGTTGCGCTTGTGCGAGAGCTCGCTAGTGCAGGCGGAGCGGGAGGAATGGTGCTAGGGCAGGCGTTAGATTGCTACTTTGAACATCAAAAGCTTGAGATTGAAAAGCTCCGATTCATTCACCTCCACAAGACAGGCCGTCTCATCGCCGCTTCACTTAAGATGGGGGCGATCATCGCGGCGCTTTCTAAAGAGGAGCAGGCGCGATTAGAGGAGATTGGCCTGAAGCTTGGACTTCTCTTTCAGGTGCAAGATGACATTATCGATGCGACATGGAGCGAAGAGGAGGCGGGCAAAACCACCCAAAACGATGGAGCTAAAAACAGCTATGTCAATCTTTTGGGCTTGGAAGGAGCGAGGATGGAGCACGCTAGACTCAAAGAGGAAGTGCGCGTCTTGCTTGGATTCTTCCCCGAAGCACTCTCTTTGACCCTGCTTGAGATTTTAGAAAAACAGTTTAAATCATAAAGGAAACGCGTGCTTAAACGGATTCTTATCACCAATGACGATGGCTTTGATTCCCCTGGACTTCTAGCGCTTAAAGAGGCGCTTTGTGATGTGGCTCACCTCACCGTGGTGGCTCCTGCGAATGAAAAATCGGCCTGCGGGCATGGGCTCACGCTCACTAGCCCCTTGCGATTCATTAAGCTTGATGATGATGTTTATAAGCTACGCGATGGAACCCCGACAGATTGCATCTATTTGGCGCTCAACGCTCTTTACGAGGAGCATAGCAAGCCTGATTTGATCATCAGTGGAATCAATTTAGGTTCCAATATGGGAGAGGATATCACCTACTCAGGCACGGCTAGTGGAGCGATGGAGGGGGTGATCCATGGGATTCCCTCAGTTGCCTTCTCGCAACTTTTGCACGATAAAAACACCTTTGGCTTTGACTTTGCGCTAGCCAAAAAAGTGGTGCGCGAGCTTACATTGAAGATTCTCTCGGGCGGATTTCCTTTGGGGGATCGAAAATTTCTCAATGTCAATATTCCCTATGTGGGAATTGAGGAGTTTAAAGGTTACAAGGTCACCGAGATGGGCTATCGACTCTATGGAAATGATGCGCATCTGCACCGAAACCCAAGGGGCGAGGAGCACTACTGGTTGGGACTTCACCCTCTAGCTTGGAATGAGCGCAATAATGCAAGAGAATCGGACTTCAAAGTGGCCACTGAGGGGTATGTCTCCATCACGCCCATTAAGCTTGATCTCACCAGCTATGAGGATATTAAGGAGCTTGAAGCGTGGATTTAGTGGATCGATTCTCCCGCACTAGAGTGCTCTTTGGAGAGGGCTTTGAGAAGATACAACGCTCCAAAGTGGTGATTTTTGGCGTGGGGGGCGTGGGCAGCTTCGTGCTTGATTCTCTCTACCGAACGGGCGTTGGAGAGATCACGATTATTGACTGTGATGAGTTTGATGTGACCAATCAGAATCGGCAGATCGGCTCTGAAGCGCTCGGAGAGAAGAAGGTGGAGGCTTTAGCGAGGCGCTATGAGGGGGTCACGCCTATCGTTGCGAATGTGGATGAGGCTTTTTTGGAGGGCTTTAGCTTAGAGGAGTTTGATGTGGTGGTGGATGCGATTGATGATATTCCTGCCAAGGTGGCTCTCGCTAAGAGAGCGCACACCAAGCTCCTTAGCTCTACAGGAAGTGCCAAAAAGCTTAATCCTCTCCACATTAAAGTCGATTCGATCTGGAAGAGCTATGGAGATAAGTTTGCCAGAAAGTTTAGGGAGGCGCTCAAAAAAGAGGGCTTTGAGGATGATTTTTTGGTGGTTTTTAGTCCCGAACCGCCTCAGTGTAAAGGACTGGGGAGTTTTAGTGCGGTCACGGGCTCTTTTGGGTTACAATTAGCCAGTGAAGCGATACGCAAAATCTTAGTCAAGGAGTGAAAATGGAACTTAAAGAGGAGAAGCTCTGGGCTTATGGCGATGATGAAGAGGAGCAGGGCGAAGAGGAGGAGTATGACGAGGAGGACGAGGACGAGGATTATGGTCGCCATGACTATGATGATGATGACTATAGCGATCCAACCCGTGAATATGAAGGGGATGACTATTAAATGAGAGTAGCACTCATCCAGCAAGCCTTTCATGGGAGTCGTGAGGCCACCATCCAAAGAAGCCGCGAACTTATCTTGGAGGCCTCCAAAGGGGGCGCTGAGCTAGTGGTGATGCAGGAGCTTCATACGAGCGAATATTTTTGCCAAAGCGAAGAGACGCGATTCTTTGACTACGCCTCTTTCTACGAAGAAGATGTGAGAATCTTCTCCTCCATTGCCAAGGAGGGGGGCGTGGTGTTAGTGGGCTCCTTTTTTGAGCGCCGAAGCGCTGGAATCTACCATAATACCGCCGTGGTTTTTGAGAAAGATGGAAGCATCGCGGGTCGCTATCGCAAGATGCATATCCCCGATGATCCCGGTTTTTATGAGAAGTTCTACTTCACACCTGGAGATTTGGGGTTTGAGCCCATCTCCTGCTCGCTAGGAAAACTTGGCGTGCTCGTCTGTTGGGATCAGTGGTATCCTGAGGCGGCGCGACTTATGGCGCTTAAAGGAGCCGATATTCTCCTCTATCCCACGGCGATTGGCTGGTTTGATGCGGATGATTTGGATGAGAAAGAGCGACAAAAAGAGGCATGGATCGCTATCCAGCGCGGACACGCTGTTGCCAATGGATTGCCTGTGGTGGCGGTCAATCGAGTGGGCTTTGAAAAGGATTCTTCGGGGGTGCTGGAGGGGATTCGATTTTGGGGGCACAGCTTTGCCTTTGGTCCCCAGGGGGAACCTCTAGCTCTTGGGAGTATGGAGAGCGAAGAGGTGATTTGGGTGGATGTGGATATGAAGCGCTCCGAAGAGGTGCGCCGCATATGGCCTTTTTTGCGCGATCGACGGATTGAGTGTTACGACGGTTTGACCAAGCGCTTCCTCGATTAAGCTTGCAAAATCGCCACCGAGCGGAGGCGATTCTTGCTATAGCGATTCCTGCGGGCCTCAACTCTCTTTTGGATATCCTCTCCATTGCAATTGATCTTTTGATGGTCGGTATGATCTCCACGGAGGCGACCGTGGCCGTTGGGGTGGGGCTCAACTACTTCATGCTTATCTATGTGGTGACGACTGTCTTTTTTGTCGGCACCAATGCGATGGTCTCTCGCTTTTTTGGGGCGAAAGATTTTAAGGCGGCCAATGAGGCCTTTAGCTCGATGGCTTTGGCGGCTTTGGGGGTTGGGGTGCCGCTTTTTGGTGCAGCCTTTTTTTCATACGAGGGCTTTTTTGATCTGATTGGCACCTCTAGTGAAGCCAAAAGATTGGGATTGGAATATCTTTCAATTTTAATCTTTGTAGCCCCTGTGTTTGTCCTTAAAACCGTCATGGTAAGCGCTCTCTCAGCCAGTGGAGACACAAAAACCCCTTTTGTAATCAAGCTTCTCTCCTCTCTCCTTAATGCCCTCTTGAACTATCTTTTGATTTTTGGAAAAGCAGGTTTCCCTGAGCTTGGAGTCTCTGGCGCGGCATTTTCAACGCTAGTGGTGAATATCTTGGAGCTTTTGATTCTAACCTACCTCTTTTGGCGAGGTAAAAAGAGCGTGGCTTGGAGCGGGAAGGTCTCTTTGGATTACATCAAGAGAGGGGTGAAGGTTGGACTTCCTTCAGGGGCGGAGCGCTGTCTCACGATTGTATCAATTTTGGTGATCACTAAGCTCGTGGCAAGCTATGGAACACCTGAGTTGGCGGGCTATCAGATCGCTGTTAGAATCGAGGGTTTTGCTTTTATGCCGGGCTTTGGCTTTATGGTGGCGGCCATGACGCTTGTGGGGCAGAATCTTGGCGCAAAGAATCCCAGTGAGGCTGAGGCTTGCGTGAGGGCGACGCTTTGGCTTGGAGGTATTTTCATGGGGATTCTTGGGCTTTGGATGATTTTTATTCCTGAAGTTTTGACAGGATTTTTTAGTCAGGATGCCGAGACGATCACTTTAGGAGCCCTCTATCTTTGGATGATTGGATTTTCACAGATACCCTTGGCGATGGTCTTTATTTTGGATGGAGCCCTAAGGGGAGCGGGAGCGACCAAGGTGACACTTTGGGTCAATGCGCTCTCCATTTGGGGGATTCGGATTGTTCCTGCGATCTTTATCGCTTCAAGAGGCTATCCTCTTGGATGGATTTATGCACTACTGAGTCTTGAGACGTTTTGGCGGGCTTGGATCTTTTGGACGCTTTTTAAGCGGGGCATTTGGAAGGGTGTGAATATCTAAGAGCCCTCGGAATCACTCTCAAAAGGTAAAGGAATATAAAGTTATTTTCTTATATTATCCTCGTTTGTCCACAAGATGACCAAACTACGATTGATGGAGCCACACACTATTATGCAGGGAAACAGACCCCTCCCTTTGGAGCGAGAGTTGCACTTTGAAAAGAGCGACATTATCGTCTCTAAGACGGATACCAAAGGGAGAATCACCTATGGAAATGAGATATTCATTCGTCTAAGCGGCTACTCTGAAGAGGAGCTTCTTGGCAAGCCTCACAATATCGTCCGACACCCCGATATGCCCAGAACTATCTTTAAGATTTTATGGGATTCTCTTAAAGAGAAGAGAGAGATTTTTGCCTATGTCAAGAATCTCAGCAAAGAGGGAAGCTATTATTGGGTGCTCGCCAACATCACCCCCTCATTCAATGGAAAGCGTGAAATCGTGGGATACCACTCCATGAGACGCTCCCCCAGTCCTCAGGCACTTGAGCAGATTAAGGCTCTCTATGCTGAGCTTTTGGAGTGTGAGAAGCAAGGTGGCATAGAATCGGGGATGAATCGACTTCAAGAGATACTTCAAAGCAAGGGTATGAGTTATGAACAATATGTCCTCTCTCTCTAAGATTCAATACGCCAACATCATCTCTCTCGTGGCGTTCACGGTGGCGCTTGTAGTGGAGGTGATCCATTATGGCTTTGACTATGTGCGAATCATCAGCGTAGCGAACTTCGCTTTGGCGTGGTATATGTTTGTCAACATCAAAAAAGTCCAGACCACCATCAGCACAGTGGCTAGGATCGTCAAAGATTCGGAGCATGGGGAGTTTGAAGGGAGAATCACGCACATCAACGATGGGGCGGAGCTTCGTGAGCTCTGCTGGAATCTCAATAATCTCTTGGATCAGATTGAGGGGTTCATGCGAGAGATCAAGACCTCCGTTGAGTATGCCCGCGATAAGAAGTTTTTCCGTAAGGCACTCCCTGAAGGGCTTAGGGGAGGATTTGTGGTTAATATCGAAGGAATCAATCTGGCGCTGGATGCCATGGAGGAGAATGAGAACTTCAACCGCATCAACGCCCTAAGCAAGCAGCTCTCTGACTTAAGCTCTGAGAACCTCAATAAAGGTCTCAAGACGATGCAAGATGACCTTAGTTCCAATATCGCCATGATGGCGGAGATGTCCAAGGATATTACCGAGATCACCTTGCAGTCTCAAAGCAGCAAAGAGGACATTGTCAAAATCACCGCCTACATCAGTGAGCTTATGGAGTTGATCCAAAACAGCAACGATACCATCAAGCAGTTCGCTCAGCGCTCCAAAGATATTAGCGGGGTGATTCGCCTTATTGTGGATATTGCCGATCAGACCAATCTGCTTGCCCTCAATGCTGCCATTGAAGCCGCGAGGGCGGGAGAGCATGGCCGAGGTTTTGCGGTGGTGGCCGATGAGGTGAGGAATCTGGCCGATCGAACACGCAAGGCGACGACGGAGATTTCAATCTCGATTCAGACGATGCAACAGGATATTGATGTGATTGAGGATGATTCGGAGAGGATCACGGATTTGGCCAAACATTCACATGAAGAGGTGAGCTCCTTTAAAGAGCTCTTTGAGAAGCTAGAGCAAGAGGCAAGAAGGCTCTCTGCCTCCTCTGAGGATATGGAGAATCAAATCTTCATGATCGTCTCCAAGATTGATCACATCGTCTATAAAGCCAACACCTACATGAGCTTCACCAAGGGCGAGAAGATCCAAGACTTCACGCGCGAGGCGACCTCAGAGCGCCTTAAGGATCCCGATGCGATGCGACGCTTTGGGATGATTGATAGCTTTAAGCTCATCGACTCTCCGCGAGAGAGAATCAATGAGACGATTCAAGCTTCCATCAAGTGCATTGATGAGAAGACCACGCTAGAGAAGCCCGAATATATCGTGAGCAACCTCAAAATTATGGAAGAGGAGAGCGCGAAGCTCTTTGCACTCCTTGATTCCACTCTGCAAAAGGCACACGCCAACATCAAAGCCGCCGCCTGAAAATGCCCTTGATCACTCTTCTTCGCCCCCTGCTTGGCGGAGTGATTCTTTTGGGGGCTCTTCTCTCCCCCCTAAGAGCGCTTGAGCCACTCTCTCCCGCTCAGGCCTGCCTGCTTCGCTCCTATCCTGATTGGATTGAGAAAATAGAGGAGAATCGTGTCTATTTCAAAGAGGGCTCCTCTATGCTTTGGGATGATGGAGAGACAAAGAGTTATGAAGAGGCTTTTTTAGCGGCTGATCTTGAAGATCAATTCGCTTTTCCCTATCCCAAGGGAAGGGAATTTGAGGTGCCGAGGATGGGAGAGGATTCGAGTCGTTTGCGCTCCATGGAGTTCTTTAAAAGAATCTATGGAGCGACACCCAAAGAGGTGAAACGCTCTTTAAGAAGAGTCCCATGGCTCCCCTCTCTCCAAAAAGGGGTGAGCGTGGAGGTGACTACCATCAATGGAATCGACCAAAGAATCGAGCGAATCTCTCGTCAAATCGAGCAACTCCCTGAGTCTCTAAGAGCGATTGCACTTCATCCTTCGGGAGGATTTTATTGGCGCCATATTGCGGGAAGCTCCATTTTGAGTATGCATAGTTTTGGAATCGCTCTGGATTTGGATCCCAAGGCGAGCCGCTACTGGCTTTGGGATAGAGAGAAAAAAGGTCAAGTCCGCTACGAGAACACCATCCCTTTAGAGATTGTGGAGATTTTCGAGCGGGAGGGATTCATCTGGGGTGGCAAGTGGGGGCACTATGACACGATGCACTTTGAATATCGCCCTGAGATTCTCTGCCACTCGCACTAGAGGGGATACTCTTGTGTGGGTTTTGTGAATAGAGTGGAGCGTGCTAAAATAGGAGAAAAAGGAGGGAGGGATGAGGATTTTACCTGAAGATTCTTTGGTGATGGTGGTGGATTATCAAGAGAGGTTGATGCCAGCGATGGCTAATCAAGAGGCGCTTTTGATTCAAGCCACTCGATGGCTTTTGGGGGTGAAGCTCCTTGGGATTCCAACGATTCTAACCCAGCAAAACACCAAAGGGCTTGGGATGAGTGTAGAGGCGATACGGAGCCTTCTTGGCAGCGAGAAGCCCTATTTTGAAAAGATCGCTTTTAGTGCTTTGGCGGATGAGGCGATTCTCCGCGAAGTGGAATCGCAGGGGAGGGGAACGCTTGTTCTTGGAGGAATCGAGGCGCATGTCTGTGTTTTGCAAACCGCCATTGACGCCAAAGCCTTGGGTTATGAAGTCGTGGTGGTGAGTGACTGCATCGATTCGAGAAATCCAAGAGACAAAGAGATCGCTTTAAGAAGGATGGAGCAAGAGGGTATTTGGCTCACCACAAGCGAATCGATTCTTCTAGAGTGGCTTCAGAGGGCAGGAGATGACCGATTTAGGGAGATGCTAAAAATCATCAAATAAGAGGGCTACATCTTTGCCTTTTTACTAATGCTGAGAATCATCCCAATCGCGAGGCAGTTGGCTACGAGTGAGCTTCCACCATAGCTATAAAAGGGGACAGCGATTCCTTTGATGGGGGTGATGCCTGAGATTCCATAGGCGTTGATCATGAAAGAGAAAGAGAGCAAAATTCCTGCTCCCACGCAAAAGAGATAGAAGACATTGTTTTCGCTTCGATTGGCGATTTTGAAGATTCGATAGATGATCGCGCAAAAGAGTAGCGTGCAGAAAAAGAGCCCGACAAAGCCCGTCTCTTCGGCAATTCCTGCAAGAACAATATCGGTGTGAACCTCGCTTAGGAATCCAAGCTTGATGAGTCCATTACCAAGCCCTTCACCAAAGAATCCTCCATTTTGGATGGAGTTGAGCGAGTGGTGGATTTGATAGGGTTCGGGGAGATTCTCTACACGAAGGGATTTAGCAAGCCCCTCTGGCACGATAGAGAGGACGAAATTTTGAGCATTTGCCCACCAAAGCTTGATACGCAAGATTTGGTGGTCGCTACTGATGATAACGGCGATAGCGAGTATTAATGCCCCCATCAAGAGGGAGAAAAAGAGTCGAAAACTGCTCCCTGCAAAAACCACCATGAGCGCGAGGGTGATTCCTAATAAAAAGATCTGCCCCAAATCATTTTGCAACACGGCAATCAAAAAGACAGCGAGCAAAAAGAGCGCAGCGTAGGGGGCGAAAATCTTCATCTCATCCACCAAGGGGACTTTGGTTGTGTGGGAAAATTTGCGCGAAAAGCTCCACGCCAAAAAGACCACAAAACCGATCTTGAAAAACTCCACAGGCGAGAGAGAGAAGAAGGGGAGTCGTATCCAGCGCTTTGCTCCACCCGCACTAGTGGCCATGCTCTCAGGGAGGTAGTGCATCACAAACATAAGCACCATGAACAATAGAAAGAGAGTGAATCCAAGCTTGACGATGAGCTTTTCAGGGTCAAACCGAGAGACTTGCCACATGAGATAGATGCCGATGATTCCTGCAATGAGCTGGCGGATAAAAAAGTGAAATTCGTTGTATCCGTAAAAAAGGGTCGCATAAGCTGAGAGGGAGTAGGAGAAGATCACTCCAATGGTGATGGCTAGTGTGGTGAGAAAAAAGAGGGGTCGATCCGCCATGAATTATCCGAAATTTTATTTTTATTTTACCATGGATCGTGGTTTTTTGTCGAAAAAAGGGGCGGAAACTTGCGTGGGAGGGAAGTTTTATGGAATAATAGTTGCTTCAGAGTTAGGAAATCCCTAGAAGTCCAAAGCAAGGAGAGATCATGAGTGAGAGCATCTACAGCTACAGTCAAGCCAGAGAACTCGCCTACAAGGCGCTTGACTATCGCTCGCTCCGCCAAGACCTCATCTCTTCAAACATCGCCAATGTCGATACTCCAATGTATCGCCCTCGCGATATCAACTTTGAAGAGGTGCTCACGAGCGAGAGTCAAAAGCTCTTCTCTAATGAGCAGAATAAAACGCTTGGACTAGGGCAGACCAACGCTATGCATCTAGAGCCCATGGACACGAGCGATTCTAAAGGAACCATTTTTTTCCGTGATGGACACATGGCGAGAAATGATGGCAATAGCGTGGATTTGGATGTGGAGAGCAGTGAGATTGGGAAAAACAGCGTGATGTATCAGGCGCTTGTGGGCTCCCTCAAAAAACATGGAACGATTTTTACTTACGCTATTGAAGCGAGCAAGTCGCTCTAGGCTTGAATTAGGATAAGAAGGAAAAGAGATGGCATTTCTATCCAGTTTCGATATTAGCGGATATGGACTCTCAGCCCAGCGCTTTAGAGTCAATATGATCTCTTCTAACATCGCTAACGCCAACACCACACGAACCGATGAGGGCGGTCCCTATCGACGCAAAGAGGTGATTTTTAAAGCTTTTGACTTTGATGAAGTGCTCAACCAAAAGCTTGGAGAGAACAATAATTTGCTAAAATACGAAGATCCTCTTGACGAGGATGAGTGGGGGCTTGAGCCTAAACCCTCTATTATGAGTGTTTATGTGGATAAGGTGGTGCGAGACGATTCGCAGCCTCGAATGAAGTATGAGCCTTCCCATCCTGATGCCAATAGCGAAGGCTATGTGGCCTATCCCAATATTAATCCCGTCGTGGAAATGGCCGATCTAATCGAAGCCACGAGGGCGTATCAAGCGAACGTATCCGCTTTCCAAAGTGCTAAAAACATGGCGAGCACCGCGCTTACCATGTTCCAAGCTTAACTCTTGAAGGAGTAGATCATGGCAGAGATCAACACTTTAAATAAGGTCACTAGCCTCGCCACCTCCAGTTCCTCTACGTCTAGCCCCGTAGAGAGCGAAGGGAAGAGCTTTGCCGAGATTCTCAAGGGTTCTATTGATGAGGGCAACCTCCTCCAAAAAGAGAGTGAAAAGGCATTAGCGGACATTGCTACAGGACAGGTCAAAGATTTACACCAAGCCGCCATCGCTATTGGCAAGGCTGAAAATAGCATGAAGCTCATGCTTGAAGTGAGGAATAAAGCCATAAGCGCCTATAAAGAGATTCTTAGGACGCAGATTTAATCTCATCTTGATATGGAGCAATACGCCAAAGCTAGTAAGATTCTCGTCCTCTTTGGGTTTTTGCTCCTAGGATTCTTCCTTTTTCTCTCGACCGTCTACTACACGATTCTAACCGACCGCAAACTCCCAACCCTCCAAACCAAAAAAGTAGAAAGTGCCATTAGGGGAGCCATCTATAGCCAAGATGGCTTCGTGCTCGCCTCTAGTAAAAAGCTCTATAAGGCGATCGTGAATACCTATAATATCGATCCCGATAAGAAAGAGCTTTTCATCAATCTCTTCTCCATCTATAGTGGAATCTCCAAAGAAGAGCTCAAAGCGCGCCTCCAAAAAGAGGGGAATGTGGTCCTCTCCTACAACATTGATTCCAAAACAGCTGCTAATCTCAAGCAGCTTGCCTACAAGCTTAACACCTATGGCGTTTTCAGAGAGTTTGAGGATAAAAACGGGAGGGTCTTTAAATATGGACTCTCCATTCTAGAGAGCGGGGAGAAGCGCGACTATCTCTATGAAAACTCCATGGAGCCTCTCATCGGCTATGTCCAAAAGACAGAAGATAAGCGAATCACGCGGGTAAGCGGGGTCAAAGGGGTGGAGAAATCTTATGATGACAAGCTTGAGCCCATAAGCGATGGAATCATGCGAGGTGATCGCGATATTGGATTTAATGTAATTCTCAATAAAGACGCTCACTTCAAAGAGCGTCTTGATGGATACAGTGTCGCGCTAAGCGTGCCGCTGAAGCTTCAAAAAAAGGTCGAGAGAATCGTCGATGAAGCTAATAAGCGCCTCAAAGCTAAAGAGATTGTTGTAGGAATCATGGAGGCAGAGAGCGGAAAAATCCTCGCCCTAGCGAGCACAAATCGCTTCAATCCCAACTCCATCAAGCAAAAAGAGTATAAATTCCTCAATAACTCTGCCATTGAGCAATCCTTTGAGCCAGGAA
This sequence comes from Wolinella succinogenes DSM 1740, assembly GCF_000196135.1. NCBI lineage: Bacteria > Pseudomonadati > Campylobacterota > Epsilonproteobacteria > Campylobacterales > Helicobacteraceae > Wolinella > Wolinella succinogenes. The sequence goes on along the minus strand of NC_005090.1, from coordinate 1,581,711 downwards.
GCATCATCAAGCCTCTTGTATTCTCGCTCCTTTTGGAGCAAAAGCTCATCAACCCCAACCACACGGTTGAGCTTCACAATGGACGCTACAAGATCAAAAACTTTGTGATCACTGACACTCATAAGGTGGCCCAATCCACTATTGAGGATGTGCTCGTCTTCTCTAGCAACATCGGGATGGCTAAAATCGCTCAATCTTTCACTTCTAGCCAATATTTTAATGGCTTGAAGTTGTTAGGATTCTCCGAGCCCACGGGAATCGACCTCCCTTATGAGAAGATTGGGACGATTCCTAATGTCAATATGTTTCGCGATGAGCTCTACAAGGCGACTGTCTCTTATGGCTATGGAATGCGTGCGACATTCATGCAGATGCTTAAATCCTATAATGTCATCACCAATAATGGCATGATGGTTAATCCCTATGTGGTGGAGCACATCATCGATAATAATGATATTCGCTACAAAATCAAACACGAAGCAGGAATTCCCGTTCTCTCCTCTGAGACCACCCTTAAAATGCGCGAGCTATTAGTCAAGATCGTGGAGCGCGGCACGGGCAAGGGAGCAGCCCTAGAGGGGGTCGTGGTCGGAGGCAAGACAGGGACAGCCCATATTGCTAAAGGGGGCAAGTATGTCAATATGTACAACAGCTCCTTCTTTGGCTTTGCTGCGGATGGCTCAGCGCGTTATACGATTGGTGTGGTGGTTTTTGAACCTGATGCGAGCGAGGAGTATTTTGCAGCACGCACCGCGGTGCCCGTCTATAAGAGTATTGTGGAGTTGTTGGTGCAGGAGAAGTATCTCAATAGAAGAAGCGCCGAGTAGGAGGAGAAACCTCTCGGCGCTTAAGGGTTAGCAAGAGGGAACGTTACCGCTGTCGCTAGCGTAGTGGATGCAGAAGTCTTTTAGATCTTCCATGATTTTGTTTTTAAAGTTGTCACTAGCAAAGAATTCAGCTAGGCTGGGGAACTTGGCCGACATCTCTTTAATGAAGCCCTCGCCATTGTTTTCAAAAAGCTTCTTCCACTCCGCTTGAGTGTGCAATGCGGCAAACTTGTCGCCCTTAAGACCTGTTTGTTTAGACATGGTTTTGAGGTAGTATTTTTGGCCTTTTACGGGGTCAGCAAACGCTACGCCTGACATCAAAGAAAACGCTACAAATCCTGCGAAGATCAGTTTCAACAATTTCATGAGTTCCATCCTTAGGTTGAGGTTGATTGGTGAGTAAATCGTATCGAAAGAACTTTAAAATAAAATTTAAAAATAAGTTTATTTTATAACATAAAAAGAGATCCTAGTTTAAGAAACAGACTTTGCATGGGAGGATTTCCAAGTCGATATTGGGTAGAATCAAGCTTTTGAAAAAGATATTCACAGGATAGTTTATGACCCTCCAAAAGAAAGCCACCCTCATCTCTAGCCTCACCGCAGGAACGCTTGCGATCATCAAGTTTGTGGTGGGATTGGCGAGTGGTTCGGTGGCGGTGCTGGCTTCGGCGATTGATTCGATTTTGGATTTGACCATCTCGCTCTTTAACTATGTCGCCCTTCACAACTCTGAAAAGCCCGCAGATGAGACTTTTAACTATGGACGAGGCAAAATCGAAGCGCTAGCGAGCGTCATTGAAGGGACGATTATCACGCTCTCGGGGCTTTTTATTCTTTATGAATCAATCCAAAAACTCTACTATGGCGAGGAGGTTTCGCACCTCACCCCCTCTATCATTGTAATGGGAATCTCTTTTGTCGTGACGCTGGCTTTGGTGCTTTTCCTTCTTTATGTGGCCAAAAAAAGCCAAAACATGGTCATCAAGGCCGATGCGCTCCACTATCAGACGGATCTTTTGAGCAATGGCGTGATTCTCTTCTCTCTAGGTTTTATCGCTTGGACGGAGTATCACTTCATTGATGGAGTGCTTGGAATCCTTATTGCCTTTTATATTATCTATTCCGCCTATGGTCTCATCAAGGAGGGAGTTTGGATGCTCTTGGATAAAGCGATGGACGAGGAGATGACCGAGAAGATTCGCTCCATCATCGCGGCTTGTCCTGAGGTGAGCAGCTTCCACCATCTCAAAACTCGCGAGGCGGGGAGTGATCGCTTTGTCGATGTCCATTTGGTGTTTGGGCGAGAGTTCATGCTGGTGGAAGCACACGCCGTCTCTGATAGAATCGAGGCGGCGATTGAGGCGCTAGATCAAGGGGTGCGCTGGAGCATCACGGTGCATCTTGATCCTTTCGATGATTCTTAAATGTGATATACTCGCACCAATTTTATGCAAGGAAACGGATTGAAACACCTTTTTGAGTTCATTCATGCTGCCGACCTCTCCTCTACGGCTATCTACCCCCATCTCAAATGCTCCATGGAGGAGGCGGAGATTCTTCGCTACATGACGCTAGAGCTTCTCAAGGGGAATGATGATTTGGTGGCGATTGATATTCTAGGGACGCTTTTTGAGGAAGAGGGCAAGGGATTTGAGCATCTCAAACTCCTCAAGAGCATCAAAAATCTGCTAGAGCTTGGTTGGATTATCCAAAACAGCTTTCTCCATGTCAAACTCAATGATGTGGCGATTTTAGAGCTTCTCAACAGTTCTATCTCGCTTAGCTCCACTTTTCTTAAGCTTCTTGAAGATGGGGAGATTCACATGGAGTTGCCAGAGGTGACCCCCTATGATGATCACCTCGAATACCTCAAGGATCAGTTCCTAAGAATCGACCTTTTGCACAAGATCAATTCACTCAAGCAGAGTCACACACAAGATTCTCCCTCTTTGGGGCGCAATAAATATAAGCTCAAGCTTCTTGAAGAGCGCATCAAAGAGCGTGTCTTGATCACGGACAAAGAGATGGAGCTGGAGGGGTTTTTCAAAGAGTGTGGGCTGAATGAGAAGGAGCGCACGATCTTTATCGCACTTTTGAAAGAGGAGTATGCAGGGAGCGATGATCAGATGCGCGACATGAACAGCCTCATTGACCTAGTGAGTGAGGATGAGTATGATCGAATCAAGAATCGAGCGCTTTTGGATGAGAAGAGCAAGCTAGTCGATAGCGCCATCATCGATTATGACGAGATGCTCACTCCCTTTGGGGGAATCTCTCGCACCTTCTTTATTCCTGAGGATATTTTGCAAAAAATCACCCATCCTCAAAAGAAAAAGAAGCGCCAAAAAATCAAACTCGAATCGCTCATCAAAGAGCAAGATATTTTTGAGTTTATCGAGCCAAAGACAAGCCTAGAGGATGTGGTGCTTCACCCAAAGACACGAGAGACGCTCAATAGTCTTCTTAAACAGGTTGATGTGCGTGTGGTCAACCTCCTTAAAGAGTGGGGAATCAAAGACAAACGAAGAGGAATTGATGCCAAAATCATCCTCTATGGAGCCGCAGGGACAGGCAAAACCATGACGGCGCTCTCACTGGCCAAGTCACTCAAAAAGCCCGTGCTCAGCTTTGATTGCTCCAAGATTCTCTCCATGTATGTGGGGGAGAGCGAGAAGAATGTTCGCAAAATCTTTGACACCTACAAAGAGCTCTCCCAAAAGAGCAAAAATGAGCCTATCTTGCTTTTGGATGAGGCTGATCAGTTTCTCAGCACCCGAACCTCATCCAGCGCAGGGGGTGCGGAGAAGATGCACAATCAAATGCAAAATATCTTCTTGGAGCAGATTGAGAAATTTGAAGGAATCCTCATCGCCACGACCAACCTTTTAGAGACCATTGATAGCGCCTTTTCGCGGCGTTTTAACTATAAGATTGAGTTTAAAAAGCCTGATGAGAAGCAGCGCCTAGAGCTCTGGAAGCGCCTTCTTCCTAAAAACGCTCAATTTGAGGAGGGATTCTCCATTGAGAAGCTCACCAAATATGCACTCACGGGCGGCCAGATCACTCTTGTGGTGAAAAATACGGCCTATAAGGTTGCTGCCAAGGAGAAACCCCTCTTTTTGCTTCATGATTTTGAGGAGGAGATCCAAAAGGAGCTATCAGGTAACTTTGATAGCGAGAAATCGATGGGATTTGTGGTATAAGTTTGACCTATGATTTACCAAATTGCTAAAGAGTTTGATTTTTGTTACGGGCATCGTGTTTGGTCGCAGGAGCTCAATCCTGACTTCTCGCTTGATCCTTGTCTCTCTTGTCGCCATCTGCATGGGCATCAGGGCAAGGTGATTGTCCATCTAGAGAGCAGAGAGCTTCAGAGGGGCATGGTGACGGATTTTGCTCACCTGAATTGGTTCAAGCGCTTCATTGATGAGGTCTTGGATCACCGATTCATCATTGATATTGACGATCCGCTCTTTCCCACGCTGTTGCCCCATTTTGCCGATAAGAGCGCCCTTGTGTGGATGGAAGAGGGCTATGCGCGCGTTGATTTTGAGCGAATCAAAGGAGAATCAAGCCCTATCTTAGAGCTTTATGAGAGCTTTGTAGTGGTGAGATTCGTCCCTACTAGCGAATCGATCGCCTCGTGGCTTTTAGAGCTTCTACGCTCGCGCATCCAACCCTTGGGCGTGAAAGTCTCTAGCGTGGAGTTTCTAGAGACCCCCAAAAGTCGTGCGAGGGTCTATAATGAGGCCTGATACTCTCTCCACCCCTTCTCTCTGAGTCCGCACGCGGGGCACTCTTTGCACCCATACCCCCACTCATAGCGATGGCTTCGATCCCCATTGTAGCAAGTGTGCGATTCTTCGAGGACGAGATCTAACACCCCGCACTCTTTAGCCAGCGCAAAGGTTTGCGCCTTGTTTCGATGAAGCAGGGGATAGGCAAAAAGGATCGAAGAATCGCTCCCTAGATTGAGCGTGCGCTCTAGGTGGGTGATAAACTCTTCGCGGCAATCAGGATAACCTGAGTAGTCCGCTTCGCTGATTCCTGTGATAATGTGGGTCAATCCCTCTCTTTGGGCATAGGCGTGAGCAAGGGTGAAAAAGAGGGCATTGCGATTGGGGACAAATGAGGCGGGGAGATGGGGTTTGGTGCGATGAGGGCTCGCTTTAAGATCGCTGCTTGTCTCAAGAAGAGCCGAATCGCCAAGCTTACTAAAGAGGTCAAACTCTAGGATGAACTGCTTGATTCCAAGCTTTTGGGCGATGAGGCGCGACTGCTCGATCTCGATGCGGTGGCGCTGTCCATAATCAAAGGTGATCGCCTCCACGCTTTTGAAGTGTTTAATCGCCCAGCCAAGGCAGGTGGTGCTATCTTGTCCTCCGCTAAAGACCACGAGAGCATGGGATGAAGAGAGGGCTGAAGGAGTCAAAGAGGTCATGGAATCTCCAATATTTTGTGGGTTTGGAGGCTGAGTCGCCACTCTGGGTGTTCTAGGATGAGCTCCACGCATCTAGCGACATTGGCGGCATTGAGGGCAGAGCCATCGCTTTGAGGCTGGAGGTAGAGGGGTTTTTCTTGGAACAGGGCTAATAGCGGAGTGATGTCTGAGGCGTGGTGGATGATGAATTTCAGCTCATCATACCCCTCTTTGGCGAGGGTATTCCAATTTTTGGGGCTGTAGGTGATCCAATCAGCCGCTTGGATGTGTGCCAAATTATATCCATTGGTCTCGATGGCGACAAAGTAGCCCTCTTTTTGGAGAAACTTGATGAGCGGATTGAGATCAAAAAGAGTGGGCTCGCCCCCTGTGATGACGACAAAGTGCGCGGGGTAGGCGCGAAGTTGCTCTAAAATCGCCTCTTGGCTCTGGTTCTCATATTCGCCTTGGGTGTGGGAGGGCTCATCGCAAAAATCGCAGGCGAGATTGCATCCATGCAGACGAACAAAGAGGGCCGCTTTGCCAGAGTGGTGGCCTTCACCTTGAATGGAGTAGAAAATTTCGGTGACGGGATACATGAACTTCTGCTTTTTTAAGCGGAATCATAACATTTTTGGAGCTTTAAAGGGCTTCTAGGATAGAATCGCCCACCTAAAATCAAACAAAAAAGGCACCTTTGGCGCATGAAAAACATCCGAAACTTCTCTATCATCGCCCATATCGACCACGGCAAAAGCACGCTCGCTGACCGTCTCATCCAAGAGTGTGGCGCGGTCGAGGCACGCGACATGAAGGCTCAGCTCATGGACACGATGGACATCGAAAAGGAGCGAGGAATCACCATCAAAGCGCAAAGCGTGAGGCTTAGCTATCGCTACGAAGGGGAGGATTATATCCTCAATCTCATCGACACCCCTGGGCATGTTGATTTTAGTTATGAGGTGAGCCGCTCGCTTGCCTCTTGCGAGGGAGCGCTTTTGGTTGTGGATGCCAGCCAAGGAGTGGAGGCGCAGACGATCGCCAATGTCTATATTGCACTGGATAATGAGCTGGAGATTCTCCCTGTCATCAACAAGATCGATCTTCCCGCGGCTGATCCTTTGCGAGTGAAGCAGGAGATCGAACAGACTATTGGATTGGATTGCAGTGGAGCGCTTCATGTGAGTGCGAAATCAGGGCTTGGAATCAAAGAGCTTTTGGATGAGATCATCCGCCGTATTCCTGCGCCCAATGGTCAAGAGAGTGCTTCGACTAAAGCGCTCATCTATGATTCTTGGTTTGACAACTATTTGGGGGCTTTGGCGCTTGTGCGCGTGGTGGATGGAAGCATTAAGGTGGGGCAAAACATCCTTGTGATGAGCACGGGCAAAAAACATGAAGTGCTCAACCTTATGTATCCCCATCCTCTTGCCCCCCAAAAGACCCAAGAGATCAAGACGGGCGAGATTGGAATCGTCGTCTTGGGATTGAAAAATGTGACGGATATCGCCGTGGGTGACACCATGACGGATGCAAAGAATCCGACTAAAGAGGCGATTGATGGATTTCAGCCCGCCAAGCCTTTTGTCTTTGCGGGGCTCTATCCCATTGACACCGATCGATTTGAGGAGCTAAGGGATGCGCTCAACAAGCTTAAACTCAACGATTCTTCGATCCAGTATGAGCCTGAGACCTCTGTAGCGCTTGGATTTGGATTCCGTGTAGGATTCTTGGGGATGCTTCATATGGAGGTGATCAAGGAGCGCTTGGAGCGAGAATTTGATCTTGATCTCATCGCTACCGCACCCACGGTTATCTACCATCTCACACTTACAGATGGCAGCGAGGTGAGCGTGCAAAATCCAAGCGAGCTTCCGCCTGAGCAGAAGATTGCCAAGATGGAAGAGCCCTATGTCCGCGCGACCATCATCGTGCCTAGCGAATATCTTGGAAATGTGATCACGATGGTGAGCCGGCGCCGAGGAGTGCAGGAGAAGATGGAATATATCAACGAGACGCGAGTGATGCTTGTCTATGCCATTCCCACCAATGAGATCGTCATGGACTTCTACGACAAGCTCAAATCAGGCACCAAGGGCTATGCAAGCTTTGATTATGAGCCTATCGAATATCGAGAGGGCGACTTGGCGAAGCTGGATATCCGCGTGGCGGGTGAAATCGTGGATGCACTCTCCATTATCGTGCCTAAAGAGAAGTCATACGAGCGGGGTAAAGAGCTGGTTGAAGCGATGAAAGAGATCGTCCCAAGGCAACTTTTTGAGGTGGCGATTCAAGCGAGTGTGGGCAACAAGATCATTGCGCGTGAAACGGTCAAGTCGATGGGCAAGAATGTTACCGCCAAATGTTATGGGGGAGACATCACGCGAAAGCGAAAGCTCCTGGAAAAACAGAAAGAGGGCAAGAAGCGGATGAAGGCGATTGGTCGAGTGGAGCTCCCGCAAGAAGCCTTCCTTGCGGTGCTTAAGATCGACTGATCTAAGAAGGATTAAAAGCCTGTGCCTCTAGGCGCAGTGCGTCTAGAGGTGCGCAGATCTTCAGCCGCCTCTTTGACCGCGCTTCTCACGGCGGTCTGAATAGAGCGAATCTTGTCGCTATAGTTCACTTGGGTCTCATTCCCGATTCCTAAAATCTTCGTGTTCTTCATCTCAAACTGACTCTTTCCTCGATAGGTCTTGGTCTCGTTGAAATTTTGCATTGTGATGACGGTTTCCACGATTAAGAAGGTCTTCTCTTCGGAAGTGACAATGTTTTTATCAAACTTCTCTTTGATGATTCTAGAGGTGTAGAGCAGATCAGTGCTATACCCTGCGCCATAGCCTGAACCGCTGCTGGAGAGCTCAAAGCAGTTGCTATCTCTTAGGGCTTGCAATAGAGCATCACGAACATCATTGGAGCTGATATCAAGCTCGTTGGTGCCATCGCTTCGAATATCACCAATACTGAGTTGATACTCTTTTTGATAGCAAGTCTTGTATAGATCAACATAGGCGTGCTCGACTTTGTTGGCGCAACCGCCAAGCAACCAAAGTGAAGCGAAACTTGCAACTAGGATGAGATTTTTCATGGGTGACTCCTTTTTTTACTTGGTTCCAAAAACTCTATCGCCTGCATCGCCCAAACCAGGGAAGATATAGCCATGTTCGGTGAGGCGCTCATCAATTTTAGCGATAAATATATCCACATCAGGATGCGCGGTGGTGACGGCCTTGATTCCTTCAGGAGCAGCGAGGATGCAGAGGAAGGTCACTTTGGGGACGCCTTGGCTTTTGAGATAATCGATGGCATAGATGGCTGAGCCACCCGTGGCGAGCATTGGATCGACCAAAAAGACGCTTCGTTTAGCGATATCCTCGGGAAGTTTGCAGTAGTAGTGTTTGGGCTCTAGCGTCTCTTCGTCGCGATAGACTCCAATGTGGCCGATTCGAGCATTGGGGATGAGACTCATGACGCCATCCACCATCCCAAGTCCTGCCCTCAAGATGGGCACAACCGCAAGCGAGCTATCGCTTAAGCGGTAGGCTTTGGTTTTGGTCAAAGGGGTCTCCACCTCCACCTCTTGAAGTTCCAATTGCTTGGTCGCCTCATAGAGAATCAGAGAGGAGATCTCCGCGAGATTCTCTTTAAAGCTCTTGGTGTCCGTGTTGACATCGCGAATATTGGTGATTTTATGCTCAATGAGCGGATGTTTGACTTCGATAACAGCCATGGATTAACCTTTGATTCCTTGAAGCTCGACTTTGACTTTATCGAGCTTGGTTTGAGCCTCTTTGAGGGCTACACGATTCTGCTCTAGGACATTTTGAGGGGCATTGGCGACAAACTTTTCATTATTTAACATACCTAGGAGTTTATCCACCTCTTTTTGAAGTTTCTCTTGTTGCTTCTCTAGGCGCGAAATAATGGGGCTAAGATCAAGCTGGGCTGTAGAGAGATAGATCTCGCACTTCTCGCCGACATCCACGACACAAGCCGCGGGTTTTTCGCTCAAAAGCTCAATCGAATCCACTTTGGCAAGCCGCGGGATAAAGGTGTTAATGAGTGATTCATCCATTCCTTGGGGCGCCTTGATAAAGACCACGGGGATTTTTTGGTTGGCAAGCTCAAGGGTGGCTTTGAGGCGTCTAGTGGAGATGATGGCATCCATGATCACCTCAAAGGTCATCTCGATCTTCTCCTCTCTCCAATTTGCCTTAGGATAGGGGAGGATCATGATGGAGGTCGATTCTTCAAGTCTGGCTCCTCCAAGCTTTTGGTAGAGGTGTTCGCTGATGAAAGGCATATAGGGATGAAGCAGTTTCATCGCCTCTCTGAAGATGGCTCCAAGCTCATTGATAGCCTCTTTGTTGGCTTTGCTGAGCTCAATTCCCCAATCGCAGAATTCACCCCAGAGGAATCGATAAAGCACGGTCGCACCATCATTGAATCGATAGCCATCCAGCGCTCCTCTTAGCTCCTCCACGCAGAGGCTAAAGCGTGAGGCCATGTAGCGACCTAGAGGGGTTTGGGGGGTGATTTCATCAAGCGTCTTAAAGCTAGAGGCGTTGAGCAAGAGAAAGTTGGCCGCGTTGTAGAGCTTGTTGGTGAAGTTTTTGCTGATCTCTAGCTGCTGAGAGCTAAGCCGCACATCTCTTCCTTGAGCGCAGAGAATCGCTAGGGTGAATCGAGTCGAATCGCAACCATATTTTTCGATAAGTTCCAAGGGATCGATGACATTGCCTTTGCTCTTGCTCATCTTTTGTCCCTTCTCATCTCGCACCAAGGCGTGGAGGTAGATGTCTTTAAAGGGGAGGTTGTCAAGGAAGTGTTCACCCATCATGAGCATTCGTGCCACCCAGAAAAAGAGAATATCAAAGCCTGTGATTAGGAGAGAGTTGGGATAGAACTCTTGGAGATCCTCTTCTCTCCACCAGCTCCCTTTGCCCGCCTCACCATTGCCCCATCCTAGGGTGCTAAAAGGCCAAAGCGCAGAGCTGAACCAAGTGTCTAGCACATCGGGGTCTTGATGGAACTGAGATCCTTGGCACTTGGGGCAGTGGCTAGGGGTCGTCTCGCTCGCCCACTCATGCCCGCAGTCGCAGTAGTAGACGGGAATCTGATGTCCCCACCAGAGCTGACGGCTGATGCACCAATCTCTTAGCTCTTTCATCCAGGCGTTGTAGTTGTTTTTCCATTGGGCAGGATAGAACGCCGCCTCTCCGCTATTGATTCGCTCAATGGCTTTTTGGGCGACCTCTTTTTTAACAAACCACTGCTTGGAGATGTAGGGCTCGACTACATTGCCGCAGCGGTAGCACTTGCCCACTTGATTCTCATGCTCCTCGATTTTTTCGATATAGCCTTTTTCTTGGAGTTTGGCCACGATGGCCTCGCGTGCTTCAAGGCGCTCTAGCCCTTCAAATTCGCCCGCGTGATGGTTGAGGTATCCCTCTTTATCAAAGACGGTAATGAACTCAAGATCATGGCGCTTGCCCACTTCGTAGTCGTTGGGATCATGGGCAGGCGTGACCTTGACCATCCCCGTCCCAAACTCCCTATCGACATAGGAATCGGCGATGATCTGAATCTCGCGACCAATCAAGGGAAGCACCAGGGTTTGGCCGATGAGATGGGCGTAGCGCTCATCTTCGGGGTGCACCATAACCGCCGTGTCACCAAAAAAGGTCTCAGGGCGCGTGGTCGCGACCACAATATAGTCGCTAGAATCTTTGAAAAAATAGCGCAGATGGTAGAGCTTGCCTTTGTTGGCGTCATACTCCACCTCAATGTCGCTTAGCGCCCCATCATGAGTGCACCAATTGACCATGTAGTTGCCTCGGATGATGTAGCCCTCCTCATAGAGCTTCACAAAGGCTCGCGCGACACTGTTTTTAAGCCCCTCGTCCATGGTGAATCGGGTGCGGCTCCACGCTGGGGAGGTGCCGAGTTTGCGCATTTGAGAGAGAATCGTTCCGCCACTCTCCTCTCTCCATTCCCACACTTTTTCAAGGAACGCCTCGCGCCCCAGCTCCTCTTTTTTGATTCCCTTGGAAAGCAGGCGCTTCTCCACGACATTTTGGGTGGCGATTCCTGCATGGTCGGTGCCGGGCTGCCAGAGGGTTTTGTAACCATCCATTCGCTTGTAGCGTGTCATAATGTCAATGAGAGTGTGGTTGAGCGCATGTCCGATGTGCAGGCTTCCTGTGACATTGGGCGGAGGGAGCATGACGGCAAAGTTTTGATTGGGCTTTTGGATTTGAGCATTCCCCTCGACCTCAAAATAGCCTCGGGTTTCCCAGATTTTGTAGTATGATTCTTCTATCTCTCGTGGGTTGTAGCCTTTGGTTTCCTCTTGGCTCATAACGGGGGTTTCCTTGGTGTTGGTATGGCTTTTGCTTGGAGTCTGTATAGACTTCAAAAATCGTGCGGATTATAGCGGAATCATCTTCAAGCCTCAATAAGGCTTAGGTTCTTGAAGTTTCTCCCCCACCCTAAAAAAAGGAGTTCCCGTGGTGTATGAATTGAAATCTCCCCTCTTAGGTTTTGAAGAGATCAAGGAATTTGATCTAGTTGAAGTGGATGAGATGTTTGCCAAGATTAAAGCAATCAATAACCCCTCCATTGAGATCACGCTTGCTAACCCCTATGCGCTCAGAGAGTATTCCTTTGATATTCCTGCGTACATTCAGGCTCTTTTGGATATAAATGCACAAAGCAAAGTTCGCGTTTTTTGCACGGTGGTGATCCAAAATCCCATCGATGAATCTAGAGTCAATTTCCTTGCGCCTCTTATTTTTAATGATGACAACCAGACGGCGGCTCAAATCGCTCTCTCGATCAAGGACTATCCCGACTTTAGCGTGGCGGACAAGATCAAAAACTATGTGAAGGAGTAACCCTTCTTTTGCCTCTCTCCTCTCTCAATGCGGAGCAGCAAGCGGCTAGCTCCGCTCCCCTAGGTCACAATCTAATCATCGCATCCGCTGGCACCGGCAAGACCTCAACCATTGTGGGGCGCATTGCCCATCTCATGCATCAGGGAATCACACCCCAAGAGATTCTTCTGCTCACCTTCACTAATAAAGCGGCCAATGAGATGATTTCGCGCCTCGCCGCTCTTTTTGGCGAGAGCAAGGCTAAGGCGGTTGAGGCGGGAACTTTTCATGCGGTCGCTTATCGCTACCTCAAAGAGAAGTTTGCCGTGTCACTCAAGCAGCCTAGAGAGCTCAAAACACTCTTTAAGAGTATCTACGAGCGCCGCGTCTTTGTCCAGCGCTCTTCCCAGCCTCCCTACACGGCTAACTATCTCTATGATCTCTATTCGCTCTATCAAAACAGCACGAGCGAGCCATTTATCGAATGGATGAAGAAGCGCCAAGCCGATCAGGCGCTCTATCTTGATATCTATGAGGATGCGTGGGGAGAGTTTAGTGCGCTCAAAAAAGAGTATGGCTATGTGGACTACAACGATCTATTGCTGCTCTACCGCGAGGAGATGAGCAAGGAAGAATCGCCTTTTAAAGAGGTGTTGGTGGATGAGTATCAAGACACCAATCCTCTCCAATATTCTATCCTTCAGGCGATCAATCCTCCTTCTCTCTTTTGCGTGGGAGATTATGACCAAAGCATCTATGCCTTTAATGGAGCGGATATCTCGATCATCGCCTCTTTTGAAAAATCCTTTGAGGATGCACGAATCTTCACGCTCACCAAAAATTATCGCTCCACTGCCCCTATCCTCGCACTGGCTAATAGCGTCATTGAGAAGAATGAGCGAATCTATCCTAAGCGCCTTGAGGTGGTGAAGCAAAAGGTCGCCGCTCCGCCTCCTAGGCTGCTTGTCTATGATGAGCTTTTTTTGCAATACCAAGCGATTGCTAGACGCATCAGAGAATCGACCAAGCCTCACGCGCAAATTGCCGTGATCTTTCGCAATAACTCGAGTGCCGATGGGATTGAGGCGAGTCTCAGAGAGCTTGGTATCCCTAGCAAGCGCAAAGGAGGGGTGAGCTTTTTTGATTCCAAAGAGATTGCGCTTATGCTTGATATCGCTTCGCTCCTCCATAATCCCAAGGATATGATGGCCTTCATTCATGTATTAAGTTATGGCAAGGGAATTGGGAGTGCTATTGCCAAGGATATCTATGAGGCGCTCACAGAGCTTGGCAAGGGCAATGCGATCACAGGGCTTCTCCATCCCGATCTAGAGGTCAAAGAGCCCTATAAAAGGCGAGCGAAAAACACGCAAATGGGGCTTTTTGATGATTTTTTTGAGCTAGGGAGTGTTTCGCGGTTTAAAGATTTGGGGTTTGAGGAGCGATTCCTTGGGAATGGAATCCTCAAACATCCCAAGCTCACCAAAGAGGGGGCGGAGTTTTTGTATCGATTCTATCAAGGAATCAAAGCCTTTAGAGCGCTATCCAATCCCAGTGCATTGATCGTGAAAATCTTCTCATCCGAACTCTATCAAGGAATCGCTAGAAATCTAGCCAAGGAGCGAGCCACTCAAAAAGACGGCTCCATCCATGAGGATCGCTACAAAGAGGCGCTTGAGCGAATCGAGCGTAAAGTGCGCCTCCTAAGAGATCTCTCGGGGCATTATGAAAGTCTTGGGCGATTCCTCAATGCAATGATTCTAGGAAGTGGCGAAATGAGCGAAGGGGAGGGGGTCAATCTCCTCTCCGTGCATGGAGCCAAGGGATTGGAGTATGAGGAGGTCTATATCATCGATCTCATGGATGGGCGATTCCCTAATCGGAAGCTCATGGCGCAAAATGGCAATATCGAAGAGGAGCGACGGCTCTTTTATGTCGCTGTGACGCGAGCCAAGGAGCTCCTCTATCTCTCCTACGCTAAAAGTGATGCGATCAAGAATCTCACCTACGCCCCCTCTCAATTTCTTCTTGAAGCGGGGCTAGTGAAGGCGGAGTAGTTTTATCTCAGCATCTCCAAAGCCCTCTCTTCGCTCTCCTCAATAGCCGTTTCCACCGCCCTTTTTGCCAAATCCAAAAGCCTTTTTGATTCCTCTTTCAACTCAAACGATTTTTTGATTTTTTCTTCGATTTGAGCTTGGATGGATTGGTCGATTATTGGGATTAGAATCTCTTCGATTTCAGAAGGTTTCCAATGCTGTATTATAGAGCCTCCAGCGTCTCTTTGGGCTTGTAACTGCACTACCAAACTATTTAAAACTAAAGTCAAATATTCAGAAAATACATCATCTCTTTTGATTGTCAAATGCAATAATGCACCCGAAGTTATAATATCGGTCTCATTTTTGATTTTGTATGCGATGCCCACCGTGCCGTCTTTTGATAGCAAAATCGTCTCTTTTGTCGGGTGGAGCTGTTTCAAATCCTTTTCACTAAACATATCTTTAGTTAGATAAATATCCGTATCCGTGATACCAAATTTTGTAACATTTGCAACTCTTACAAACGGTATCCCCTCGTTTTGATAAGCTTCGCTTCCGGGTTCGATAGATTTTTTGATTTTTACTATATTGCCAAGTCTGTCAAATTTTGTTTTTTTGATGTGTTTCAAAAGTTCATCATATTTTGGCTGATAATATTCACTATCAAGTCGTCCGCTATTTCCAAAACTCTCTTGAAATGATTTCACGGCGATATTTTCATCACTTGGTTTAAAGTCCAGCAAATCAAGCTCTTGCAAAAGTAGCTCTTCGGATTCTTTGTAGAGGGATTTACTCTCTAATAGTTTTTGGTAGGAAGATTTAACCAATAATTCTATGCCCGATTGAAAGTTATTTGAAAAAATTGGAACTAAAAAATTATTAAAATCTTTTGCATATATTTCTATTTGCCCAGAACTGCCACTATAATATCTATTAATTTGAGACTGCCCGTAATATGATTTTAAAAAAATCGTTAAATAATAAGGGTTTATATTTTTTGCGATAATGACATTTACATGGTTATCAACCGAAAAACTATCATTTAGATAATTAATATTAACCCTACCTAGCGTTCCGATTCCAGTTGCATTTATCAAAACAGCCTCTTTTGGCACTATCTCTCCGTAGCCTGTTTTTGCGCTTTCATAGTCTAAAAAATAATCTCTAACATACTGACTATTCAATACTTTAAGCGTAGAATTTTCATCATATATGGGTTGTCCATACCTAGCATTGAATGAATAATAATCGAATAGATGATTTGAATCTAAGCTCTCAAGTTTATTTTTAACAATAATATATTTTTTTCTAAAAAATTCACTATTTATTCTAAATCTATCATTGTCTTCCAAAACTTCACTAAGTTTTATTTCTACCGCTTCCAGCCCATCCAACAAAGCTCTATATTTCGCTTCATCAAATGGGCTTTCACACTTTCCCGATGCAAAACTAAGCCCCTCTTTTTTTGCAAATTCCAAAAAGGCTTCGGCGATGCCGTCTTGGGTGATACCGTCGTGATTGTATAGGTCGTGCTCCACGATAAGATGGTCGTGGGAATCCAGCCTATTTGAACCATCACTATTTTTGACATAGATTTTATCGCCGCTGTTGTCTTTACTGCTCTTTTGCATCGTGGCAAAAAATATCGGATAGTCCTCTTTTTTGGGGCACAATATAGCATCCCACTTTTGTACGAAAAGGACGCTTGTTTTCGTCCCCGTATGTGGCTTGAATACATTGCCGTGTAGCCCTACGACGGCTAAGATTCTACACTTGGAGGCGATGAAGTCTCTTATATATTTATCGCTAGAGTTGTTAAATCTCCCCTGCGGTAAGACTACCGCCATCCGTCCGCCACTTTTTAGCATCTCCAAGTTTCGCTCGATAAATAAAATATCTCGCCCGACTTTGGTTTGAAATTTACCGCTTGCGTTTTTGCCTAGTTCGTATTGGTGGAGGATGCGGCTCTCTTTTATATCCCCTGCAAAAGGAGGATTTGCCATCACTATATCAAACTCATAGGCTTTGTCGCTGTTTTTGTCGCTCCGTAGTTTTTTGAGCCTTCGCCACCCATCAAAATATATATCTTGCCAACTCTCATCTTTGGTCGTCTCTTCCCATCTGCTAAAATCAAGGGAGTTGAGATTGAGTACATTGGTATGTCCGTCTCCTGCGATGATGTTTAACATACGGCTCACTCGTACGCTCTTATCGTCGAAATCTATCCCGAAAACCTTCTCCCGTACATACTCTAAAGCCCGCTCGTGCTTTTTCTCCGCCGTGAAGAGGTGCGATTCTTCTATCCCTAAATCTTTGTAGATTTTTCTCCACACCTCAAAAACGGTATGGATAGGAAATCCACAACTACCGCTTGCGGTATCTATCATCGTCTCCTCTTCTTGGGGGTTGAGCATCTTTACACACATATCTATCACATAGCGAGGGGTAAAGTATTGACCTTTTTCTCCTTTGCTTGTTTTGTTTACGAGGTATTCAAAGGCATCATCTATGACATCGAGGTTTGAATTAAACAGCTTGACATCTTGTAAGGAGGAGACGCAAACGGAGAGATGCGAGGGGGTAAGGCGTATCTTTTCGTCATCGTTAAAGATTCCGCCCCATTGTTTTTTGGCTTTGGCGAAAATCTCCTCTATTTTTACTTTGAGTTCGCTATCTGATTCTCCGTAGTTTCTAAACTCTAAATGGGTGGATAGTTTTCTCGTGTTTTGGAGTTCATCAAAAAGCTTGATAAAAACAAGCTTGAAAACCTCTTCAAAAACATCCACTCCCGCATTTGCCAAAACTTCGTCCTCCATATCGAGGATGATATTTTTCAAGCTTCGGCGTTGGGTTTTGAGGATGTCTATTTTTATGAGGTCGTCTATGCTTACCCGCTCGGTCAAAATATCTTTGAGACTTTGATTTTGCGAGGGGATATTGGGAATCGGCTCAAAATAATTCGGGTCTTTGCGGTGGTAATAAACTATCTCTTTGCCGTTTGTCCAAATCGCCATCGTCGCACCCGTAGAGTTGCAATAGCTTTTGAGTTGGTCTTTGCCGTCTTTGAGTTTGGGCTTTTTGACTTCGATGATAATATAGGGGACGGTCGGCTGGATTTTGTCCATTATCACGATGTCGGCTCTTTTTACCTCTCGTCCGAAATGGACGGCAAATTCTAATTGCATCCGTTCATAGGGGTAGCCATACTCTTTGTGTAGTTTGATGAGATAGAGTTGTCTCACTACCTCTTCGGGAGTAAGTTTTATCTCTTTTTTGCGGACTTTGCAAACCGTATAGGGGGGGGGGTTAAACCGCTCTTTTGCTCTTTTTGGAAGATTGTCAAGTCATCGATATGTTTTTCTAATAAATCTAAACTATAGTCTGAATCTCTAAGAATATCGGATATTGTCATTATAAAACCCCTAGTTGTTTGTTGTTAAATCTTTTGAAGTGCCAGCTTGGCTGGTATTATAACCATTAGTACTTTGAGCTTATATGATTTTTTTTGGGGGTGCGCTAGAGATCCACCCACTCTGCTTCGCATGCCTCTTTAAGTTTCTCTGGCGCTAGGCGTATCTGTTTGCCTCGCATCCCAGCGCTCACACATACGCACTCCCGCTCCCTAGCGCGAGAATCGATAAAGGTGCGATAGTGCTTTTTCATCCCTAGTGGAGAGCATCCCCCACGGATATAGCCCGTCACTTTGAGCAGCTCTTTGGTCGGAATGAGCTCGCATCGCTTGCATTGTGCATTCCTAGCGAGCGCTTTGAGATCAAGCGTGGCAGGGGCAGGGAGGCAGATCACGAGATATTCGCCCGTCTCACTCACGCAGACAAGCGTCTTGTATATCTCCTCCTCATCCATCCCTAGCGTCTGCGCTACATGCACGGCGCTCAAATCCTCTTCGTCCACTTCATAATCGATAATCTCGTAAGCGATTCCCTTTTTATCGAGGATTCGCGCGGCGTTAGTCTTTTGGCTCATTGGGATTCTCTCCTCTTTTTCTCTCCCGCCATTATGCTACAATCCCTCTCAAAAATCGCCCAAGGAGTGTGCTATGAAGCCATCACGAGCCAAGATTGCCATCGTTGGTGGGGGAGCAGGGGGGCTCTTGGCGAGTCTTTGGCTTGGCGAGTCAAAGAGCGTGGAGATCTTTGAGCAGAACTCCAGCGTTGGCAAAAAGCTCCTTGCTACGGGCAATGGACGGTGCAATATCACCCATGTGAGCGCGAGCGAGCGAGACTACTTTGGTGAATCCCCCTCCTTTGCCAAAGAGGCGCTAGAGAGGTTTGGATTCCCCGAATTTGAGGCGTTTTGTCGCTCTATCGGCCTCTATCTGAGCGTGCGAGAAGTTGGACGCTGCTATCCTGCCTCCAACGAGGCCAAGTCCGTGCTCTATGCACTTGAAGAGAGCGCAAGGGAGAGAGGCGTGAAGGTGCATCTTGATTCTTTGGTGGGGGGACTAAGGCGTGTTAAGGGGGCTTTTGAGCTGGAGCTTTCCTCAGGAGAGCGCTTGGGTGGGTATGAGGCAGTGATTCTTGCGACAGGCTCAAATGCCGCTCCTCAGCTAGGAGGAGGAGAGAAGGGTTACTCTATAGCCCAAAGTCTGGGGCACACGATCGCTCCGCTCTACCCTTCGCTTGTGCAGTTGCATCTTGATTCCCCTCTGCTTTCGCGTCTAGCAGGGGTGAAATGCGAAGGAAGGGCACGGCTTTGGGTTTTGGGCAAGCCAGTCCAAGAGGAGGAGGGCGATCTTTTGTTCACCTCTTATGGGATTTCAGGCTTCGCGATTCTTGACCTCTCCCAAGCCGCCTCCTTGGCACTTCTGTTGGGTCAAAAGGCGGAGATTGAGCTGGACATCGCTCCTATCTTCACCCAAAAAGCACTCCAAGAATCGCTTCAAAATCTACGCCAAAGCTCACCTAATCGCTCGATTCTCTCTATTTTGGGAGGATTCATCTCGCCCAAAATCGCTCAAGCGATTCTCAAAAGCTTGAGAATCGACCCCTCGCTTTCCCTAAAAGGGCTAGCCCCCAAGGAGATTGAATCGATTCTGGGGCGAATGAAATCATGGAGGTTTCCCATCACCAAGACGCATGGATTCAAGCATGCCGAGGTGAGCGGAGGAGGGGTGAGGACGAGTGAGATCGACCCTCATACGATGGAATCAAAGAGAGTAAAAGGGCTCTACATCATCGGGGAGATGCTCGATATTGTAGGAAAAAGGGGAGGCTATAACCTCGCTTTTGCGTGGGCGAGCGCCTATTTGGCCGCGAGGAGTCTCCTCACTCGCTGACCTTTTTGATGAGCTTCTTGGCTCGTTTGAGCGCCGATTCGGCCTCCTCATCTTTGATGAGCAAGACGGCCATGCGCCTCCCCTCATGGCTTACGGGCTTTCCAAAAACGCGAAAATCACAATCTTTGGCGTAGGCCTCTTTGGGGAGGGTTACGCTAGGGGTTTGTGATTCTTGGGAGGATTTAAAAGCCGCACTTGCACCCGCACTGATGCGCTCTACATGGAGGGGCGCGCCAAGTACGGCTCTTAGGTGGAGGGCGAATTCGCTGAAATTTTGCGTGATCAGTGTCACCATGCCTGTGTCATGCGGTCTTGGGCTTACTTCACTGAAATAGACCTCATTTTTCTTGATGAAGAGCTCTACGCCAAAGATGCCTCTTCCTCCAAGGGCGGAGACGACATCGCGGGCGATTTTTTGAGCTTTTTTGAGGACACTTTTTTTCATCTGGGCGGGTTGCCATGAGAAGATGTAGTCACCCCCCTTTTGGATGTGCCCGATGGGGTCGCAGAAGGTGATTTTTTTGCCATTGTTGAGGGTGAGGAGGGTGATCTCGTAATCAAAAGGAATGAACTCCTCCACGATGAGCTCGCTGCTATCGCCTCTAGCCTCTTTGGCTTCCTCAAAGCACGCCTCAATCTCTTCAGCCATACGGCAGACGCTCTGCCCATGTCCTGAGCTGCTCATGACAGGTTTGATCACGCAAGGATAGCCGATCTCCTCTGCAGCCGAACGTAACTCATCGAGCGTTTTGACGAATCGATACTGGCTGGTTTTGACTCCCACTTCCTCGGCGGCAAAGGTGCGGATTCCTTTGCGATTCATCGTGAGGCTGACAGCCTTGGCGCTTGGAATCACGCAAAACCCCTTCTCTTCCGCCTCCAGTAGCGCCTCAAGGCTGATCGCCTCTACTTCAGGGAGGATGTAGGTGGGATTCTCTTTTTGGATGAGATCTAGGAGCGCCTCTTTATCCTGCATATTGACCACATAAGAGCGGTGGGCTACGCCGTGTGCGGGAGCATTTTCATACTTATCCACCGCGATGGTTTCAAGACCTAGTCGCTGGGCCTCAATGATGACCTCTTTGCCTAGCTCGCCACTGCCAAGGAGCATGATTTTGATGCTATTGGGTGTAAAAGGAGAGGGGAACTTCATAGGAATCCTTTATCCATGGGGATTATTCTCAAAATATTATAACCTTCTTTGTGTATAATCCACCTCATTAATCTCACATTTAAAAAAAGAAGGAATCGTATGAAAGTTGTCGTCATCCAAGGTCCCAATCTCAATATGCTCGGTATTAGAGAGCAACGCCTCTATGGCCCTATGAAGCTAGAGCAGATTCATCAAAATATGAAAACCTTTGCCGATCAAAACGGTATGGAGGTGGAGTTTTTTCAAAGCAACCTTGAGGGTGAGATTGTGGATAAGATCCAAGAGTGCCTAGGTGATGCCGATGGGATCATCATCAATCCTGCCGCCTACTCTCACACCTCTATCGCCATCCGTGATGCCATCTCAGCTGTCTCTCTGCCCACGCTTGAAGTGCACATCACCAATATTCATGCCAGAGAAGAGTTTCGCCGACATAGCCTCACGGCTGAAGTTGCGGCAGGCGTGATTGCGGGCTTTGGACCTTTTGGCTATCACATGGCGATGATCGCGATGCATCAGATTCTTAGCGAACTTGGTGCGCTCAAAGAGGCACAAGCCAAAGCGCAAGCTCAAGCCCAAGAGGGTGCTAAGGAATCCTAATCATGGAGTTCTATCTCACAAGAGATGAGAATGCGCTCTACCATGAGTGCGGGTATAGTTGTGACAATGCGATTCTTCTCCGCTTGGGGGAGGAGCGCTATTTTTTCACCGATGGACGCTATAGCCTGGAGGCCAAAGGGGTCATCCAAAACGCTGAAGTGATCGAGAGTAGCGACCTAGTGAAATCCGCTAGAGCCATGCTCAAACGACTCTCTCCTAGGCGGATGATCTACAATCCTTTGGAGCTAAGCGTTGGATTCTTTAACGATTTGAGTCGAGGGCTTAAGACCCGCTTCACTCCAGTGCCCCATTTTCACCAAAAGCGTCGCATCATTAAAACTCCCTACGAAGTGGAGCTAATAGCCCAAAGCCAAAGGCTCAATGTCAAAGCCTATGAGCGATTTGCACGCTATTTGAGTGAAAAGGGCGAGGGAAAAACCGAATCCAGACTCCATTTTGAGGCACGGCGATTCTTGGAAAAGAAGGGAAAGTATGAGCTCAGCTTCAACCCCATCGTAGGAATCAATGGCAACGCCGCCAAGCCCCACGCGCTTCCCACGAGCGATCGACTCAAAGAGGGAGATTTGATCCTCTTTGATGCAGGAGTGAAGTTTGAGCGCTACTGCTCTGATCGCACTCGCACGGCCTGCGTGGGAGAGGCAATGAGCTTTGATAAGACTCAGCACTTCAAGGACTCAACCCTCCAAAAGATTTATGACACGGTGCTCAAAGCCCAAGAACACGCCATCAAACACGCTAGAGTCGGGATGAAAGCCAAAGAGATTGACGCTCTTGCAAGAGGCGTGATTGAGGAGGCAGGTTATGGGAGCTACTTTGTCCACTCTACGGGACATGGAATCGGACTAGATATTCATGAGTTGCCCATCATCTCCAAAAGGAGCGAGACGGTGATTGAGGAGGGGATGGTCTTCTCTGTGGAGCCTGGCATCTATATCCCCCATCATTATGGCGTGAGAATCGAAGATCTCGTAGTGATGAGAGAGGGCAAGGCTCGGGTGTTATGATCATCGCGCCTTTGGGTGAGAATCGGGCTTTATGCTATGATAAGTTTTTCCCTTCCCCCTTTCGTCCCTCTTCAAAGCGCTATGAGGTCGTGATTGGAGTCGGCGGGAATCTAGGTGAGGTTCCGCGCTCTTTGCAGGGGCTCTTTAGGGCGCTTCAAAAAGCCAAAAGAGTGGATATAATTTCAACATCGCCGCTCTATTACAACCCAGCGTTTGGGTACACAGAGCAAGCCCCTTTTTACAATGCAACCATGAGGCTTGGGTGGAGTGGGGGTTATGGGGAGTTTTTCGCCTATACAAGCTATCTAGAGAGGCGCTTTGGACGGCCTAGGAAGCGAGCGTTTAAAAACGCTCCGAGGAGTCTTGATATCGACATTCTCTTCTTTGATGGGATGAAGATAAAAACTCCAAGCCTCACGATTCCCCATCCTTGTTGGGCGGAGCGGGATTTTGTGTTGATTCCATTGATGTTAGATTCTTAAAACAAAGAGGGCGGATGAAACTATTTACCTACAACGGCGAAACGCCGGCGGAGGCACTGAGAGTCGCACAGCAGAAGCATGGCGAGGAGGCTTTGGTGGTGAGCACCAAGGAGATTCGCAAGCGCTCCTTGACGCAGCCAGCCCTCTATGAGATTGTCATTGCTGTGGATGAGGAGAAGGTGCAGCTCAAAAAAGAGGAGGAGAGCCTCTCTCAAAAAAGCAACAAAGTGGCGGAGCGACTCGAAGAGATCGCTCAAAAAGAGCGCGAACGGCGAAAAACGCTTCTTCAAGCCCCCCAAGGGAAGCTTGATGACGTCTCCCTCCAGCTCTCTGATGCGGTGCGTCAAATCTCCAAGATCGCCAATGTCTCCACCGCGCAACCTCCAAAAAAAGAGCCTCCGCGGGTCATGCATGAAGCCACTCCTGCTGCGTCCTCTCCCTCCAGTAGCGCTTCTTCGCATCCTCGCGTGATGGAGAGTGCCTCTAGGGAAGATGTGAAGGAGCTCAAGCTCATCAAGAGCGAGATTGACAAACTCAACGACAAAATCAAGCTCATTCAGAATATGTTTTGGGAGGAGAAGGGGCCTAAGCGTGAGGGGCTCATCATCCCTCACGAGTTTGCCGAAATCTACCGAATCGCCAAGAGCAGCGGGATGCATCGTGATCATCTCGATAAGATCATGCAGCTCACGCTGGAGCTCATGCCTGTGAAGATGAGGGAAAACTCGATTCTCATCAAACGCTACTTTCGCGAGGTGCTCCGCAAGATGGTCTATTGCCGCCAAGAGAATCTAGAGAGCGGCGCGCGCAAGATCGTGATGCTCGTAGGTCCTACGGGCGTGGGCAAAACCACCACGCTTGCCAAACTTGCTGCCCGCTATTCGCGCATGATGAGCAAAAACTACAAAGTGGGAATCATTACGCTGGACACCTATCGAATCGGCGCGGTTGACCAGCTCATGTTTTATGCTAAAAAGATGAAGCTGAGCATCGATACGGTGGTTGATCCGACAGAATTCGTGGGAGCGATCAATTCGCTTAAATATTGCGATTATATCCTCATCGACACGGTGGGAAGCTCTCAACACGACAAGCAAAAGATCGATATGCTCCGAAGCTATGTCAATAGCGATCCGCACTGTAGTATTGATGTGAGTTTGGTGGTCTCTTCCACCACCAAATACGAGGATTTAAGAGACATTTACCACACCTTCTCCGTGCTTAATGTGGACACGCTCATCCTCACCAAGCTCGATGAGACACGCGGTTTTGGAAATGTCTTTTCCCTTATCCACGAGACCAAAAAACCTGTGAGCTACCTCTCCATCGGGCAAGAGGTGCCCACGGATCTGATCGTGGGAACGAGTGAATATTTGGTCGATTGTCTGCTGGATGGCTTTAAAAAGGTGGATCGATGAAGAATCAAGCTCAAAAGCTTGAGGAGCTCATGAAGGAGAAGGAGACTCCTAAAAATTCCAACACCAAATTTCTCGCCATCACAAGCGGCAAGGGAGGCGTGGGCAAAAGCACTATTAGCGCCAATCTTGCCTACACCCTCTGGAGCCTGGGCTTTCGCGTGGGGATTTTGGACGCGGATATCGGTCTAGCCAACTTGGATGTGATGTTTGGGGTCAAGAGCGATAAGAATCTCCTTCATGTCCTCAAAGGGGAGTGCAAGCTAGAAGAGATCATTATCGCCATCGAAGAGGGGCTCTATCTCATCCCTGGTGAGAGCGGGGCGGAGATTTTGAAATACTCAGGTGAGTTGATGTTTGAGCGATTCATGGAGGAGACAGCGCTTCTTGATTCGCTTGATTTTGTGGTGGTGGATACGGGTGCGGGCATTGGAGAGCATATCCAAGCCTTTCTCAATAGCAGTGATGAGGTGATCGTGGTGACCGTCCCTGACCCCGCTGCCATCACGGATGCCTACGCCACCATCAAGGTGACGGCACGTCAAAAGAAGCGAATCTTCATGCTTATGAATATGGTCAAAAACGAGAAAGAGGCGAGCGGAATCTTCGAAAAGATTAAAAAGGTCGCCGACCAAAACATCGGAAATGGCCTTAGGCTTGAGCTTTTGGGCAAGTTAGAGCAAGATGGCGCCGTGGCTAGGGCGACTAAGACTCGCACTATTTTTGCCAAGGAGCAACCCAACGCCCCTGCCTCCTTGGAGCTTCAAAATATCGCTAGAAGCGTGGCTAACAAGGTGGAACGTAAAGTGCTTGTGAATGAAGACAAACGCTTTGGAAGATTCTTCAAAAGGATTTTGGGGCACTTCTAGGATCAAGCGGTTTTGGGGTATGGTTTATAGAAGGAGCTTGGCTGGATGAAACTGGACAACTATATCAGTTTTGCGATCGTGAATGGATTCTTCCTCGGTCTTGTGCTGGCGATTTTGAAGTTTGACGCACCTGAAATGATCGTGATTTGGACTTTTTTTGTCACAGTGGGGCTCTATCTTCTCGTCCTGCTCTCCGCTTCGTTTTTCATGCTCTTTTTTGACTACAATAGCAAACGACTCAATAAAAAGCGCCACGATTCGACGCTAGAGTACTTCGTCCACGAATTTGACAAACGAGAGAAAGTGGTCGATAAAGTAAGAGAGTTCATTCGCTCAATGGAACTCGGAGCGAATGATGAGGAAGCTGAGGCCACTTCAGGAAAACCCAAAAAGGCGTAAGTGATGTCACCAAAAGAGGGGCAGGGGTATTCGCAACATCTTAAATACAGCCAAGATGAGCTGGCGGTCTCCTATCTCCCAGCGGTCAAGGCGATGGCCTATCGGCTCAAAGAGCGACTGCCAAGCTCGATAGATACGGCCGACCTCGTCTCCATTGGAGCGGAGGAGCTCATCAAGCTCTCTAGGCGCTATAACGAGGCGCTCAATGACTCCTTTTGGGGATTTGCTAAAACGCGGGTGCAAGGGGCGATGCTTGATTATTTGAGGAGTCTGGATGTGGTGAGCCGAGGGAATCGAAAGCTCATCAAGCAGATTGATGTTGAGATTTCCCACTACATGAACGAACACTCAAGCGAGCCAAGCGATGAGTATCTTGCAGAGGTTTTGGGCGAGGATATCAAAAAGATCAGAGAGGCTAAAATCGCCTCGGATATCTATGTTCTCATGCCGATTGAAGATCAGCTGAGCGCACTCCACGAGGAGGCGACCGAGGGGAGAATCGAGCAAGAGGAGCTGGTGGGAATCATCAGCGAGATACTGGAATCGCTGAGTGAGCGCGAGCAGCTCATCATCCAGCTCTACTACTTTGAGGAGCTCAATTTGAAGGAGATTAGCGAGGTGCTAGAGATCACTGAATCGCGAATCTCTCAAATCCACAAAGAGGTGATCAAAAAAATCCGCGAGAGGTTAGGAGGGGCCCATGGCTGATATTCTAAGCCAAGAAGAGATTGATGCACTGCTTGAAGTGGTCGATGATGATGGTGATACTGAGGTTTTAGAGAAGCATGATATCCTCAGCCAAAAGCAAGTCACCCTCTATGACTTCAAGCGCCCCAATCGCGTTAGCAAGGAGCAACTCAGAGCCTTTAGGGGGATTCATGACAAAATGGCGAGGAACCTGAGTAGCCAAATCTCTGCCATTATGCGTTCTATTGTAGAGATTCAGCTTCACTCAGTAGATCAGATGACTTATGGAGAGTTTTTGATGTCACTCCCCTCGCCCACGAGCTTCAACGTCTTTTCGATGAAGCCTTTGGATGGGACGGGAGTCTTGGAGATCAACCCCTCTATCGCTTTTCCAATGATTGATCGTCTCCTGGGTGGCAAGGGCGATCCCTATGAGGCGACACGGGAGTTCAGTGATATTGAGCTCAATCTTTTAGACACTATTTTGCGCCAAATGATGCAGAATCTCAAAGAGGCGTGGGCGCCTGTGGCAGAGATTTTCCCCTCGGTGGACGCCAAAGAATCAAGTCCAAACGTCGTTCAGATCGTAGCGCAAAATGAGATTGTCATTATGGTGGTGATGGAGATCATCATCGGACACTCTAGTGGCATGATGAACCTCTGCTATCCAGTCATCTCTCTAGAATCGGTGCTCTCCCGACTGGCAAGCCGTGATTTGATGCTCTCAGAGACTAGCTCTAAAAAGAGCCGAAATCGAGAGCTTCAGGCTTTGCTTGGGGGTGCGGCGGTCAATATTTCTGCAGTGCTTGGCGGAACAAGCCTTGATCTTAAAGAGGTCTTGGAGCTTGGCGTGGGAGATATCGTGAGGCTGGATCGACCCGCTGATGATACGGTCATTGTTAATGTGGATGGACGCGAGAAATATATCGCTACTATCGGCTTGCAACGCTACCGCAAAACCGTTAAAATCAAAGAGGTCATTAAAACCGAAAAAGATCAGGTCAAAGAGATTCTTGAAATGCTCGAAGCCCAAAGAAAGAGCCGAGCGAGTGATGTTAAGGGAGAAGAGGGCGAATGAAAGAGTTTATCAAGCATATCACGCAAGAGACCATAGCCACCATCGAGGGGCTGACAGGGCATACGCCTGATGTCTCCTATTTGGACGAGGGAGGGGTGGCGACAAAAAACATCCAAGCTCCCATGGCGCTTATCTACCTTAACACCACAGGCGAGGGAAGCGGAAAGATCGCCTTTCTTGTGCCGCCTGCGCTTGGAACGGCGCTTGCAGATTTGATGCTTGGGGGCGAGGGGGAGAGTCGCGAGGAGATGAGCGAGGATGATGTGGACGCGACTAAAGAGATCGCCTCCAATATCTTTGGAGCCATCTCCACCGCCCTGAGTGCGCAAAAAGAGCTCCCTAAGCTCAATTTCGCTCCTGAAAAGGCGGACTTTGTTCAAGGGGGGAGTATCGACCTCTCCTCTTTTGAAAAAATCTTCACCTTCTCTTTTTCGCTCAACACGATTCGCTCTGAGCTCTACTTGGCAGTCGATTCTTCGTTTGTGAAGATTTTTGAGCCAAAGAGTGCTCCTAGCGCCTCTGCGTCCTCGTATAGCGAGAGTGGAAGTTCATTTGGCGGGAGTTATAGCGGTGCACCCAATGTAAATCTCAGCGAGCCTGAGATGAAAAATATCGGGATGCTTTTGGATGTCAAGCTCCAAGTGAAGGTGCGAATCGGACAGAAGAAGATGCTCCTTAAAGATGTCATTTCAATGGATATTGGAAGCGTGGTGGAGCTCAATCAGCTTGCCAATGACCCTTTAGAGATTCTAGTGGATGATAAGGTGATCGCCAAGGGTGAGGTGGTGATCGTGGATGGAAACTTCGGAATCCAGATCACCGAGATCGGCACCAAACGAGAGCGTCTTGAACAGCTCCGAGGATAATGTCTATTAATTTGCTAGATTTAGTATAGATTAGATTAAACTTTCCTAGGGTAGAATCCGCCAAAAAATTCAGGAAACTCTCATGAAAGTCGCTTTATTGATGAGTGGAGGGATCGATTCCTCCTACTCGGCCTATCTTCTTCAAGAGGCTGGACATGAGGTGGTGGGAATCTACCTCAAGCTTCACGACAACGACCTAAAGCACGCTCAAAATATTCAAAATATAGAGAAAGTATCCCAAAAATTGGGGATAGAGACTCATATTTTTGATGCTAAAGAGCTCTTTAAAAAGCATGTCTATGACTACTTTGTCGATTCCTATCAAAAGGGTCTCACCCCCAACCCTTGCGCGTTTTGCAATCCCTTCATGAAGTTTGGATTTGCTCTAGAGAGGGCTCTTGAGCTAGGGTGTGAAAAGATTGCCACAGGGCATTATGCGAGGGTGAAAGAGGGGAGAATCCAAGAGGCGAAAGATCAAAGCAAAGATCAGAGCTACTTCCTCTTTGGTCTCAAAGAATCGGTCATCTCTAGGCTCATCTTTCCTTTAGGAGATCGACTCAAAAGTGAGATTAAGCCCGAAGCTTTGGAGATTTTGCCTTGGCTTGGGACGCTGGAGAGCTACAAAGAATCGCAGGAGATCTGCTTTGTGGAGAGCGACTATATCGATATTCTAAGGCGCCACTTCCCTGTGGAGCAGAAGGGAATCGTCCAAGATTCAAGCGGACGCGTGGTGGGCGAGCACAAGGGCTATATGCAATACACCATCGGCAAGCGCAAAGGATTCACGGTCAAGGGAGCGCATGATCCACACTATGTGCTCTCCATCGACCCCAAAGAGAATCGCCTCATCGTGGGCTCTAAGGAGGAGCTCGCCAAAAATGTTGTCTATGCCGATCCTTTTGCCCTGCCTGAAGGGTTTGAGCACTTTGAGGGCGAGGTGAAAATTCGCTATCGCTCTTTGAAAGTCAAGGCGGAGGTGAGGCTGGATGAGTCGGGGCGCTTGGTGGCGCATTTGAAAGAGAAGGTCTATGGAGTCGCCAATGGGCAGGCGCTCGTGCTCTATGCAGAGGATTTGGTCATAGGCGGAGGATGGATTCTTGATTCTTCGCTCAAATCTTAAGAGAGATTAGCCTATAATTCGCGTTTAAACCGCTCCAAAATCCACTTCCAAAAGGACGATGTTTTCATGCGAGGCTATAAGATATTCACGGGGAGCGCCCACCCCGAATTTGGAGGCGAAATCGCCAAATATTTGGGTATCCCTCTCTCTAGCGCGACAGTGAATCGCTTCAGTGATGGAGAGATTAATATCCAAATCTCTGAGAGCGTCCGTGGACGCGATGTCTTTATTGTTCAGCCCACTTGTGCTCCGACCAATGATAATCTCATGGAGCTGCTCATCATGATTGATGCGCTCAAACGAAGCTCTGCCAGCTCGATTAATGCAGTGATTCCCTATTTTGGATATGCCAGACAAGATCGAAAGGCTGCACCTAGAGTCCCTATCACCGCTAAGCTTGTGGCCGATCTGCTCCAGAGAGCGGGGGCGACTCGTGTCATCACGATGGATCTGCACGCGGGGCAGATTCAAGGATTCTTTGATATTCCTGTGGACAACCTCTATGGCTCCATCGTCTTTAGGGATTATGTGAAGAGCAAACACCTCCCCAATCCTATTATCGCTAGCCCTGATATTGGGGGCGTGGCGAGGGCGAGATATTTTGCTGATCAGCTTGGACTTGACCTAGTCATCGTGGATAAAAAACGCGAAAAAGCCAATGTCAGCGAAGTGATGAACATCATCGGTGATGTTCAAGGCAAAGATGTGATTTTGGTGGATGATATGATTGACACCGCAGGCACGATGGCCAAGGCAGCTGAAGTGCTCAAAAGCAAAGGGGCTACAAGTGTCATCGCCCTTGGCACCCATCCTGTTTTTAGTGGATCGGCCTATGAGAAGATTGAGAAGGGGGCTTTGGATGAGATGGTGGTGGCGAACACTATTCCTTTGAAGAAAGAGTCGAGCAAAATCAAAGTGTTGAGCGTTGCGCCGCTCTTTGCTGAAGTAATTAGGAGGGTCTATCATAATGAGAGCGTCAACTCCCTCTTTGTTTAAACTCTTTTTGGGCTTTATGCTCCTGCCTGCATGGCTTTGGAGTGCTGAGTCTCCCGTGGTGGTTTTAGAGACCACAAGCGGAACCATCGAGCTCACCCTCTTCCCTAAGGCTGCTCCCAAGGCGGTGGAGAATTTCACCACGCACGTAAAGAATGGCTATTACGATGGGCTCATTTTTCACCGTGTGATCAAGCGGTTTATGCTCCAAGGGGGCGACCCTACGGGTACAGGCACAGGAGGAGAATCGATTTGGGGTAAACCCTTTGAAGATGAGATTGCTCTAGGTTATGCCTTTGATAGAGAGGGGCTCTTGGCGATGGCTAACTCTGGCCCCAATAGTAATGGAAGCCAGTTTTTCATCACGACGGCTCGCACCCCTTGGCTCAACGGCAAGCACACCATTTTTGGTGAGGTCTCTAAAGGGTTTGATGTGGTGAGACGCATTGAATACACCGAGACGGATCGAAGCGATCGCCCCAAAAAAGAGCAGAAAATCCTCAAAGCCTACCTCAAGTAGCCCTTTTTTAGGGCTCACTTGGTTTTGTAGGCAAACACTCCATCAAAATCTTTAGGCGGTTCATTGAGATAATGCTCGCATCGCTCGGTATAGAGTGAGAAGAGCTTCTCTGGGTTTTGGGCTTTAAGCTTCTCAAAAACCTCCAGCGCCTCTTTGAAACGCCCCTGCCTATAGAGCGCCAGCGCCTCAGCAAATTGGCTAGGATTCTCCTTCCATGGGCGCTCTTTAAATCCTAAGCACTCATAGATTCTCACGGGCTTCTCTTTGCCTTTGACTCGAACAAAATCAATCTCTCTAAGCGCGTATCGGTTGGGATTCTGAAGGAGAGCAAGAGTGTATTCTGAGAGCAAAATCAGCGCACCATAACCCTTGCAAAGTCCCTCGATTCGAGAGGCGAGGTTGACGGGATCGCCAATGCAAGTGTAATCAGATCGCCCCAAAGAGCCCATCTCCCCAACGATACATTTTCCACTGTTAAGCCCGATTCCGATGCGAATAAGGGGGCGCCCTTGGTTTTGGAGTTTTTCGTTGAGAGGGGTGAGCTCTTCGATTTGCTCAATAGAGGACAAGAGTGCCTCATCGGCATGAAAAGGGACAGCCTTGGGCGCATTCCAATAGGCCATCACCGCATCCCCGATGAACTTGTCGATGGTTCCTTGGTGGCGTGTGATGATCTCCACCATCGGAGTCATGTAGTCGTTGAGCAAGTCGATGAGCGCTTGAGGGGAGGGGAGGCTCTCTGAAATCGAAGTGAAATCGCGCACATCACTGAAAAAGATAGTGATCTCCGCCTCTTTGCCCTCCAATGAGAGGGCGCTAGGGTTTTTGGTGAGCTCTTCCACAACCGCTTTGGAGACTTTGCGAGCGAATTTAGCCTTGATGAGCTCTTTTTGGCGTGATTCAAAGAAGTAGTTGATCATGATCCCTCCGAAAAAGAGCGAAAGGGTCGCGATTAAGGGGGTGAGGGTGTGGAGAATCACCCCTTGGGAAAACATCAAATAGTAGTGCCCGCCAAAAAGCACCCAAAGAAGCAATGTCATCCCCAAAAAGGAGAGCAAAACTCCAAAGAGACGAAGAATCAGCCAGCCCGCTAGAGGGAGCAGTAAAAGAAGAGTCACATCCGCCCCCATGCTCCAGAGGGGCTTGGCGATAAAGTCGCCTGAGAGGAGGTTATCGAGTGCATTGGCGTGAACCTCTACCCCAGGGAAAACACTCTCAAAAGGGGTGCTACGGAGGTCTAGGAGCCCTGCAGAAGAGGTGCCAAGGAGGAGGAGTTTGCCCTCGACCTGCTCCCTCTCAAACTCCCCTTTATAGACATCCAAGGCGGAGAGATAGGGGTAGTTTTTGGCTCCCCCTGTGTAGTTGAGGCGCATCCGACCAAACGCATCTGTAGGAATGAGGATATCGCCTAGGCGCACCGCCTGCACCCCTTGCTCAAAATATTCCACCTCGATTCTCCCTACCCCTAGGGCGAGCCGAATCATCTCTAGTGAGAGCGCAGGATAGAGAATCCCTTCATATTCCATCAGCAGAGGAACGCTTCTCACGACACCATCTTCATCAGGGAGGGTATTGAAATAACCGCTTGAGTAGGCGCTTTGTTGGAGAAGAGGGATGTTGAGAATCGCGCGATAGGGCTTAGGAAGATAGGAGTGCTCAGGCTTCTCTCGCTCAATCACTATGGCGCGGCTTGCAGGAGAGCCGTGTGGGGTGACCCCATCTTCTTGCATCGCAAAGACATATCCTGCCACCACGGGCGAGCTCTCTAGGGTTTGGGCTAAGAGAGTGTCATAATCAACAAGACCAGAAGAATCAATTCCCAAGGATTGAAGAATCTTCACGGGCGAGCTAGCGTCCTCCTCGGCAAAAACCACATCGAGGCCGATAATTCCCGCGCCGCTTTGGGTGAGATTGTTTAAAATCACCGCGACTTTATCGCGACTCCAAGGCCATTGGCCTAGGGCTTGGAGGCTTTTCTCGTCAATATCGATGATGAGGATGTTGGGGTTGCCTGCCCTCTCGCCTCGCCACCAAAACATCGCATCTTTGATTTTGTGTTCTAGGGAGAGGAGAAGCGGGATGGGTTTGAAATAGAGGAATCCTTCTAATCCGAGAATCGCGACTAGAAGGATTCCAAGGAGGTTTGAGCGGCTCACTTAAAAACCGACCATATATCGCAGAGTGACCACTCTTTTGTCGTAATCAAAGGGATCATGATTGGAAGGGTGATCGACGTAGGCGACATTGAGTCCGACCGTCGAGCGTCTAGAGAGCTCATGGGTTACTCCCAGCTCATAGCGCCTCTCTTTGTCTTCGCGGTGGTTGAGATAGAGAGCGTCGGTGTCGCTGTAGGAGGTTTTTTTGTAGGAGTATCCCCCTGTGAGAGAGAATTTGTCAAAAATCTCCTTGGAGAGCTCTATGCGTCCGCCCCACTCATCGTAAGAGACATCAGAGCGCAGATCATTGCGTTCTTTGTCGGTGCGGTAAGCGAAGTAGAGCGAGAGGAGATAGGGGGATTCCTCGCCGATGGCTTGGCGAGCACCTAGATAGAAGAGGTTGGTGTCGCTGTTGCGTGCCTTGAACTCTTGGGCGTAGGAGTTATATTTGCGACTGTAACCTCCATCAAGCATGAGGCGGGGCGAAAGGAGTTTTTTGAGACGGATTCCCGCTCCAGCGATATCAAGATAAGAATCGGAGGCAAGATAGACTTTGTCTAGAGTCACGGGGAGAGAGAGCTGGTAACCATCTTGAGTGTAGCTTGGACCTGTGCTGAGCGAAAAGAGGACAAGATTACGTGTGGAGGTGTCAAAATAGGTCTTGTTGTAGGCAACCAAAGAGCTATCCCACTTCCACCCCTCCTTCTCTCCCATGTCGTAGGAGTGGTTAAGGACTAGAGTTTGAAAATGGGCGTAGTCACTCTTGGTGTTGGTGCCAAAGAGCTGGAGATTGAGCGAGGGGAGAGTGAAGTTGCGCCCGCCAATATCGTTATTGACATTGCTGTCATACTCACCCCCAAGAATGAATGCCCCGCCAAAAGAGTGTTTGGATTGGCTTTGATCCACTTGGGTTTTAAGCCCCTGCACTCCTTCGCGCACGCTCAAAGGGAGACTTTCCTTGAGCAGAGCATCGAGCTCTTGGCTAGCTAAAGTGGTGTTCCCAAGGAGGTAATTGATCTTGGCGATCTGGATTCTTGCAGTGAGATTGCGAGGATCAAGAATCAGCGCGCGATCAAAAGCCGCAATCGCCTCGTGGTAGCGCTTAAGCTCTAGAGCGCTAGCGCCTAGCATGAGGTTGAGGTCGAGATTTTCAGGGTGAGCCTCGGAGAGTTTCTCTAAGAGGGGATAGGCGTTGGCGTAGTCACGATTCTTGAAAAGTTCTAGGGCTTGGGTAAGCTCGGCTAGAGAATCTTGAGCGCAAAGGGTTGAGGAGAGGAAGAGAGCCGAGGCGAAAAAAGCGCCAAAGAGTTGAACTCTTTTCATGGGGGCTCCTTATTGCTTGATGGCACTAAAGGTGCCATTGAGAATATAAGAGGGTGAAGAGGGGGGTGAGAGCTCACCATTGATAGCTCCTGTGACGCTATTGGCTCCGCTTCCATTAAACACTCCAGAAATTGAGCCACCTGATACACCCATGCCGCTATTCTGCTCTCCGGCAAAACTAGAGGTGGAGGGATTAACAATGAGATCCCCATCAAATCCAAGCTCTGAGAGATAGGTGGGAGCCATGGGGGTGCCAATCTCAAAGTTCATGAAGACATCAAAGCTTGAATTGCTTCCAAAATTGATACCCAGAGTGAAGCGATTGTCTTCATTTTGAAGAATGTTATAAGTGTTGGAGCTCATATCTGTAACGGTGCCATGAATGTTTCCTTGATATTCAAGGGAAATATTTTGGACGATGAGGTTTTCAATATAGGAAGCAGGAGTAAGCCCCATCACAGGGGAGAGATTTTCTTCGATCTGTTGGAGTTGGCGTTGGTTATTGGCTTGGGTGATCAGCTGATTGGCTAGCTCTTGGATTCCCAAACCCATGCCTTCTCCTTGATTCTCTGAAGTCAAAGGAGGAGCAGGAGTCATGGGAGCCCCTCCTGAGTTGGCTTCAGGGGAGAAGAGGGAAGGATTGAGGGGAGCAGGAGGAGTAGGGGGTCCCATAGGAGGAACAAAGCTCATCTGGTTGGGCCGAAGAAGCACAGACTCACCTCCTCCCAAGGAGCCCACTTCAATGCTCCCATCAAGGCAGCCGATTTGATCCCCGTCCTCTCCGATGACTCCCCAGATGATGGTTCCTCGGATGCCAATGGTGGCGGTCTTGGTCTGAATTTGAAAGTTTTGAGGAGCAACCTTGCCGATTTGCCCTGTAATCACCTTAAAGGCCCCCTGGGCGACATTGAATTTTGCCTTGGGATCACTCCCTTCTTTGAGATATTCGGTGACGCTAAAGAGCGTGGCTTCGCCCAAGGTGACCACTGTCTTGTCATCAAAAAGCAGCTGAAGGCGACTCCCCGCGCCTGTTTTAATCAAATCCCCCTCTTCTAGGGGCATTGCATTTTGAGCCCGAAGAGAATCATTACCTCGGGTGAGGGTCGCTTCACCCTGAAGCAGGGAGATTTTCCCCACGCCTGCATTTAGCCACGTAGCGCAAAAAAAGAGCAAACATGCTCCTATTCTGTAGAACTTCATAGAGGAGACTCCTTTAAGGTTTGGCGGGGAAATAGGCTGACTTGGTGTAATATTTTATTTATTTGTAGCTTAAATTTGATAAACTTTATTCAATAACAAAACATTCTCCAAGGAGAGGCGAGATGGCATCGGGAATCAGATTTTTGGGGAGTTCTGGGGGAAGAGAAGGGAGGAGTGGTACCACTTGTGTGAGGGTGACGCCAAGCGTAGCGATTGATGCGGGAAATCTTTTGCGTGGGTTTAAGGAAGAGGAGCCTTTGCTGGAGAAGATATTCCTCACGCACGCGCATCTTGACCATCTCGTGGACATTCCCTTTTGGCTTGATTATCACTATGGCAAGATGAAGCGACCCCTTTGCGTCTATGGGAGCAAGGAGACCATCAAGACGCTTCGAGAAAAGCTTTTTGATGGATCGCTTTGGCCCTCGTTTCATGAGATTAATCTCTTGGGCTCTAGTGAGAAGGCGTTGTGCTTTGAGGCGATTTCTGCGGGAGATCGCTTTTTGTTGGAAGAGGGGGTGAGTCTTGAAGCCATCAAGGGGGAGCATACTGAAGGCTCATTGGGATACATCATTCAAAAAGAGAATCAGGCGATCTACTTCACTTCAGACACTTATGATTCTCCTTTGATTTGGGAGCTTATCGATCA
The DNA here is from genome assembly GCF_000196135.1 of Wolinella succinogenes DSM 1740. Taxonomy (NCBI): domain Bacteria; kingdom Pseudomonadati; phylum Campylobacterota; class Epsilonproteobacteria; order Campylobacterales; family Helicobacteraceae; genus Wolinella; species Wolinella succinogenes. The sequence goes on along the minus strand of NC_005090.1, from coordinate 1,545,719 downwards.
TCGACCTGAAATCAAGCAGGTGGTGATTGATCTCTCTTTCCCCTCTCGCTTTGCCAAGCTGGCCAAATCTTCCGCTCATCTTACGCCCAAGCTCCTTCAAGAGGCGCGCGCTCAATTGGTGCGCCAAGAGGTGCTCTTCCATCTCTTCCATCTAAAGCCCGCCTACAGGGAGGAGATCATCCAAGAGGTTGGGGCGATAGGGCTTTTGCGTTCGCGAGAGAAAATCCTTGCTGATGGGGCTTTTATCCCTTTTGATCCAGCCGAGCTCTTTGAGGGTCACAGGGAGGAGCCAACCAAAGAAGAGATTTTGGGAATCATCTTTGAGTGTGTGGGCAAGATTGCTCAAGAGCGGAGCCTAGAGCGCCTACTGCTTCTCATGGCGGGCATGGCGCGGCAGATCGTCACAGCCGATCGATGCACTATTTGGATGATTGATAGAGAAAAAGGGGAGCTCTGGACAAAAATCGCTCATGGAATCGATGCGATTAAAATCCCTTTAGGGAGCGGAATCGCTGGGTATGTGGCACAAAAGGGCGAGACCCTCGTGATCAATGATCCCTATAACGACCCTCGTTTCAATCCAGAGGTGGATAAGAAAACGGGCTATCTGACTCGCTCTATCATCGCACTGCCCATTTTTAATAGTGAGGGCGAGATCATCGGAGCCTATCAGGCGATCAACAAAATGACCCTCTCGCAAGGATTCAGCCAAGAGGATGCGAAGTATCTCACTTTGGCGGCGACCTACACAGGGAGTGCCCTAGAATCGGCGATGCTTTATGCCGAGATCGAAGAGACCCAAAAAGAGATCATCTACACCATGGCCGAGATTGGTGAGAGCCGGAGCAAAGAGACAGGTTTTCATGTCAAGCGCGTGGCGGAATACTCCAAGATTCTCGCTCTAGGCATGGGTCTAAGTGAGCTAGAAGCGGAGCTGGTCAAGGTCGCCTCGCCCATGCATGACATTGGCAAAGTGGCGATTCCTGATGCGATTTTGAAAAAACCGGGGAAATTGACCGAAGAGGAGTTTGAGGTCATGAAGAGCCACTCTAGGCTTGGCTATGAGACGCTCAAACACTCCAATCGCCGTATCCTCAAAGCCGCAGCCGCCATCGCCCATGAGCACCATGAAAAGTGGAATGGCACGGGCTATCCTCAGGGCAAAAAGGGCGAAGATATCCACCTCTATGGGCGTATTGTCGCTCTAGCGGATGTTTTTGATGCGCTGGGGAGTGATCGATGCTATAAAAAGGCTTGGGAGTTGGAGCGAATCTACGCGCTTTTAGAAGAGGAAAAAGGGAGGCATTTTGATCCAAGGCTTATTGAGGTCTTTTTCGAGAATCTAGAGGAAATTTTGAAGGTGAGGGAGATGTATAAAGAGGTTTAAGAGGGGTGAATGAGGGAATTCACCTCTCTTGTAGCCCAAAAAAAAGAGGAAGTTAATCCAAAGAGGGAAGCCCTTCTTCAAGCCACTTGTCCATTCCGCCTTCGGAGTTGTAAATGGTTTTAAATCCATATTCCCTGAGGGTTTTGCCTGCTAGGGCAGCTCTAGCTGCTGTTTTACAGAATACCACCACGGGCTTTTCAGGATCAAGGCCTGACTTGGCTAGCAGAGGCTCTAGCTTGCCTCGACTCATGTGTTTGTAGTTTTTGACATCGGGCTTGCCCATCGCTTTGAGCTCATCAGGATCTCGCACATCAATGAGGGTGATGTCGGGATTCTCTTGAAGAAGTTTATAGGCATCCTTGGGGCTTAGCATCACCATATCAGCCTTGGCGGCTTTCACTTGAGCCTTGAATGTTGCATCAAATTTCTCTCCCATGTCGGCGGCCTGTGCTTGCGCCAACCCAAGAGCTATGATAAGAGCGGTGACAAAGAGACGAAACATACTCTCCTCCTTTAGATTTAGTTTGAAGCCAAGAGAGATGTTAAATCATAAGAGCTTATCTTTTTTTATTAAACTATAACTATTTTTTATTCATTATAAACGATTAATTTATCAAAAAACTCACATCCCCAGCTCTTTGGCGAGAAACTCACCCGTGTGGCTGCCTCGCTCTCTCCATCGCTTGGCGACCTCTTCGGGCGTGCCCTCATCCACGATTCTTCCTCCCTTGCTCCCGCCCTCAGGCCCAATGTCAATCACATAGTCGGCATTTTTGATCATGTCGAGGTTGTGCTCAATGACAATCACGCTATTGCCTAAGTCAGTGAGATGGTGGAGCACCTTGGTGAGGCGATCCACATCGGCAAAGTGAAGCCCTGTGGTGGGCTCATCAAGGATATAGAGCGTCTGCCCTGTGTCTTTTCGTCCCAGCTCTTTGGCGAGTTTGATTCTCTGTGCCTCCCCGCCGCTTAGCGTGATGGCATTTTGTCCCAAGGTGATGTAGCCAAGCCCTACATCGCTTAGAGTTTGGAGCTTTTGAGCGATTTTGGGAATCGGGGCGAAAAATTCGAGCGCCTCATCCACGCTCATGCCCAGCACATCGGCGATGTTTTTGCCTTTGTAGGCCACTTCAAGCGTTTGGAGGTTGTAGCGGCTTCCATGACAACTGTCGCATTTGACCATGATGTCGGGCAAGAAGTGCATCTCGATTTTGATCTCGCCCTCGCCTTGGCATTTTTCGCATCGTCCGCCCTTGACATTGAAGCTAAATCGTCCCACGCCATAGCCTCGAATCTGCGCCTCTTTGGTCTCGGCAAATAGGGAGCGAATCTCGTCCATCACGCCCGTGTAGGTGGCGGGGTTGCTTCTTGGGGTTCGACCGATGGGGCTTTGATCTAGATAGATCACTTTATCCAGTCTCTCCAACCCCTCAATCTCCACTCCATCCACTTTCTTGACCTTGCGGGCATTGTTGAGTAGCTCTTGGGCTACGGGAAGGAGGGTTTGGAGGATGAGTGAGCTTTTGCCGCTGCCGCTCACGCCTGTGATACAGACGAAATTGGCTAGAGGGATTTTCACATTGAGATTTTTGATGTTGTTGATAGTGACATTTTTAATCTCTAGCCAATCTTGCTGAGGCCGGCGATGGAAATATTCGATTCTCTTTTCACCCTTGAGGTATTGCGCAGTGAGGGTGCTTTGAGCTTTGAGCTCCTCTAGAGTTCCAGCAAAGACCACCTCTCCGCCAAATTTCCCCGCACCCGGACCAATATCCACAATAAAGTCGGCGTGTTCGATGGTCTCTTTGTCGTGCTCCACGACAATGACGCTATTGCCTTTTTCTTGAAGGCTGCGGAGGGTTTTGATGAGTCTGAGCGTGTCTCGCTCATGGAGCCCGATGCTGGGCTCATCTAGGACATACATTACGCCCGTAAGCCCGCTGCCAATTTGGCTAGCGATACGGATTCGCTGTGATTCTCCTCCGCTGATGGTTCGCGCGTCTCGCCCTAGGGAGAGGTAGCCTAGACCTACATCGTAGAGAAAATAGAGCCTCTCGCGAATCTCTTTGAGAATGGGTGCGGCGATGAAGCGCTTTTGCTCGCTCAAGTAGAGGAAGTTGGCCTCATCCTCAAAGAAGCTGTAGCACTCCTCAATGGGCATATCCAAAATCTCGCCCATTCCTCTTTGGGCGACCCTGACGGCGAGTGAGGAGAGTTTGAGCCGATGGCCATGACAGAGATCGCACACCTTTTCACTCATGTAATCATTGAGCTCTTTTTCATCCTTGAACATATCGTAGGCGATTTGGATGATACCTCGCCAGGGGCGTTTGAGTGTGGAGCTTTTCCATGTGAAGGTGACATCGCTCGCGCTTCCGTGGAGCACCCACTTCTTCTGGTGTTCCTCTAGCTCCTCAAAGCTCTTTTGGGGGTCGATTCCCTCTTGGGCGCAAAAAGCGTGGAAAAGTTCGCTGTAGTAACCTTTATTGAAGCCATAGATCACTTTGATTCCGCCTTTGCCTAGGGGCAGGTGGGGATCGATGATTTTTTTGACATCGATGCTGTAGCGAATTCCAAGTCCATCGCACTCAGGGCAGGCTCCCTTGGGGGAGTTAAAGGAGAAGGAGAGAGGCTCTAGGGGCTCAAAGCTCACCTTGCAATCAAAGCAGGCGAGGTGCTCGCTGTAGTGGATGAGTCGGCTGGGCTCATCAGGCGTTTGGCCGAGAATCTCCACCTCCACCTCTCCATAAGACTCTTTGAGCGCCTTTTCGACATCTTGTGCGATTCGCTCTTTGTTGGCTTCGTTGATCACCACGCGATCGATCACGATTTTGATGGTGTGTTTTTTGGTCTTGGCTAGGTTGATCTCCTCATCCAGTCGCACCATCACGCCATTGACCTGCGCTCTCACATAGCCTTTATGGCGAAGTGATTCGATCTTATCGGCGAAGGTCCCCTTCTTCTCTTTGATGATCGGGGCGAGGATGATCGCCTTGGAATCTTGGGGGAGGGAGAGCACCTGCTCGATGATATCGCTCGCACTCATTTGGGAGATGGGCTCACCGCAGAGGTGGCAGTGCTGTGTACCAATTCGCGCGTAAAGGAGCCTCAGGTAGTCATAAATCTCCGTGATTGTGCCCACGGTGGAGCGAGGATTCTTAGAGGTGGTCTTTTGGTCGATGGCGATGGCGGGTGTGAGTCCGTCAATCTTGTCCACATTGGGCTTGCCCACGCGATCAAGAAACTGCCGTGCATAGCTAGAGAGCGATTCGATGTATCGGCGCTGCCCTTCGGCATAAAGGGTATCAAAAGCAAGCGTGCTCTTGCCGCTGCCGCTAAGACCAGTGAAGACGACGAGACGATTCTTGGGAATCTCAAGGTTGATATTTTTGAGATTGTTCTCTTTGGCGCCCCAAACAGAGATTTTGTCGATCAAGATGATTCCTTACGCGCACAATTTTAAGGGGGCGATTATATCATCTGCCCCCTAAAAGGGGCGAGTTAGAGACCTAGAATCTTCTTGAGCATGACAAGAAGCACCACGATATACATGAGTAGAAGGGCGTATTTATGGCGCTTGGCATCGATTTTTTGGAGGAGATAGATTCCTGTTTGGACGCCAAAGAGGGAGGCCAGTCCCACGATGAGTCCATGTTCATAATCGACATAGCCATGATAGGCAAGGCTCGCAAAACCTGAAACAGAGGAGAAGATGACAAAAAAGAGGGCGATGGGAATCACCTTTTTGGAGCTGTAGCCGAGGTAATAGCCAAGAAGAGGGGCGAGCATCATCCCTCCGCCAATCCCTAGCGAGATGGCAAAGACTCCCGTGAAAGCCCCAATAGCGATGAGGAGCCAGCGGCTTGGCGTGGGGTGATTGGGGTCGTTGGTGCCAGCGGCAGGGTTGCGACTGAATCGATAGATGGAGTAGATCACAATAAAAAAGAAGGCGATTTCAAGGAATTTGGAGGGGACATTATCGACCACTGTACCGCTCCACATGGCGCCAAGAAACCCGCCGATGCCTACATAGAGGCCATCTTTGAGATCGAGATTGGACTTTTTGAAGTTGACATAGGAGCCAAAGAGAGAGGAGAAGGTCATCTGCATAATGGAGATTCCCACCGCGGTCTTGATGTCATGCCCCATTAAAATCATTGCAGGCACGATGAAGGTGCCTCCACCAATGCCAAAGAATCCTGCCAAGATTCCAGCAAAAAGGCCTAGGCCAAGAAGAATCGGATATTCCATGATCGCTTGTTTACTTTCTTTTGTAAAGTTTTAGAGGCTCGAAGTTGAAGTGACTATTATATAGCGCCCCCCTTAAAGGAGTTTGTGGAACGCGCTTTGCTTCTTTGGATTAATAAAACCTCGATGCAACCCCAAGAATCGAAGCGGAGAAGTAGAGATGAAGCTTGAACTTTTTGAGAAATACATTCAGATCAGCATCCAAAGAGACTCCGAGTTTTTGAAGCGTGCGATCTCGTTTGCCACGCGCCATTTTTCGCAGAGCTATCGGCTCTCTAGCTCGATTTTGATTCTTGATGATGGGGAGCGGCTCAAAAAAGATTACTTTCTCAATTGGGCTTATCATATCGGACTCCAGAAAGAGTCGCGCCAAAAAAGTGTCCCTTTTGAGAGACTGTTAGAGAATAGTGAGCTTCCCATTCGAATCAAGATCATGGACGAGGCGAGCGTGCTAGAGTATGTTCAGGTGGCGATGCGATTCATCCAGCCCGAGCGAATCGCCCTCTGCCTCAATAGGCCAAGCCGTCTGGCGCGCCGCTATCTTATCTCGGCCTTTGAAGAGTATATCGTGAGCTATGGCAAGCAAGAGCTCTATCTTGATAGCACGAGGACGCAGTTCTGGGAAAAGCTAATGGGAATCCTCTCCCAAAAAGTGATCCACAATGTGGTGCTCGATTTTGATTATGATTCGTTCAAGGCGCACAATCGCTTTGAAGGGTTTGAGTCATGGGACTACATGACCAAAGAGGAGAGGCTCATTCGCCAAAGCCTCAAAGTGCTCTCTTGCAAGGTGAATGATGATTGGAGCACGATTAAAAACCGCTACCTAGAGCTCGCTAGGGAGTTTCATCCTGATAATGTTTATGGGCAAGATTCCTCGATTGTGCAGGGCTATACCGAACGATTTAGAAGCATTCAAGAGGCTTATGAACGCCTCAAAGTGAGCCTCCGACAAATCGCTTGATTCCGTAATACCCGATTAATCCTCCCTGTGATACAATCTAGACTTATTGCCTCTTAAAAACTGAGATTGAGTCAAGGAGGAGAAGCCCCATGGAAGAAGAAGTCGAGATAGAAGAAAAAAAGCGATCAAGTGCTGTTTTTTATATTTTTCTCTTCACCTTTTTGTTGCTGGTGGTGCTAGGAAGTGTCTATTATGTCTTCTGGGCCAAAAGCAAAGACAAGCCGCTTTTTGGGGGAGGTAACGCCCCTATGGAGAAGCCGATTCTTCCTGCTCTCTCAGGCGAATCAACTAGTCCTGAGCTAGAGCGCCTAAAGATTGAGCTAGAGAGCAAACAAAAGCAGATTGAGCGCCTCAGCACAAGCCTAGCGGGAGCTAAGAGCGAGCAAGATAGCGTGAAAATCAAGCTCCAATACACCCTCAAGCCCAAAGAGAGAATCATCACCGAGTGCTACGCGATGAATGTTGGATTTTGGGCGATTCCTGAGAATTGTGCCCTCTCTTTGGCGGCCAATGTCAACAAAGAGCTGGAGGAGGATAAGCGAGTGGTCGCGTTTGAAGTGCAGGGAATCGTCGATTCGACTCCTTATCGCGGACTCTCTCCTGAGCTCAAGCAAGAAGGTTTGGCGAGTTTTCGAGCGAGAGAGGCGATTAGGATGATTCAAGAGAAGCTCCCTAGAGCGGTCGTCTTTGAAGGCCCTAGTGTGCAAGAGGCCAACCACCGAGGCTATCGAATCAAAGCCTATTTTGTTGAGTGATTCTTATGCAGCCCCTCTCCTCTCTCTCTAAAGTGGGCGTGATTCTGCGCCCCTCCAGCCCCTCACTCAAAGAATTTTTTCTTCAGGTTCGCTCTCTTTTTGAGAGAGAGGGAATCGAGGTGATGCTTGATAGTATCAGCGGCGGGATGATCGGAATTTATGGCTGCGATTTTCAGCGCCTCTGCAGTGAATCGGATATGCTCGTCTCTATTGGAGGAGATGGGACGCTCATCTCAGTGGTGCGCCGAAGCTATCCCTATGGGAAGCCAATCCTTGGAATCAATATGGGGCGATTGGGTTTTTTGACCGATGTGCGCCAAGATGAAGTGGAGGCGTTCGTCCAAAAGCTCAAAGCAGGCGAGTATCGTATCGATTCTCGTCTCATGCTAGAGGGTGAGCTCTCCAGTCCTAAAGGCACTCAGCGCTTCTTTGCCTTTAATGAAGCCATCGTTACAAGGCGACCTATTTCAGGGATGATCCATGTGAAAGCCTCCATCGGAGAGGAGCCCTTTAACACCTATTTTGGCGATGGTCTCATTGTCGCCACCCCAACAGGCTCTACCGCCTACAACATCAGTGCAGGCGGACCTGTGGTCTATCCCTACTCCAAAAACATGATTCTCACCCCTATTTGCGCCCACTCGCTCACTCAGCGCCCTTTGGTGCTGCCTAGCGAATTTGAGGTGGAGCTGGAGATGCTGGAGGGAGAATTTGCCAATATCGTAGTGGATGGGCAGGAGATCATGGATTTTGGGTACGGGGATCGACTGAGATTGAAAGTGGCGGAGCGACCCGCGCTCTTGGTGCATAAAAAGGAGCATAACTACTTCCAAGTGCTTCGAGAGAAGTTCAGTTGGGGGGATGCTTGATCTCGCGACTGCTCATCAAAAACTCCCCCGCCTTTGCTCATGAGAGCCTTGAACTTCATGAGGGATTCAATGTCTTTAGTGGAGCCAGTGGTGCGGGAAAGTCACTCCTTATGGAATCGATTCTAGCCCTCTTTGGTCTTAGAGAGAGCAACGCCGAGCTCATTGAGGGGGTGCTGGAGATTCCCTATTCGTTAGAAGAGTGGGGAGTGGCTCATGAGGAGGAGACCACCTTCTCGATTCTCAAAAAGGAGAAAGTGCGCTACTTTGTCAACTCCCAATCCCTCTCCAAGAAGCGTGTAGCGGAGATCGCCTCAGGGTTTATCAAGCATGTCAATCCCAAAAATGGTGAGGAGCTTGAGCCTGCGAGGCTTTTGGGTCTGCTAGATGGCTTTATCCTCCATCAAGAACCCTCTTTTAAAGAGCTCCTAGAGAGTTATGCGGAGCGATTTTTGGAGCTTACAAGAGTCAAAGAGGAGCTAAAAAGAGTCGCCGAGGAGGAGTCAAGGGTCGAAGAGCTCAAAGAGTTTGCCCGCTTTGAGATCGCCAAAATCCGCCAGATCAATCCCAAAAAAGGGGAGCACGAGGAGCTCATGAGGCTCAAAAAAAGCCTCTCCAAAAAAGAGAAGATACAAGAATCGTGTGAAAAAGTAGAGCGATTCTTGGAGGGGGAGCGCTCGGTGAATGCTTTTTTGGAGCTTCTAGGGCGCGAGAAAGAGTTCTTTGAATCGGTGATGAACGAGCTAAGAGCGCTCATTGAAGAGGAGAGAGGCCATCTTTTGGAGCTAGAGGAGATGGATGCAGAGAGCCTCTTAGATCGTCTTGAGAAGCTCGCGGATTTGAATCGGCGCTATGGTGGAGAGGAGGAGGCGCTTGCCTATCTGGTGCAAAAGCAAAAAGAGCTGGAGCGTTATGAGAATCTCACCTTCTCCAAAGAGGCACTCCAAAAAGAGCTCACCCAGCTAGAGAAGAGCACCAAAGCCCTATCCAGTCGTCTCCACGAGAGTCGATTGAGCTATGTTCCAAAGCTTGAGTCGTTGCTCAATGAGCGTCTAGGAGCACTTCTGCTTCCTTGCGCTAAGCTTGCTTTAGAAGAATCAACTCTTCATGCCAAGGGGCAGGATTGGGTGCGACTCATGCTGGGGAATGCCAAAGCCGAATCGGTGAGCTCAGGGGAGTTTAACCGCCTAAGGCTTGCCCTCTTAGCGCTTGAGGCGAGGCACTCCAAGAGGCTTGGAGTGCTTATCTTGGATGAGATCGACAGCAATTTAAGCGGTGAGGAATCAGAAGGGGTGGCCAGGGTGCTCCAAGAGCTCTCGCGCTCCTATCAGATTCTTGCCATCTCGCACCAGCCCCACATGCCCTCCTACGCCCATCGCCACTTTTTGGTCAAAAAAGAGGCTAAAGGAAGCACGATTGAGAGGCTTGATAGAGAGGGGCAGATATTAGAGATTGCGCGAATCGTGAGTGGAAGCGAGATCACGCCTGAGGCGCTTGAGTTTGCCAAAAAGCGTCTTGAGTCCAAGCCCTAATGAATCTCTCTCTGCTTCGGCGATTTTCTGAGCAACTCGCCTCTCATCAGACGCTCGTCAATCTCAAACGCACGGGCGATAACCTCTTCAAGCTTGAGTGTGACAATGCGCTCTACTATATCGATTTGACGCGGGGACGATCCACGGCGTTTATCGCTCCGCCTCTTTTTGGTATGAAGCAGTATCAAGCCCCTTTTGACCTCTCGCTCCAGCGCTATGCCGCTAGAGCCAATATCCTTTGGGCGCGAGTGGAGGGGGGGAATCGAATCCTTCAAATCGGCCTAGAGAATCGGGGGAGCTATAAGAGTCTCCGTTCGATTCTCCAGCTCGAATTCACGGGGCGCAATACGAATGCGATTTTGTTAGATGAAGCGGGAGTGGTGATTGATGCGCTCCGTCATATCGGAAATGAGCGCTCTTTTAGAGAGGTGAAAATCGGACAGAAGCTCGATTCTTTGCCCGAACCCTCCAAGCCTCTAGCAGAGAGGGCATTGCCTGAGGGGCTTGGCATCCAAGAGCTTTTGGAGATGGAGTATCAAAAGCGCCTTGAAAGAGAGCTCTTGGAGCGTCAAAAAGGAGCGATTCTCTCTATTGAGAAGAAGCGAGAGCGACTGCTCCTCTCGCTAAGCCAGATCACCAACGAAGAGGAGTTGGCACAAGAAGCAAAGCGCCTAAGGGGGCAGGGAGCTCTTCTGCTTGCGAATCTCTACAAGCTCTCCTCCTTCTCCTCTTGTGTGAAGCTTGAGAGCCAAGAGGGCGAGGTGAGCCTAGAGATGCCTCCTTTGGCGAGGAGCTTCAGTGAGGCGGCACAGATCTTTTTTGAAAGCTCCAAGAAGCTAGAACAAAAGGCGAAGAATCTCCACATTGAGCGGGAGATGCTAGAGGATAAGATTCTCTTCTATAATCGCCAAATAGCGCTTATTAAAGCCGCTAAGAGTGTCGAGGATGTGATGATTCTCGCGCCAAAAAAACAGCGCGCGTTCAAGAGCGAGGAGAAAAAAGAGGAGTTTGAGAGCTTTTTCATTGAGGGGGTGAAGGTCTCCTTTGGGAAGAATGAGAGAGAAAATGTGAAACTCCTCCAGAGCGCCAAGGCAGAGGACACATGGCTCCATGTGAGGGATATTCCCTCTTCGCATATGATTCTTCGTGGCGGAAAAGGGAAGATTCATGCTAATATATTGCAAAAGGCGGCGGAGATTCTAGTCGGATTCTTGGATGTTTCAGGCGGGAATTATTGGGTCGATTTTACTAAAAGGAAATTTGTCAAGATCACGGAGGGCGCGCAAGTCGTCTATGCCAAGCACGAGACTATCACCGTAAAAAAGGAGTGAACTCATGGCTGTTTCTCCCATCGGCAATGTCACCTACATCAACCAAAATATGCAAACCTCCTCCATCCAACACGCCAATGCCCAACAACGACTCGACTTTCAAGCGATGGTCAATCTCCAAGAGATGGACGACAAGCTCGATGAGATCGAAGAGGTAAGACCCACCGAGGAGACCGAGGCGCTTGATCCTGATAGGGAAAAAGAGAAAGAGCAGTCCGCCAAACATCAAGAGGAAGAGGAGTCAGAGAAAGAGGAGCCAGAGGAAGAGGCTCCCGCCCCTCCGCGCTCTAGCCATATCCTAGACATCACAGTGTGAAAGCTTCTTTTTAATAGGGAAGCGGGAAGGTGTGAACCTTGCGGAATCCTGTGTGTGAGCTACCCGATTTGGATTTGAATTCCACTTCGTTGCCCTTGATGATCACCTGAGTCGTCACCTTGGTGTCCTCGCTCCGTAGGATGTGCTGTTTGTAGCCATCAGTCGTCCCGCTATTAAGAAGGAGTTCGGCGATGAAGCCTGTCGCTGCCACCGCTGCCCCAATGGTCTTGCTGGTGGGCTCTGGGCTGGTGATGGCGACTTTGGAACCAATAGCCATGGCTGGCGCAGAGAGAAACTTACCAATCTTCTCTCCAAAGTCGAGAAGATTTCTGAAGTTGTGTGGGTCGGTCAAGTAGACTTCACCAAGATCGTTCACCCAAGTCACCTCCCACCAATCCCTGCCTGTGGTGAAGGCTCCTGTGTTGTAATCAACCTCTTGAGCATTGGAGCTTTTAGCGCCATTTGGGATAGAGGTCCAGTCGAGCTGCTTGGTGTAGGAGGCGATGTCACTATATTTGTGGATGATTTTGACACTGAGAAGCTTGTGTCCGCTTTGATTGACGATTTCTACGGAAGCTTTTTGATGCGTTGCCATGGAATTTCTCCTTTTTGTAGAGAGGCTTTTACCTCCATTGGTCGTAACACTATCTGAAGAACTTGGTGGGAATTCATCATATCTAAAAAATATAATTTTTGAAATATTTTAACCGCTCGCCTAAGAATCGACCGCTGGTTGAGATTCAAAGAATGCTTTGTTAAAGCTGGATGGGATTATTATAGAGTGTTGCGGAATCGCTTTTTGACAGTCTGTCGGGAGATTTCAAAGTTTCACAGGCTAAGCGGATTTGCTATAAAGTGTTGCTCGAATTGAGCACCCGAAATTTCACTCGGTCAAAGTTTCACAGGCTAAGCGGATTTGCTATAAAGTGTTGCAAGAAGGAAACAACCCTGTTGGGAGCAGTTCCCAAGTTTCACAGGCTAAGCGGATTTGCTATAAAGTGTTGCGGGGAAAGATGGCAAAATCAAGCATCCATATTGAGGGTTTCACAGGCTAAGCGGATTTGCTATAAAGTGTTGCAAACTGATATTTGTTTTGACTACAAAGAGATAAAAAGTTTCACAGGCTAAGCGGATTTGCTATAAAGTGTTGCCCTGCGGTAGTGGTTCGATACAATGTTTCAAGCGGGTTTCACAGGCTAAGCGGATTTGCTATAAAGTGTTGCGCTCATCAGCGGGTAGATCTCTAAAATGCCCTTTTGGTTTCACAGGCTAAGCGGATTTGCTATAAAGTGTTGCCCTCACATTGTAGTTCGATAGATTCGCTCTTGCGGAGTGTTTCACAGGCTAAGCGGATTTGCTATAAAGTGTTGCTACAGCCCGTGCCTCGTAGGCTCTATGAGTATCAGGTTTCACAGGCTAAGCGGATTTGCTATAAAGTGTTGCGGTGCTAGCGCAGACTGAAAAGCTTCGGTGAGCTCGTTTCACAGGCTAAGCGGATTTGCTATAAAGTGTTGCAAACTCTTCTGCGTCGATGCTCAGATTGATGTTGTGTTTCACAGGCTAAGCGGATTTGCTATAAAGTGTTGCCTACCACAACAAAAACAGTTAAGGGGCAAGAAAGAAGTTTCACAGGCTAAGCGGATTTGCTATAAAGTGTTGCGAAACTAATATGAGTATGAGGAACGCCACTCTTATGGTTTCACAGGCTAAGCGGATTTGCTATAAAGTGTTGCCGTGGGCGGGGTGAAGAAGGAAAACAATAAATCTAGTTTCACAGGCTAAGCGGATTTGCTATAAAGTGTTGCTATCAAGACTTGGGTTTAATGCAGATATTTACACAGAGTTTCACAGGCTAAGCGGATTTGCTATAAAGTGTTGCAATACAGGGTGGCACTCATGCTACTCTGCGAAACGTTTCACAGGCTAAGCGGATTTGCTATAAAGTGTTGCTTGAAGAGTCGCTTATATACTAAAAAAGTTTGGGTTGATGTTTCACAGGCTAAGCGGATTTGCTATAAAGTGTTGCTGAAAGTAGAACCCGCCTCATTTGTAGAATTTGAAGAGGTTTCACAGGCTAAGCGGATTTGCTATAAAGTGTTGCTCTTGCGTGCTCATGAAATCGTCACCGTGATTGTCGAGTTTCACAGGCTAAGCGGATTTGCTATAAAGTGTTGCTTTCAGGCGCGGCGAGTATTCCGTTTTCTAGGTTTAGTTTCACAGGCTAAGCGGATTTGCTATAAAGTGTTGCGAAGCAACTATTACAGGGCTTAATTGAGCTTACCGAGTTTCACAGGCTAAGCGGATTTGCTATAAAGTGTTGCATAGCGTATTGATAGATGTGGTTTGCCCTGTATGCGGGTTTCACAGGCTAAGCGGATTTGCTATAAAGTGTTGCCCCCCTCTGAAGATGTCCATTTTTTGGGTATTTGCAGAGGATGAGAATCGTAAAATTTTCTAAAATTGATACCTTGTGCCAAAACAAGGTTTTTTTTAGAAAAATTTGTTAGAATGTTCCCGCAACACTTTATAGCAAATCCGTTCGATGCCTTGAAATCATCAAAAAGATATAATAGACCCGCCCACTGTATTGTACATGGCGGGACTTTTTAAAACCTGTCATTGCAGTAGTTCAAGAACTCACACTGCGTGCATTTACTTCCGTCGGCACTGGAGTGAGGTAGATTGCCTAACTCTATCATTTCTATTATCTTCTTTACGAAATTATTTATCTCCGCCTTGTCTCCATCTGATATTTTTATTGGTATGGTTTTGCTATTTTTTTCAAATAGCACAAACCCCATCTCAAGCTTTTTTCTATAGATTGCCTCCGCAAGAACACCATAAGCTACAATTTGTGCCTTTTGTGCCTTTGTTATCTTCTCGCCGTGTAACTTTATTTCTACAGGATAGACACTCTCTTCGCTAATAATTAAAATATCACATATACCATAAAAGTTAAAATTTTCATGAAAGAGCATCACATTTGTAGATAGCTTGGCGTTCTCAAGATGAAATCTAGCGAGTGTGCGGCGTTTGAAAAGTTCAGTTTGTTTTCTATGGTGCGCACTACCTTCTTTTACCCATACTGGAGATGCCTTGGGGATATTTAGTACCTCTAAAAAATAGACAACCCTAGGGCAAAAAAGATACTGACGAATAAGATTTATTGGTAGTTTATATGATGTCATATTCTTTGATTTCAAAGATTTTACTAGTGTAGCCAAAACCATTTTTAACTATCTCGGAGGATAGCCGAGCTTTTACAAAGAATGCTTTATCGCCATCAGAGCAATATTTGCAAAAAAGATTCGGAAGGATTTTTATCTCTGCTAGCTTGAGGTGTCCCCAGAAGACAGATTTTTGAATAGGCGATAGTCCCATGTCTTTTAGTTCCTCAAAAAGTTTTTTACGATTTCTATTGTCTTCTATGTCATAAGAGACAATAACTTCAAAAAATAGCTTCATACATCACCATTTAAAAATATAGCTTTTATAGCGATTTTGCTGCATGAAAGCACCAACTAGGCGATAAACTTGTCTTTGCATTACTCCTTGTAATGAGAGATTTTTACCATTGTAGAGATGTTTTTTATTCATTGTGGCATTGATTTCTGTGATAATTTTCTTTTTTAGCTCCGCGTCAAGTTCTTTTTTGCCCGCGAGGGAGGATCTGAGTTTGATGATATTTCTATCCACCACCCATGCCCTGTATTCTTCCATGACATCAAGAACAAGCGATGGCTTGCCAGGGCGGTTTGTGTGGAGGACTCCCGCATAAGCCTCAAGTCCTGCATTGATAATGGATTGCCAAACAAAACTTGTTAGTATCGCATAGCCATAGTTGAGGGCAGAGTTCATTATATCCTCTGCGCCTCTGCCAATACGAGTGGTAAAATCACACTCCTCTAAAAGCTCTGCGCCGATAGCGTCAAAGTATATTGCCGCCATCCCGCCCTCTTTGCCCATAATGATTTGTGACCAGTGTTTGTTGTTTGAAAGCTCGATATTCTTTAGAGATTCTATTGTTTCTTTGATTTTTTCAATTGCACTTTCTAGCTTCTTGCTCTGTTTGTCTGTGTTTTTAAGATATTTATAAAAGTATTGGAGTGTGGCTCTTTGATTTTTGAGCTTACCAACTATCAGTGTTCTTGCTATTTCTCTACCATGGTTTGATTCGATAGTCAAAAATTGTGCTTTGCGCACATTGGCTACTGCATGGTTGGCTGTGCTTGTGATAGCCGTGTGGGCGACATTGCGAAAATCAAGGAAAAATATCTTGATTCCACGAAGAGAACAAGCCTCAATAATATCGCTTGATAACGATATTCCACCCTTTAAAATATTGACGCTTTTTAGGCGACTAAGCGGGATTTCAGCCTTTAACTCCCCGCCCTGCGAGACCGTCAGTCTCTCGCTTGTCTTGCCGACGAACGAGCCGTATTCGTCGATGTAGAGGTGTTTGGTCATTTTAGGAGTTTTTGTATATGTTCACTTCTGAACGACAAAGTAAAATCTGCCGCATTTTTTCTAACTACAATATTAGAAATACTGCCATCTGTTCTAAGCTGTATTTTTACAATTTTTTTAAGAAATACCTTCAGGTAGTCCTGAACTGGGCCACTTTCTTTAAACGAAATGGTTGTTTTCTTTTTTCTTTTGCCCTTTTCTTTCTCAAAAAGAGCCCTAAAAATCATTCTTTTTGCGCTCTTATCTATTGCCGATATTGGAAAGTTGCCTACTTTCACGCTTGTATTCTCGACAATCAATCTAATACCATGAGTATCAAAGTCGGCATTAAAAAACGAGTTGTTATCAATCGCCAATCCTCTAACATCCGTTTTTTTGATTACATCCAATTTTTTATCAAGTTGTTTTTCAATGCTTATGCCGGATTTTGGAACCAATGATAGAGTTTTTGAATTTGCCTCCAAAAGGATATTGGCGTAATCTCCAGCTATCACATTATTATCCATTGGTAATGCCTGATAAGCATATCCGGTAGGTATTTTTCTTTTAGCTCTAAATACCTTACCTTGAACGCCACTTTCCGCCAAAAGCGAAAAAGTTTTTCTAGCTTTTATACGAATAGACTTTTTGTCATTGGCAGTTTTGTATCTGTCCAAAAAATACCATCTGCAAAAATCATCCCATATAGGTTGGGTATCGACATCAAGTTTATATTCGTTTTTATCGGGTTGATAATATTCGTTCAATGAGCTTTTATCTATTACAAATCTATCCTTAGAACTTGTTTTATTCTGATTTTCTTGTAAATATCTCCAAGCTTCGTCAAATCTTCGCCAATCATCATAAAATGGATATTTTGTTTCATGAATATATTTTGGGGCAAATTTAACATCTACTTTTTTTGTATAGTATCTACAGTTTTCAACAATAAATTCCAATAAGCCGACTATCTCCTTGTCTCGCTCGACCAAATTTTTATAATTCATATTGAAATACCGATTCGACAGTTCGCTTATAGTCTGTTTATTAATCGAAAATATCTTGATATATTGGTTTTCTTTTAAACTAATCAGGTCTTGGTTTTTAATAATTTTTTCTAGTTTTGCAATGTCGTTTTTTGAAGTAACCACTTTGCAGTTTTTTAGCTCATATCCTTTTTTAACTGTTGCTGGGTAGCCAATATAATAACCGCCCTCTTGAACAACTATCGGCTTATATCTCTCGCCTATTGCGTTCTCTCCAAAAATCGACTTGCCAAAAACCTCTCTCATA
Organism: Wolinella succinogenes DSM 1740; assembly: GCF_000196135.1. Taxonomy (NCBI): domain Bacteria; kingdom Pseudomonadati; phylum Campylobacterota; class Epsilonproteobacteria; order Campylobacterales; family Helicobacteraceae; genus Wolinella; species Wolinella succinogenes. The sequence goes on along the minus strand of NC_005090.1, from coordinate 1,528,581 downwards.
TTTTTTTGACCGTAATCGCCGCTTTTTATCATTTTTTCTATTTTTTGGTTTGTCGATAGCCCTTTTGTCAAAGGCTCGTTGGATGCAGGATTCCAGCTATCTAGCATTGCCAGTTTTGCCACTTCATCCGCATTTGGCGGTGTGCCGTCTTTGAACACCTTTTGATACCTAGCCACAAAAGCCATTACCGCATCTATAGCGTGGCTTGACGGGGCTTGCTTTTCAGCTTTTGCGAGGAGTGGATTTTGTCTTGCGTATTGCCGCCTTAGCTCGCTAACCTCTGTAGCATCCGCCAAAATAAACTCAAAAGATAGATGCTTGTTTGGAAGCATTTTTGTTAGTTTCTCTTGAATTTTTTTGGCTAGGTATTTTTGTGTGCCGTTTACCCTTGCACTTTGGTCGGTGCGGAGCCAATCCACTACTTTTTTATATGCTTCGTTGTCGTTTTGCAAAAACAAGGCATATCGAAACGCTTTTTGCTGTTCGGCAGACAATACGCTAAAAGTCTTGTAGCCTTTGATGTTTGCCACTTGCTCTTCTATCCACTGCGCCGATACGCCCGCTTTGATGTCTGAGAGCTTATAAATAGAGTCCGCTTTTGCTTGATTGCATTTTTGATGGACATATATCAGATTGCCTTCAGGGTTGAACACTGTCCCGTAAATTTTAAGCGTATGGCTTCTGGGTAATATATGGTCTATCTCTCCGTCATCACCGATAGTATCGCCGCAATACGGGCATATACCACTGCTAAAGGCTTTTATTCTCTTGTCTTTATCCTTCAGCCTGTCTTCTGCATTTTCTTTTGCCTTAGCTAGCTTTTTACCGTCTCTATCTTTTTTTGAGTTTATTACTCTATCATTAGAGCCTGTTTTTGATTTTCTAAGCGACTCCTCATACTCAAAAGCGTTTTGTTCGAGTATTATCGGCACTTTTATCTCTTTTGCCTCCATGCCCTCTAGCTCTTTTGCTTTTATTTTGGCTAGTTCATATCCTAGTTTGTCGATATACCGCTCTATCTTGCCGCTAAAAGGTCTTTGGGTATCGGCGGGGAGGCGTTGGCAAGTAGCCGTAGCCTTTTTATGAAATTCTCCCGTTTCATCATTATAAAACGCCGTTTCACTCCTAAATCTATTTTCCGCCGTACACCGTTTGCAAGTAGAGCTAAAGCCGCTTCGTGGCGTGTCTATTACGGTGTGTAGTTGTGCCATTGAAAACAGGTTGTTAAATCTCTGTCTGTGTTTGTCGTCTATGTCAAAGAAGTTTGCTATTTTTTGTGACCATTCATTCAGTATTACATCATCCGTTAGGCGCAATTTTGCTTTTTCTTCTTTGCTCAATTCTGCTGGATCTTTTTTTCGCAACTCTTCAATATCTATTTTAAAAGTATTTCCGTGTGTTTTTCGTAGCTCTTCTATGTTCTTGCAATATGCCGATAACTTTTTGTTGCCGACTTTTGCACTCCAAAGCTCTTTTTCAAACTCCGCAAATTTTGCCTCATCTAGCTTTACACCCAAAATTCCGGCTACTAGATTGTGAATTTGATTTTTTTTGTGCGGCGGGTTGTGGTTACATCGTTTTAGCATATTTGAATTATCTTCAAGATTAAGACTATCATCTTTATTTTTCACAGGCACCCAAATACCCGCACGCACTTTTTGGCGGATAAGCTCGTAGTAGTTTTGTGCAAATCCGTACAGCCTATTTGCGTCGCTTTGTCCTAGCGTCTTTACCAACAGCTCGTTTGGCTTTTTACCCCGTAGCTCGTAAATATCTATCTCTTTTGAGGTGTCTAGCAGACGATGGAGTAGTGTGGAGTCTTCGCTGTAGCCTTTTACGGTGGAGTCCGCCAAATCATCGTTAAACTTTCCGTGATTTAAGCGTTTGGCAATATCTCGCCAATTTGGGAGATGCTTGTCGAGATACTCCTCATTTAATCTAAGTGTTTGACACTTGACGGCTCCACGATTGTTCATATCGTCATACGGCGGTATCGTCATCACAGGCTCGGTTGTTGTCAAAAGCTCCATTATCTCTTTGGATTTTAGATCCTTCATTAGCTCTGCCCGTCTTTGTCTGTCTGCATCGTTTTTTGGATGCCAACTTCTAACAAATCTCTCGGTAATTTTGTGAAGCTTATTCGGTATCCAAATATCGCCTTTTTCCATTTCCTTGTCGTTAAAGTAGCGTCTAAGCTCTTTGAGTTGATAGTTTGAAATATTGCCGATTAGCTTTGTCATGTCTGTTAGCTTTAGGCTATTTGAATCAAAAAAGCTTTTTACTTTTTCATTTGTAGCTATGTACTCGCCTAGCTCCTCAAAATATTTTGCTCTTGGCAAATTACCTTGATTTTCTTGCTTATCAAATTCATCAAGTATCTCTTTTGTGACCCGTAGCCCAGCCAAAAGCTCTTTTGCGTTTTCACCATATTCACTTTTTAGCTCATCTTTTAGTTCTAGCTTTTTATTTGGCGAATGTGTCGCAGAGGCAAAAACAGCTTCAAATCCTTTTTTGTAATCCTTGAAGCTTTCGGCATTTGAAGCTATTTGGTTTAAAAAATCTTCTACATCGCTATCTCTATCTATACTTTGCAGTTTTTCGCTCAAAAACTCTTTTAGCGTGTCGCTCTCTAGTGCGTCTTTCTTTTTCTCATCTAGCTCAAACCCTGCGTATGTGTAGCCCCGCTTGTTAAATAACCCCCGTATCTCGTCTGGCAAAACATCTATAGACAAGCCATGGTGCTCTTGTAAAATCAGCAGAAACAGTCTTTTGACAAGTTTGTTTCTTAGGTTATTTCTTTTGGAGTGTCTTTTGCTTCGTCTGCCAACCTGCGATAGTACAAAGCTTTCATCATAAATAACCGTGCCGGATTGTGAGTTATCCAAAGAATCCGTAAAACTGAAAAAACCCGTATTTTTACCACCTAGGTCGACTGAAATGGGAGAGACAAGCATTAAGACCCCCTGAAATTAGTGTGGAAAATATACTACCCTTCATACTATTAAACTTAGATAAGCATATTTTTATTTTTTATGAATATTTTAAAACAACCCTTGATGTACATTTTTTCTTTAAAGATCGAAGGTGCAGAATCCCTCTTTCTAAAAATGAAGCAACTATTTTAAGTAGCTATTTTTGAAGAATTAGGGTAGGGTTTGAGGATAGAATCTCAAACCAAGAGAGGGGCACAGAAGGGAGATGATACCTCTTGAGCATCGTTACGCACAGATTGAAAAAGCCATAACATATATCGATGAAAACTTCAGAGCACACCCTTCCGTGGACGAGATTGCCCAAAATGTAGGGATGAGCAAATACCACTTCATCCGAGTGTTCAAGGAGTATGCAGGAGTGACCCCAAAGCAATTCCTCCATTGCGTGACGCTCAACTACGCCAAAGAGCATATCAAAGAATCAAGATCGATTCTTGAGAGTAGCCTAGACATTGGGCTTTCCAGCTCCAGCCGACTTCATGAGCTTTTTGTCAATCTTATCGGTGTCACGCCCAGAGAGTGGCGAGAACGAGGAAGAGGTGTTCTTGTCACCTATGGCTTTGGGCAGACTCCTTTTGGTGAGGCTTTGATTGGATTCACCGACAAGGGGATATGTTATCTCGGCTTGATGAGCGACAACAAGCTTGAAATCCTCGGCCGATTCTATGAGCTTTGGGGAGAGGCTATTTTGGAATATGATGAAAAAGCCGCTCAAAAATATCTCGGATATATTTTTGATAGAGGCGAGGAGGGGTCACCGTGGAATCTTGGAACCAATTCTCAAGTGAATGCATGGAAAGCGCTCATTAATCTCTCTAGACACCTTGAAGATCGAGTGGAGGGGTTGATTCCTTGTTGCGGGATTATCTCAAGAAGCGGCGCCATGAGTGGTCATCGATGGCGTATCGAGCGGGGAGCCGCTCTCTCTCTTTTGGATGACATTAGAGAGAAGGGCTCCTTTGGATTTAGCGATAATATCGACCTGTAGAGTTGAGGATGTCGATTCGGATGATGGCGGTGCCTTGGATCATTTTGTCGGGAATCTCTTGGTTGATTAAAAGAGGCGTGAACTTTTCTACGATTCTCTTTAGCGCGCTTTTTTTCTCTTCAAAGTCGCCCACCAAAGAGGCTTTTCCCTGCAGAATCACGCTATTAAACTCGGTGTTGACATCACAAGGATTCTCAACTCCCTCCTTTAGAAGTGAGACCATTTGATCAATCTCAAAACAGACATTGGGATTTTGTTTTATCCCTTCGATCTTTTTTCCTTTGGGGAGTCCGTGCAGGTAGATCTTCTCGTCGGCATAGACAAAGTGAAGGGGTAGGACATAGGGGAATCCATCGCTGCAGACGATTCCGATTCGACCGACTTGGGCAAGGTTGAGCGCCTCTTTGATCTCCTCTTTGGTGAGGAGGTGTGTTTTGGTGCGATGTTGCATTTTTGCCATCCTTTCTCTAAAGTGATAGGTGGCGAGTATAGGGAAAGATGCCAAGCAAAGCAATCCGAAAATTGCTCGCCAAGAGGAGTCTCTTAGCGGCAAAACTTAGAATCGATAGACACCCTGAACGCCCACTTCTCTTGGCTTAGAGAGGTAGGTGTATCTTCCGTAATAACCCTCTGAATCGTAGTTTTTATCAAAGAGATTCTTGGCATAGAGATAGAGATCAAAAGAATCGGCCTCATAGCCTACTTTGGCATTCATCAAGCCATAGGCGTCTTTTTCGTAGGCGTTGGCATTATCAAGATACATCTTGCCATACCCCATCCAGTCCACTCTTGCATAAAATCCCTCAATGGATCGGTATTGTGCTCCGAGGCTATAGTTGTATCGAGGGGCAAAAGGATTGGTGTTTCCTTTGTAGTCGCCCGCAAAATCGCTAAACTCTCCAAAAGTGGTGCGATTGTAGCCCGCCCCCGCCAAAAGAGTCACGCTCTCGCTCGCACGAAAGGCTAGCTCTAGCTCGGCGCCCTTGGAGGTTGCTTTGGCGGCGTTAGAGACATAGCCTTGTCCATAGCTGTTGACAACAGAGAGCACCTGCATATCGTCAATATCCATATAGTAGAGGGAGGCATTGAGCATGAGACGATTCCCAAAGAGGGAGTTTTTGACCCCAGCCTCGTAGCTCCAGAGCGTCTCTTTATCGTATTGGTTGGAGTAGCCCGGGGCAGAATAGACATAGAATCCGCCGCTATGATAGCCCTTGGTGGCGGAGATATAGGCGCTGGTTTCAGGGGAGAATCGATACTCAAGAGCGATTTTAGGGGAGACCTCGCTAAAGCTCTCATCGCCCTGCACTCCATAGCTTGGGTCATCGATTGATTTTTTGTCGCGATCATAACGCACGCCGCCGCTTAGTTTCCAGTGCGAATCAAATTGATAGCCTGCATGGGCAAAGATTCCAAGGGATCGGCTCTTTTGGCTTTGGCGAAAGACTCCTGCGTATCCCGGCCAAGGCGAGAAGGCTTCATAGCCTCCTTGGCTTTTTCCATGGTCGCCATAGAGACCAAGAAGCCAGTTGTAGTGATCTTTTTGGGTGCTGAGTCGCAACTCCTCTGAGAGGTTGCGCTGAGCCACATCTTGGAGCGTGTGATAGCCCACAGAAGAGGTAAAGTCCATATCTGAGAGGCGATAATCGCGGTCTTTTTTGTAGGTGGTGATTGATTCGATTTGGTAGTCGTTGGGTGCGTATTTGACATGGAGGGCGTGAGTCTCGACTACAGACTTGTTAAAGCCCGCATCACTGGAGATTTTTCGTTTATCAAGAACGGGATAGGCGTTCATGGAGAGGGCTTTGTCATCATACTTGAGGCGCGAAGAGATGAGTGAAATATCTAGGGATTCGCTGGGAGTATATCGAAGCTGAATCTTGCCGTAGTTGTGCTCACGGTCATCATATTTTTCGCCCGTGTAAGTGTTGTCGATGAAGCCATCTTTTTCATAATGTTTGCCCGCGATTCCTAGGTAGAGTCTATCTCGGACAAGTGGCCCAGAGGCGGAGGCGGTATATTCACGAAGATTGTCGCTCCCTAGAGTGACGCCTGCTTTGGCACGAAATTCGTTGTTTGGTTGCTTGGTGATGACACTCACTACGCCCATTTCGGCATTTTTGCCATAGAGCGAGCCTTGAGGCCCTCGCAACACCTCGATGCGCTCGACCTCCTCCATCATGACATCATATCCGATGGTGCTTGTGTAGGGGACGCCATCGACATAGAGCCCTACCGTGGGAGAGCCTAGCGTGACATTGGTGCTGAGTCCTCGAATCGTGGGCGAGAGGGCACCCATGTTGCCAAGATCAAAAAGGAAAAAGTTGGGAACATAGGGGGCGAGCTCTTGGAGGGAGCGGATGTTGCGATCTTCTAAATCGCTCTCTTGAAAAACGGTGACACTCAAGGGGACCTCTTGGAGATTCTCTTTTTGTTTTTGAGCGGTAATGGTGACATTCTCAAGGCTTAAAGCCTCATCGTTGGCAAGAGCTGAGGTGTGCAGCATGGAGAGAGCCACAAGTGAAGAGAAGAGAGAGTGTGCAGTTTTCATTTGGGTTGATTCCTGTGAGTTGGATTTTATCGAATCGGAGTATAATTGGGAATGAATATCAAAATCAACCACTCTTTTAGGCGTGAAGGATTATTTTTTTCTTGGGAGGGATTTTGTGTCGTATCGCTTGAATATTGAGAATCTTAGAGAATTCATGAGTGAGACGAGTGATTCTTGTGAGCATTTGGTCTTTCCGCAAAAGAGGGGAATCTATAGAGCCCAAAAAGAGTGGATCGCATCAGGAATCACCCTGTTTAAATGCACTTTGAGAGCCGAAGATGAGGTGGTCATCGAGCAAAAGGAGAGCGCTTTTTTTGGTGGGGCGTTTATTCATGTGGTGCTGGAAGGCGGCGTGAGTTTTGAGACGAGCCAGCCCAAAGGCTCTTTTGAATACAGGCGCGGATACACCACGGCGATGGAGGCTTTGCATCCCAGCGGAATCACTAGAGTGGCGAGAGGGGTGAGCGTGCATAGCATTGGGATTCATATTCACGAGGATTTTTTACGATCTCGTGAAATCGAGTGGAAAAAGATCGCCAAAGAGCCTCGACTGCTCCCCTCTAATCCCAAAGTCGAATGGATCGCCAAAAGCCTCTATCAAGGGCGAGGAGGCGCCCAGAGCGATGCGGATAGACTGAGAGTGGAGAGCCAGATTTTGGAGATTCTTTCATGCGAGCTTCAAAGAGAGGAGACGAGAGGAGGGATGGAGCGAGTGAAGCTTTCGGGATATGATCTTGAGGCGCTTCATAAAGCGAGGGTTATTTTGGAGCAAAATCTCAAGAATCCCCCCTCTTTGATCGAGCTCTCCAGAGCGATTCATCTCAACGAATTCAAGCTCAAGTTTGGGTTTAAAAGGCTCTTTGGCGTGGCTCCTTATGAGATGCTTTTTCTCTTTAGAATGCAACGCGCCAGAGGTCTTTTAGAAGAGGGAATCTTTAGCGTGGGCGAAGTCGCCAAAGAGGTGGGATACGCCCAACAGTCGAGCTTTAGCGCCGCTTTCTTTAGGCATTTTGGGGTCTTGCCTAAAGAGGTGGCGAAATCATGGAAGGATTAGGAAAAGATCACGGGCAAGGATAGAGCGGGATGAGCTTCGGGTCAAAGCTCTCCTTGAGGTGCATTCAAAAAAAGGTCAAATGGTGACAACGCATGAAAATAGAAACCCAAAAGATCACTATAGCTAAAAATGTTACTTTTGAAGCAAACTTCCTAAAATGAAGCCTCCAAAATAGCTCTCGCCTCGCCCTCACTCACCACTTTGCAAAGCTCTTCAAAGCTCGCTTCTCTGATGGCCTCAAAACTTCCAAAAAAGTCCAAAAGCCGCTTGAGTTTGCCTTTTTTGATTCCCTTAATCTCCAGGAGATCGATTTGGCGATCTTTTTTGAGTTTTTGTTGGCGATGGTAGGTGATGGCGAATCGATGCACCTCATCTCGGATTTTTTGTAGCAGCTGGAGGCGTTTGTCGCTGGGAAGGAGGCGAATCTCCTCGGTGGGGGTGCGTAGAATATCTTTGGCAGCTCCTTTGGCGCGATGGGCTTTGGCGTCAATCTTCTCTTTGGCAATGGCGATGATTTCGACATTGGCTCCAAGGCTCTCAATGATCTCTTGCGCGAGTCGAATCTGACCCAATCCGCCATCAAGAAGCCACAAATCAGGAGGCGATTCTCGATCAAATGCTTCAGCGCGGCGCCCCAGCATCTCTCTCATTTGTGAATACTCATCCCTGCCTTCTAGGGCGTAGCGGCGATAGCTCTCTTTGCAAAACCCCTCCTCATAGACCACCATCGCGCCCACGCACGCCTCGCCTCTTAGGTGGGAGGTGTCAAAGGCTTCGATTCTTCTTGGGAGCGATTCGAGCCCCAAAAGTTCTTGAAGCGATTCTAAAAGGGGAATCTCCTCTTTTTCCCCCTCCAATCTCAAAAGCTCTTCGGCGTTTTTCAAAGCAAGGTCGATGAGAGCCTTTTTACTCCCTTGCTTGGGGTGATGAAGGGGGATTTTTCGTCCAAAAAGCCCCTCAAGATGAGCCTCAAGCTCTCTTTTGGATTCAAGCTCCAAAGGAAGAAGAATCTGCTTGGGGGGGAGGGGCATGAAAGAGTCGTAATAGTGAAGAATCGCACGCCTATAGGCCTCTTCTTCATCCAGCCCCTCTTGGGCTTTGAGCGGAGTGCTGGTGCTAGAGACCACCTTGCCTTCGCGCATGAAGAGTCTTGTAAGCATGGAGTGCTTGCCGCTAGTGGCAATGGCGAGAATATCGAGATCCTCTAATCTAGCGAGATCAATTCCAGAGAAGGCTTCGATTCTTTTGATCTTTTCGATTCGATCCCTCAGCTCTCCTGCCTCCTCAAAACGAAGATTCTCTGCCAGTTTTTCCATCCTCTCTTTGAGGCGGGAGATGAGCTTGGAGTGGTTTTGGAGAAGCCCTAGAGCCTCTTTGAAAATCTCCCCATAGCGCTCTTTGGAGATTTTGGATTCACAAGGAGCGAGACAGCGATGGATCTGATAGAAAAGGCACGCCTTTTGGGCTTTAAGACACCCTTTTTTTTGCACCAAAGGGAGCAACTCATAGAGGCTCTCTAGTAGCTCTCTAGCTCCTGTGGTGTAGGGACCAAAGTAGCGCACGCCTTTGTGGGGGAGAATCTTGCGCGTGATCTCTAGGCGAGGGAAGGATTCATTTTCGTCAAAATAGATATAGGGGTAGGTTTTGTCATCGCGCAGGAGGATGTTGTATTTGGGTTTGAGCTGCTTGATGAGGGAGTTTTCAAGGATGAGTGCATCGTGTTCGTTCTCCACTACGATGTAGCGGATGAAGGCGGCTTCGCTGATCATTTTGTGGATTCGAGGGGAGAGCTTGGGTGAGGGCGCAAGAGTCGGCGTGAATTGAAAATAGCTCTTCACGCGCTTTTTGAGGCTCTTGGCTTTACCCACATAAAGGAGCTTGGAGCGAGAATCGAAGTAGTGATAGACTCCACTTTGATCGGGGAGATTTTGAAGGGTCTCTAGGAGGGTTTCTGATTGCAATGGATAATCTCTCGTATCTCTTCGATTTTGTCGTGGATTTCGGGGGTGGTGGCCAAATTGGAGAAGGTGGCTTGAGAATTCTCTGTGTAGTGGTAGTCGCTAAGGCTATCCTTCTCCTCTGTGCCAAGGGCTTGATGGCTCACAAATGCCTTCACATCGTTGATGGAGCGAAGATCAGGGAGGAGTGCGGCTGCCTCTTTTAATAACGACTTTATCAAAGAGAGCTTATAATTAAACTCCTTTAAGTAACCGGGATGATTGAGGGCGAAAAAGAGCACACCGCCTCGCTCATACATGAAGAGAATCGACTGCCGAAGGCTGAAAGGCAAGAGGTTTTTGAAGCGATTCCATGTTGATTGCTTTTGGAGTTTCGTATATTGAGGAGCCTCTGACAGATGAGCCACGATTTCGTTCGCCTTTTTCATGCGGTGATTATAGCATACGCCCTTCTTGCCCTAAGTGGCTGCGGTTACAAAGATGACCCCTTTTATAAACCCCAAAACACCCAAAAGGTTTCCTCTTGATGGTTTATGATGTCATTATTATTGGGGCGGGGATCGCAGGGCTTTATGCGAGCCTCCAGCTCCCCAAGGATAAAAAAGTCCTCATTCTCTGTAAAGACCAACCTTGGGAATGCAACACCTTCTATGCCCAAGGAGGAATCGCCCTCGCCAAAGACCAAGAGGATGTGCCTCTTCATGTGAGTGACACGCTAGGTGCGGGCGTAGGACTTTGCGATGTTAAAGCAGTGGAGACCCTGAGCCAAAAAAGCCTAGGGGTGCTGGCTGATCTATTGCGTCGAGGAGTTCCTTTTGATCGGGACTTGGAGGGAAATCTCCTCTACACCCAAGAGGGCGCGCACTCCATCTCAAGGATCGTTCATGCAGGAGGCGATGGGACGGGGCGCGTGGTGCATAGCCATCTGATGGGATCCATTCATCACACGCTTTGGAAGAATGCCACCGTCACTAATTTGCTTTTGGATGACACGCGCTGCCATGGCGTGAGCGTCACCACCAAGCGAGGCAACTACAACCTCTACGCTAATGAAGTGATTATCGCTACAGGCGGTGTGGGAGCGCTTTTTGAATACCATACCAATGCTCACACCATCAGCAGTGACCTGCACGGGATGATTATTGAGCATGGCTTGAAGCTCCGCGACATGGAGATGTTACAGTTCCATCCAACCGTTTTTGTCAAGAGCAGTCATGCACGAAAGATTCTTCTCTCGGAAGCCCTTAGGGGGGAGGGGGCAAAGGTGGTCGATGAATCGGGTCGGCGATTTTTAGTCGATTACGATGCACGCGGTGAATTAGCCCCCAGAGATGTGATTTCTAGGGCGATTTTTGATTACAAAAAACGGACGCAAAGCGAGGTCTATCTCGACCTCGCCTCCTTTAAAGAGAACTTTTTTAGGGAGCGATTCCCCAATATTTATCGCAATCTCACCTCCTATGGCTTTAGAATCCCTGAGGATAAAATCCCCATCTCACCAGCGTTTCACTACTGCATGGGGGGAATTGAGACGGATGAGTTTGCGCGCGTTTTGGGAATGGAGAATCTCTACGCCGTCGGTGAGTGTGCAAGGACGGGAGTCCATGGAGCTAATCGCCTAGCGAGCAACTCACTTCTAGAGGGATTGGTCTTTTCTCAAATGGCGGCGGAGCATATCATGGGCAAAGAGACCCATTTCAAGCCTAGAGAGTTTCGCCTCACCGAGGAGAATCTAGAGCGCGAATATGACAATGAACTCAAAGGGGTGCTTCGCTCGCTCATGTGGAACAAAGTAGGAATCGCAAGAGAGAGAAGCGGGCTCAATGAAGCCCTAGGTGGAGTGGAAGTGATGCTTCGCACAGGGGTGGGGCGGATGTTGCGCCTGCGCCTATTGACAGCCCAAGAGATCATCAAAGGGGCATTGGCGCGCCAAGAATCCCTTGGCGCTCACTACATGATCGGTTAAATTCACGCATAGAGAGGAATGGATGAGTATTCAACTACACGATAAGGTTTCGCTACTGATTTTGGACTTTGGGAGCCAATACACTCAGCTCATCGCAAGGCGACTAAGGGAGTATGGAATCTACTGCGAAATCGTCCCCTACCACGAGAAGCTAGAGGCGATTAAAGCACGCGAACCCAAGGGAATCATCCTCAGCGGGGGACCAGCGAGCGTCTATGAAGAGGATGCTTTCTTGATTGATAAGGCGGTTTTTGAGCTTGGAATTCCTGTTCTTGGAATCTGCTATGGAATGCAGCTCATGACCCACTACTTTGGCGGTGTGGTGGCCAAGGCGGAGCATCATGAATATGGCAAGGCTGAGGTGATTTTTGATGCCCTTGAGGGGAGTGAGTCGAAGCTTTTTGAAGGGTGCCATAGCGGCAAAGTGGTCTGGATGAGCCATGGCGACAAGGTGGAGAAATTGCCTGAAGGATTCACAAGAATCGCCCACTCCACGAACTCTCCCTTTGCGGCGATTGCCCACCAAGAGAAGCCTTTTTATGCGGTGCAGTTTCACCCCGAGGTCGTCCACTCTGAAGAGGGAGCGCTCTATCTTAAAAATTTCGCTCTAGGAATCTGTGGCTGCGAAAATGATTGGAATATGCATAACTTCGCCGAGGAGCAGATCAAAAAGATTCAAGAGCGCGTCAAGTCGGGCAAAGTGCTCTGCGCCGTCTCGGGTGGGGTTGATTCAAGCGTAGTGGCTGCGCTTTTATATCGCGCGATTGGGGAGAAGCTGATTCCTGTTTTTGTCGATCATGGGCTTTTGAGGGCAGGTGAGCGCGAGGCGGTCGAGAAGATGTTCAAAGAGAATCTCCATGTTCCTCTGATCACGGTGGATGCAAGCGAGATTTTCCTTGGCAAGCTCAAAGGGGTGAGCGATCCAGAGACGAAGCGTAAAATCATCGGCGAGACCTTCATTGAGGTGTTTGATGTGGAGGCGAAAAAGCATGATGGCATCCAATATCTTGCTCAAGGCACGCTCTATCCTGATGTGATCGAATCGGTCTCCGTCAAGGGCCCCAGCAAGACGATTAAGTCCCACCACAATGTTGGCGGACTGCCTGATTGGATGACCTTTGAGCTGATTGAGCCCCTAAGAGAGCTCTTCAAGGATGAGGTGAGGGCGCTTGGAGCGGAGCTTGGGATGCCAAGAGAGATGCTCATGCGCCATCCTTTCCCCGGACCGGGGTTAGCTATCCGTATCATGGGCGAGGTCAACTTTGAAGATTTGGAGCTTTTGAGAAAAGCAGATGTGATCATGCTTGATGAGCTCAAAAAGAGTGGCTTTTATGACAAAACTTGGCAGGCGTTCACCGTGCTTCTGAATGTGCGAAGCGTAGGCGTGATGGGCGATAACCGCACCTATGACAACACGGTCTGCGTTCGCGTGGTCGAGGCGATTGATGGGATGACTGCGACTTTTGCGCATCTGCCCCATGAGCTTTTAGAGAGAATGTCCACACGAATCATCAACGAAGTGGATGGAATCAACCGCGTGGTCTATGATATCAGCTCCAAGCCGCCTGCCACGATTGAGTGGGAGTGATGCCAAAGATCTATTTCATCGGCTCCAAGCCCTGTGAGGGCTTGGAGAGTCTCATCGTCTCTTCCATTATTCATCTCTCACCCCCCCTCTCCCTAGAGGGGATTGACGCTCTCATCCTCACCTCCAAAAACGCTCTCATTGCCCTTGATCAGATCACGCCTGAGTGGAAGAAAATCCCTGCATGGGTGATTGGTGAGGCTTGTGAGGGCGAAGTGAAGAAACAAGGGGGAATCGTCGCCTTTGTCTCTAGCGATGGACATGGCAAGGGATTCTTTGAGGAGATTAAAGAGCCACTTAGAGGGAAGAGAGTCTTTTACGCAAGAGCCAAACATATTCTCTCTGGAGTGGGTGAAAAACTCCAAAAAGAGGGAATAGAGGTGCAGGAGGCGATTCTTTATGAGAATCGTCCGATTCTTCTTGAAGCCTCCCTAAAGCCTCCTAAGGGCTCGATTCTTATCTTTACAGCCCCTTCGGCTTATGACCATTTCTTGATGAGTTTTGATTGGGAGGAGAGCTATGAGGCCATAGCCATTGGGAAAACCACGCTTGCGGCGTTTAAAGAGGGGGTGAGGGCGCATCTAGCCCCAAGGGTGAGCCTTGAGGCGTGCGTCCAAAAAGCCAAAGAGTTAGCCAATCGCGCCTAGGGCTAGCTCGTAATTGGGCTCTTCGGTGATCTCAGGAACCAACTCTTTGTAGATGATTTTCCCTGCTGGATCGACCACAAAAACCGCTCTAGCCGTCACGCCCGCCAAGGGACCATCGGCTAGCAGCATACCATAGCTTTGGGCAAAGCTTTTGCTTCTAAAGTCACTCAAGACGGTGAGATTTTCGATTCCCTCAGTGGCGCAGAATCGCCCTTGGGCAAAAGGCAAATCCATGGAGACGACAAAGACCTCAACCTCTGGCAAAGCGGCGGCTTTCTCATTGAATTTTCTTGTCTGGGTCGCACATACGCCCGTGTCAAGCGAAGGAACGACATTGATGATCTGATATTTCCCGCTCGCTCCCCCTACGCTCTTCTCGCTCAAATCTTTAGCTACGAGTGCGATCTTTGGGGCTAGATCGCCGAGGTTTAGCTCGGTGCCCCCAAGTTGGACGGGATGGCCTTTTAGCTTGGTGTTTGCCATGAAAACTCCTTGGAGTGGTTTTTGAAAAACGCCACTATTGTAGAAGAGTTTGGCTTTAACAAAGGCTTGGGGTGCGAGGGCGCACGGTGAGCTCTAGGGGGGAAGTGAAGGCTCCTAGGGCGTAGGATTCAAGGGCGGCGCGTCCAATCATCGCGGCATTATCGGAGCAGTAGGCCAAAGGGGCGAGAAGGAGTTTTTTGCCAAAATGCTCACCAAGCCGTTCCATCTCCTCTCGGAGAGCCAGATTCGCGCTCGCTCCCCCCACGATAGCCAAATAAGGGGCATTGGAGGTGGCGAGATAGAGGCGGCATTTTTGGATTAGATGGGCGATTGCAGTGGCTTGAAAAGAGGCGCATATATCGCGTTTTTCTTGTTCATTTGGAGGATTTTGCAGGGATTGTATGACTAGACGCACAGCGTTTTTGAGTCCAGAGAAGCTAAAGGCGACCTCTTTTTTACCCGCAAGAGGAAGGGGCAAAGGGAATCGCGAAGCGTCCCCCTCTTTGGCGTAAGATTCCACGATCGGGCCTCCGGGATAGCCTAGAGAGAGCATTTTGGCGACTTTATCAAAACTTTCGCCAAAGCTATCATCCATACTCTGCCCGATGATCTCAATCTCGCCAAAAGAGCGTGCATGAAGCACCATGGTGTGTCCCCCTGAGACGAGCAGCACATCCAAAGGGAATCGTGATTCTTGCTCTAAAAAGAGCGAGTAGAGGTGGCCTTTGAGGTGGTTGACTGCGATAAGGGGGAGATGGAGGGCAAGCGCAAGGGCTTTGGCCATCATCACGCCCTCTAAAAGAGTGACGCTAAGACCCGGCTCATTGGTCACGGCGATAGCCTTGAGGCGAGGGAAGAAGGGGGCGCACTCCTCTAATATTTTAGGGAGCGCCACGGCATGAAGGCGGCTCGCAAGTTCTGGAACCACCCCGCCATGAGGACTATGAGCGGAATCTTGAGAGATTTTCTTGTGAAATAGAATCGCCCTATCCTCTAGGCGTGTGATCGCGATAGAGCTATCATCGCAACTGCTTTCAATGCTTAAAATCAATCAAATCTCCCTTGTTTAGGCCTCCACGCTTAAGGCATTGCCCCCTTTTTCGGCGATGGCCTTATCGATCTTCTCTAGGGCTTTGGCGAGCGTCTGCTGACTGATATCAGGGAGCTTGTCACCCCAGAGTTTTTCGGCTTGCTCATAACCTCTCACGATTCCTTCGCGCCCTTTTTGGAGGAGGTCTAAATCGCCTCCTGAGCCTTGGATGACAAATTGAGCGAGTCGCTCAGAGGTATTTTCGACTCCAAAGTAGCCCTCCTCGGAGATGAGCTCTTTGGCCTCTTGTTGGCTTAGCTCATTGATGGGCTTGCCTGTATAGCCGATGAAGTCGTAGTCGATTCCACTCAAAATATTATTGAGCTTGAAAGGATTCTCCATCGCACTTTGAGAGGAGAGGTTGTCCTGCGAGAGGCTAGTGATGTTGAGCTGGAATTGTAGCGTATATTCCATCATCATGGTGTTGGCGTTGAGCTTTTGGGCCTCTTCTTTGATCGATTCTTTGCCCTCTTGGGTGTAGGGGTTGCTTGATGTTTTGAGGGAGGTTTGGGAAGTGTAGGGGGCTTTGATTTCCATGGCGCTTCTCCTTAAGCTTTGTGGTGGATGGTCAAAATCATTTTTCACTATAATATCGGCAAAAAGTCAATAAAGGAAAAGCGATGAGACGAATGCCAGCGGAGTGGGAGCGACAGAGTGCGGTGCTGATGGCGATGCCACACGAAGAGAGCGATTGGTATCCCTACCTAGAGGAGGCGCGAGAGAATTTCATCCAAATCATTGAGGAGATCACAAAGCGTGAGCGATGTCTTCTGCTGGTGGACGACTGGAAGCTCTATGAGGAGCGCCTAGGTCACCTCTCTAATCTCATCCCGCTGGAGTTGCTCACCAATGACACTTGGGCACGCGACTTTGGACCCATTGGAATCGAGGAGAATGGAAAGAAGCGACTGCTCGATTTTGGATTTAATGGATGGGGGCTGAAATTTGCCTCTTTTTTGGATAATCAAGCGAATCGAGCTCTCGCTAGAAAGGGAATCTACCAAGTGCCCCTAGAGACAAAGAATCTCATTTTAGAGGGGGGAAGCATCGAGAGCAATGGCGCGGGTCTCATTCTCACCAACACGCAGTGCCTCCTTGAGGCCAATCGTAACCCCGAATATTCCAAAGAGAAGATCGAATCCATCCTCACCCAAGAATTAGGGGCGAAGAAGGTGCTTTGGTGTCACCATGGCTATCTAGCAGGCGATGACACCGATTCGCATATCGACACATTGGCGCGCTTTGTCGGGGAGAATCGCATCGTCTATCTCAAGTGTGAAGATGAGAGCGATGAGCACTACAAGGAGTTAAAGCAGATGGAGGAGGAGCTAAAGGAGCTAAGAGGAGTTGATGGTGAGCCATTAGAGCTCATCCCTCTGCCTTTCACCAAGGCGATCTATTATGATGGGGAGCGCTTGCCCGCTAGCTATGCCAACTTCCTCTTTGTCAATGGAGCGGTGCTGTTGCCTATCTATGGAGATGAGAAAGACCAAGAGGCGATTAGGACGATGAAGCGCGCTTGTCCTAATCATGAGATTGTGCCCATAGACTGTCGTGTGCTTATTCGCCAGCACGGAAGCCTCCACTGCGTGAGTATGCAGCTGGTCGAGGGGATGGTGTGAGCATGAAAAAGCTATTTTTGGCATCATCTTTTCAAGACGTTGCAAAGATTTTTGAAGACTTCGAATCCAATTTGTTGGGCAAAAGGGTAACTTTTATTCCTACGGCGAGCCTTGTTGAGAAAGTCGTATTTTATGTAGAAGCGGGAAAAAAGGCTCTTGAAAAGATGGGGCTTTTGGTTGATGTGCTTGAAGTGTCTATGGCACACGAAAAGGAAATTAAAAGCAAAATAGAGAGCAATGATTTTATCTATATAACTGGAGGGAATACCTTTTTTCTTTTGCAAGAGCTACAGCGAACAGGGGCCGATAAGATTATTGCAAAAGAGGTCAATGCGGGCAAGTTGTATATTGGCGAATCGGCTGGAGCTATGGTGGTATCAAAAAACATAGAATATGCGAAAAAGATGGATAGCGTGAAAAAAGCTCCTGATTTAAAGGGGTTTGATGCTTTGGATTTGGTTGAATTTTACCCAGTTCCTCATTTTGGGACCGCCCCCTTTAAAAAAGTTACTCAATCCATGGTGGATGCCTATTCGGGCACGCTCAATTTGCTTCCCATCAATAATCAACAAGCAATTTCTGTTTGCGGTAGTGAGGTAAAAATTTTACAAAACTAGTCATCAAGTCAAAGCACACTCGCGGGATTCTTGGAAACCCAACCAAAGAGCCTTTTTGTCGAAGTTGATTTTTATATTTTCAGAGCACAATGCCAACTAAGCCAATTTTCGCTATCGTCTAGGGAAAAATCAATCCAAGGAGGAAGAAGATGGCATCAGAAAAAGAGCCCAACCTAAGGGAAATCAGCGACTACGAGCGCGATCTTTCGCCCAAAAAGAGGCGCCAAATCTTCTTTTGGATGGCCTTGGGCGTGGGCTTGTCGCTCCTTATCGTGGGAATCGTGAAGATAGTCATGTAGCTTGGGGTGGATTTGGGGTGGGGTGGTGTATGATTTCGCCCTTTAAATCCCTATCTCAAGGAATCGCATGAAACTTTCCGAAATCCAATCTGCTCAAATCATCACCCATCTACTCGGCACTCGCGGTGCCCTCAAAAGCGAAGAAGAACTTGCTCTCTGCCTCAAAAGACACCTCACTAAAAAAGAGCTCAAAGCCCTTAATCTGCTTGTTTCTGGTGCTATCATGGAGGAGATTCTAACGGCTATGAATCTAGATGAAGCGCGTTATAAAGCCCTCGTGGAATCGGCAAGCAAAAAGATAAAAAATCAAAATCTTCACAAAGAATTTTATGTTTTGTAGAGTAATAAAGATAGGAGTTTTGGCGAGAGAAAGTGGTCGGAGTGACAGGATTCGAACCTGCGACCTCACCCACCCCAAGGGTGTGCGCTAATCCAGGCTGCGCTACACTCCGACGCTTTGTGAGAGTTACTTGGGGAGCGGAATTATAGCCATGCAATTTTAAAAAATAGTTGAAACGAAAAAATGCGCCTTGGAATGTTAATTGCTTTTACTACGATAAATCAAACGACACCGATGGAAAAGGACGCCTAACATGTCGAAAGCTATCAAGATTCTCCTCCCGCTTCTTTTGTTCTCTCTCTCGCTTCAGGCGGAGCGTATCAAGGATATTGCCAATATCGTGGGCGTGCGAGATAACCAACTCATCGGCTATGGTCTCGTGGTGGGGCTCAATGGCACGGGTGATAAGACCACCTCAAAATTCACTATGCAATCCATCGCCAACATGCTAGAGAGCGTGAATGTCAAAATTGATGCGGATGATATTAAGTCCAAGAATGTCGCTGCGGTGATGGTCACAGCCAAGCTCCCTCCCTTTTCTCGTCAAGGCGACAAGGTCGATGTGCTCGTCTCTTCAATCGGTGATGCCAAATCGCTTGAGGGCGGGACGCTTATCCTCACGCCTCTCACAGGGGTGGATGGGCGAATCTACGCCACCTCTCAGGGCGCGATTAGCATTGGAGGCAAAAATGAGAGAGGGGGCGGCGTGAATCACCCCCTCGCGGGGATGCTCTATGGCGGAGCAATCATTGAGCGCGAGATTCCTCTGGACCTCTACTCCAAGACAGGCGCAACTTTGAGCCTCAAAAGCTCTAATTTTCAAAATGCGGCAAGAGTCCAAGAGAGCCTCAATCAAAATTTTGGCACTCAAGTGGCTATCGCTATCGACCCCCGCACGATCAAGCTCCAGCGTCCTGAGAGCATGAGTATGGTGGAGTTTTTAGCGCGAGTGGAAGAGGTGGAGATCGACTACAATCGAGAGAATAAAATCGTTATCGATGAGCGCACGGGCACAGTCGTGGCGGGAGTGGGAGTGAAGGTCGGGCCCGTGGTGGTGACCCATGGGGAGATCACGATTAAGATCACGCCCGAGATGAGTGCGGACAATGGGGCTATGGATATGGGCGAGGGAATCAAGCTCAGTCTCAACACCAACACGCTTAGCACCAGCGGACAAACTCCTACCGTCTCAAGCGTGGCTAGGGCTTTACAGCGCATGGGCGCTACCCCCAAAGATGTCATCTCGATTCTAGAGGCAATCAAGCGTTCAGGTGCGATTAGCGCTGACTTAGAGATTTTGTAAAAGGAGTCAAGATGTTATCCTCTATCGATTCTTCAAGCGCCCTCTATGGAGCACAGAAAGTCCCTACTATCGAAAATGCCAAGAGCGACGATGAGAAATTAAAAGAACAGACGGATGCCTTTGAGGCGATCATGGTCAAGGTTTTGCTCGATACAGCGCTCAAATTTGACAATCCACTCTACCCCAAAGAGGCGGGGCACGAAATCTACGAATCGATGTATAAAGAGCAGCTCAGCCAAAGTCTCTCTGGCGGATTTGGCTATAGCGATCTACTTTTTAACTATCTCAAAGAGCAGCAAAACCTTACGCGATGATCACACAAGAGCTCCTTGATTCTCTTAGCAGCAGCGACAAGCAAGCCCTTATGGAGGGACTAAAGGAGCTAATCGATCAATCCTATAAAGTGGAAAAAGAGTTTGTTGAGCTCAAAGGACTTTTTGAAGGAGTCTTGGAGTTGCTTCCCAATGCGCTTTGGGTGTTGGATGAAGAGGGGGGATTGGTCTATCAAAACAGCGAATCGCTCAAAATCAAGAATCTCTTAGAGTTTATTTTGGAGCGACAAAGCGGCGGCGAGATGGAACTGGAGGGAAATCATTATCTTGTGCAGATCAATCAAAAAATGGGCAAGAAAATCATCTCTGCCACCGACATCACCGATGAGAAGCGCAAAGAACGCCTCATCTCTATGGGGCAGGTGGCGGCGCATTTGGCGCATGAGATTCGAAATCCCATCGGCTCGGTGACACTTCTTAGCTCCACGCTTCTAAAGCGCGTCGATACTGCCACTAAGCCCATCGTCTTAGAGATAAAAAAGGCAACATGGCGCGTGGAACGCATTATCAAAGCGACATTGTTATTCTCGCGCGGACTCCAACTGAGCAAGGCCTCTTTCGCGCTAGAGCGCCTCAAAGAGGAGATCGAGCTCTCCATGAGCTACTACCCCTATAGTAAAAATATTGATTTTTCTTTTGAGATTCCGCCAGAGGCGATGATGGAGGCGGATTTTGATCTCATAGGAATTGTGCTTCAAAACTTCGTCTTTAACGCCATTGATGCGATCGAAGAGGTGGAAGAGGGCGAAGAGGGGAGAATCGAGCTTCTCTACCGAGAAGAGGAAGAGTTTGGAATCTTTGAGATCTATGACGATGGCAAACCTATCGAGAATAAAAATATCCTTTTTGAGCCTTTCAAAACCACAAAGATCAAAGGTAATGGCTTAGGGCTTGCGCTCTCTTTGCGAATCATCGAGGCGCACGAGGGAAGTGTGAGACTCATAGAGGGAGAAAAAAAGGGATTTGAAATTAGAATAAGAAAATAATTCCTAAATGATGATTATTTCTTTTTAAGAATTATTTCTTTATAATCTCTTCAAGCGAAAGCTGATATGATTAAAAAACCTGATAAAAGGATCAACGATGAAAGATGTAATCGCACTACTTAAATCTCTTCAGGCGGACAGCACAGTTCTTTTCATGAAGTTGCATAACTTCCACTGGAATGTCAAAGGCATGGATTTCCATCCTGTGCATGGGGCAACAGAAGAGATGTATGATCAGTTCGCCGATTTGCTTGATGATCTAGCTGAGCGCGTATTGCAGCTCGGAGATAAGCCTTTTGTTACGCTCAAGGCGGTTTTGGCTAACGCTAGAATCAAAGAAGAGGAAGCCACTTCTTTCACCTCCAAAGTGATTGTTGAGGCGGTCTTGAAAGATTATGAGTTTCTTGCGGGTGAGTTCAAAAAACTCTCCAAGCTAGCGGATGAGGCGGGAGATAAAGTCACAGCCGCTTTGGCGGATGATAAAGTCGCCGCGTTTGAAAAGAGCATCTGGATGCTCAAAGCTCAACTTGGATAGTTATCCCTCGAACAAGGAGCGTCAGAGATGGCGCTCCACTCCTACCGTAACCCTCTCTTCTCTTTCGTGTGCTATAATCCACACCCTCTCTGTATGTGAAAAATCACCCTATTTAGGAAAAACCGACTTATGTCACTCTTGATGCTCTATTTGACGATTTCCGTCTCTCTCTCCTTTGTTTGTTCTGTTTTGGAAGCAGTCATTCTCTCGGTCACCCCCTCTTTTGTTGAGACCTTTTCGAGGCAAAATCAAGCCGCGGGCAAGATTCTCAAATACCTCAAGGAGAATATCGACGCCTCGGTAGGCTCGATTCTTGTACTCAATACATTTGCGCACACCATGGGCGCAGCGGGTGTGGGGGCTGAGGCAGAGAAGATTTTTGGGGCGCAGTGGCAGACGCTCATTGCGGTGGGATTGACACTAATCATCCTCTACCTATCAGAGATTCTTCCTAAAACCATCGGAGCGGTTTACTGGAGGAGGCTTTTGGTGCCTTCGGTCTATACCATCTACTTTTTCACCAAAGTGACTGTGCCTTTTTTGTTCATCTCCAAGGGAATCACCAAGATTTTCAAAAAACAGCCCCCCCATGCCATGAGTCGTGAGGAGATCATCGTGATGGCGGAGATGGGAGAGCGGAGTGGAACCCTCCAAAGTCAAGAAAGCGATCTGATTGAGAATCTTTTGGAGCTCAAAAATTATCGTGCACGCGATATTCTCACGCCAAGAAGCGTGGTTTTTGCGCTAGATGCAGAGATCAAGGTCAAGGATGCGATTGAGCAAGATGGCCTCTATATGCACTCTAGGATTCCTATTTATGAGGGGAGTTTGGATAATGTCATTGGGATGGTGATGAGTCAAACCATCTTAGAGGAGAGTATCGAAGGGCATCATGAGATGAGCGTGCGAGAGCTGATGAAGCCGATGTTTGCCGTCTCAGAGAATCTCCCTGTTTTGCGCCTCATTGATGTTTTTGTCAAGCGCAAAGAACACCTCTTTTTAGTGAGGGATGGCTATGGACAGACCGCGGGTGTGGTGAGCCTAGAAGATGCCATCGAGACTCTTTTGGGTGTAGAGATTCTAGATGAGATGGATGAGGTGGCGGATATGCAGCAGTTTGCTAAAGAGCGAGCGCGAATCCAGAAAAACCACGCCGATAAACAGAGTAAAATATCAAGAGAAGATGAGAAAAAGCGAGACGAAGATGAGAAAGATCAAAAGACTGAATAGCTCCTTGGCGGAGTTTCGGCGAGAGTTTGATGAGCTCCTTTTGAGGGGCAATGTAGACATGGATACAGTGATTCCTGTGGTTTCGGGATTGATTAAAGAGATACGCACGCAAGGAGATGCGGCTTTGCTAGCCCATGTGGCGAAGTTTGACCGATGGAATCCTAAAAGTGCTATGGAACTTAAAATCGATCCAAGCCTCATGAAGAGGGCTTACGAGGGGCTTGAAGCCTCTTTGAGGGAGGCATTGCACTCTGCGTATAATCGTATCCACTCTTTTCACTCCAAGCAAAAACCTCAATCTTGGCTTGATTTTGAGGAGAATGGAACGATTCTAGGTCAAAAGGTGACTCCGATGGATCGTGCGGGGCTCTACATCCCCGGAGGAAAAGCCGCCTATCCAAGCTCGCTTTTAATGAATGCGATTCCTGCAATTGTGGCGGGAGTCAAGGAGATCGTTGTCTGCACGCCCACGCCAGAGAATGAGCCCAATGAGCTTCTTTTAGCGGCTTGTCACCTTTGTGGAATCAAAGAGGTCTATAAAGTGGGTGGAGCGAGCGCGATTGCGGCGATGGCCTATGGGACGGAGAGCCTAGGACGCGTCGATGTGATCACGGGGCCGGGTAATATCTATGTTGCCACTGCCAAGAAGCTCGTTTTTGGGCAGGTCAATATTGACATGGTCGCAGGGCCCAGCGAGATTGGAATCTTGGCTGATGAGAGCGCCAAAGCTCCTTGGGTCGCCCTAGATCTGCTCTCTCAGGCTGAGCATGATGAGATGGCAAGCTCTATTTTGGTGACGCCAAGTGTTGAGCTCGCCGATGCGGTAGATGTTGAGGTGGAGCGTGCCTTGGAGCGGCTGGATCGCAAGGAGATATCTTCCAAGTCGATCTACACACGCGGAGCGATCATTATCGCCAAAGACATGAATGAGGCGGTGAGTCTCATGAATGAGATTGCCCCTGAGCACTTAGAGGTTTTGGTGGAGAATCCCTTTGGATGGCTACCTGAGATTCGTCACGCGGGGGCTATCTTCTTGGGTGAGAACACGCCTGAGCCCATCGGAGACTATATCGCTGGCCCTAATCACACGCTCCCCACGGGCGGAACGGCGCGATTTTATTCCCCTCTCTCTACGGAGCACTTTATGAAGAAGAGCTCGATTCTCTCCTTTTCTGAGCGAGGAATCAGAGAATTAGGACACCACTGTGCCAAATTGGCTCAGACTGAGGGGCTGGACGCTCACAAAGAATCAGTTCTAGCGCGCCTTGTTTAGGGGCTTTGAGCCATTTAAGCCAGCCATAAAAGAGGCTAGGGCAAGATGGAGCTTTCAAGAAACCAACATTAGGAGTAAAAATTATGTTTACTTTAAGAAAACTACCTTTTGAAGCTCAGCAAGTGGCCTCTTTCATCTCTCAAGAGACCTTGGATTATCACCATGGCAAGCATCATGCCGCCTATGTCAATAATCTCAATAATCTCACTAAAGAGGGTGAATTCTCCGCCTCTTCGCTTTGGGATATCATCCAAAAATCCCAAGGAGGAATCTTTAACAATGCCGCTCAGGTGTTCAATCATGATTTCTATTGGGACTGTATTGCCACCGCCCCCCAAGAGATTCCTGAGAAGTTGAAGCTGGCGCTTAAAGCAGGCTTTGGAAGCGTTGAGGCCTTCAAAGAGGCTTATCTCAAAGCCGCTACGACTCTTTTTGGTTCGGGCTGGGCTTGGTTGGTGCTCGATTTAGAGGGTAAACTAGAGATTGTTCAGACTCAAAATGCTGCCACCCCCCTCACTTCAGGTAAAATCCCTCTTTTGGTTTGCGATGTATGGGAGCATGCCTATTATGTTGATTTCCGTAACGCACGACCTGGTTATTTGGATAAGTTTTGGGAGAGCATTAATTGGGATTTTGTCACCAAAAATTACGAGCTAGGTCTCCATGAAGGGATCGAATCAACTAAGCGCTATGTCGCCGCGCTCCATGCCTAAGGATAATCTTTGGATTTGACGCATGAGATTTTTGAGGGGACTCCAGAGGAGCGGTGGCTGGAGATTCTCTTTCATGCCAATCGCACCTTAGCTCAAAATGAGCTTCTCTTCCTTTTAGAGCGACTCTCCCTTTTGGAGCACTCACTTGATTCTCTTGACCCTTCGTGGGAAGAGAGGCTCAAGGCGCAGGAAAATTTGAGCGAGGTCAAGAAAAAAATGGGTAGCCTTGCGATAGAATCGATGGGTCGCATCCTCTCGCAAAACGAGTAACGATGAAAAAACCCCTCATCGGTGGGCTTTTTTGGCTTTTTTTGGCGATCTTTTCATTCGCGGCAGAGTGGAAATACCAAGGAGAGCTAGAGCTCGCCAAAGATGAGGTTTATAAAATATCCCTCAAGCAAAAAGAGCAGTTCAAGGATCTCTTTTTTCGTTGGACGCTCTTTAAAAATGAGGGCTTGGTCGTGCACCTTAAATATGATGGATTTGTCCATCAATTTGTGCTCTATCGAGATTATCAGCGTTCAGGGTTTAAGATTCCGCTCTTCTCTCCTGAGCCCAAAGCAAT